>DHIR01000131.1:1065-38038 GCA_002403905.1 Mucilaginibacter sp. UBA4741
GCATGGGCATCAATAAAACCGGGATATATAGCTTTGCCCCCGGCATCAATAACCTCATGGGCAAGGTATTTATTTTCCAATGCAGCGACATCGCCTACGGCAACAATTTTACCGGCATCAACCACAAACGCGTTGGCTGTTGTAAATGCGCTATCCACGGTATATACTACCGCGTTTTTTACCAGAAGATCGGCATTATACTCTTTTTGCTTGCAGGCTGCCACAAAAAGCAGCAGGATGGGCCATAATTTTCTCATACAGGTGATATGTGGTATAAATATATTACACTTTAAGTATATACAACTATCAGATGATAAAGTTATAATTAATTTGGCCTCACCCCAACCCCTCTCCAAAGGTGAGGTAAAAAAAGCCAAAAGTTATGGCATCAAATATTTAATTTAGCATCGAAAACGATCCGCCCGTTGGCGGAGAAGGGAAATTTTATAAATGTCAGATATAATTCAGCTTTTACCGGACTCAGTAGCTAACCAGATCGCCGCCGGCGAAGTAGTGCAGCGACCCGCATCCGCAGTAAAAGAACTGATAGAAAATGCGATTGATGCCGGGGCGGATAAGATACAGTTGATTGTTAAAGATGCCGGCAAATCATTGATACAGGTAATAGATAATGGCTGCGGCATGAGCGGTACCGATGCCCGTATGAGCTTTGAGCGCCACGCCACGTCAAAAATTAAAAAAGCCGAGGATCTTTTTGCTATCCGCACCATGGGTTTCAGGGGCGAGGCGATGGCTTCTATTGCCGCTATTGCGCAGGTTGAGCTAAAAACCCGCCGCCATGAAGATGAGTTGGGTACGCAAATATTTATTGAAGCATCTGAAGTATTAAAGCAGGAGGCTTGTGCCGCTAATGCGGGTACATCCATATCCGTTAAGAACTTATTTTACAATATACCGGCACGCCGTAACTTTTTAAAGAGCAACCCGGTAGAGATGCGCCATATTATTGACGAGTTTCAACGAGTTTCATTAGCGCACCCCGAGGTGTTTTTTACCCTCCATCATGACGGGCAGGAGGTTTATCATTTACCTTCGACTACATTAAAGCAGCGCGTTATCCACCTGTTTGGCAATAACTACAACCAGCGCCTGGTGCCGGTTGAGGAAGATACCACCATTATTAACCTGCGCGGATTTGTAGGCAAGCCCGAGTTTGCCAAACGCACCCGCGGCGAGCAATTCTTTTTTGTAAACAGCAGGTTTATTAAGGACCCATATTTAAATCATGCGGTGCTGACTGCTTTTGAGGAGTTACTGCCTGATGATACTTACCCGCTGTATGTATTGTTTATTGATATTGATCCGTCAAAAATTGATATCAATGTACACCCGACCAAAACAGAGATAAAATACCAGGACGAGAAAGCTATTTATGCGATCATCCGCTCGGCGGTTAAGCGTTCTTTAGGGCGATATAATATTACGCCAAGCCTGGATTTTGACCAGGAAAACAGCATCGAACACCTGATCACCCCAACACCGTTCGACCAGATAGTAGCACCGGTTATACAGTTTAACCCTGATTTTAACCCGTTTACTGATAAAAAGACTGATCGGGAGATTCCGTTTTTACGTGATAGTGGTGGCGGTAGCCGTAGCAACCCCATCCCCAAAAACTGGGATACACTGTATGAGATCAGTAAAAGAGATACTACCACGCAACAGGAAATACACGTTGAAGAAACTTTAGCCGTTAATGAGCAGGAGATAGCCAAATCAACCGACAGGCAGTTTTTCCAGATCCATAACCGGTTCATCATGTCGCAAATAAAATCGGGGTTTATGCTGATCAGTCAGCAGGCCGCGCATGAGCGTATTTTGTATGAGCGTTTTTTACAGCAGTTGCAAAACCATTCGGGCGTGAGCCAGCAGAGTTTATTCCCACAATCGCTTACACTAAACAGTGCCGATTTTGAGTTATTACGTGAGCTGATGCCTGATATACGGGCGCTGGGTTTTGACCTGCGTGAGTTTGGTAAAAATACCGTAGTGGTTGAAGGCATACCTGCCGACCTAAACAATGTAGGCGAACATGAATTATTAGAGCGTTTGCTGGAAGGATTTAAAAACAACCTGGCCATATTAAAGTTAGACAAGCGCGATAACCTGGCCAGGTCATTGGCCCGCAACGCGGCTATTAAAGCGGGTACAAAGCTATCGTCAGAAGAGATGAACTTATTAACCGACCAGCTTTTTGCCTGCCAAATGCCAAACCTTGCCCTTAATGGCAAGCCTGTAATTAGTACCTTTACACTAAATGAATTATTAGAGCGGTTTGAAAAATAACCCGATAAATTGAATTATATTTAAACACCTATGCAGTCCCCGTTCGCAAACCTTCCGCCGGTTGTAAAAAACCTGTTAATTATAAATATTTTATGCTTCCTGCCGTCCCTTTATTATAGTCATGGTTTTGCCGATGGTGCCAATGACCCGGTAGGTGCAATGTTTGGCGTGTACTATTTTAATTCGCCATTATTTAAACCGTGGCAGCCCATTACCTATATGTTTATGCATGGCGGATGGATGCATATTATTTTTAACATGTTCGCCCTATACTCTTTTGGCGGCATTGTTGAATATGTTATGGGGTCGAAGCGTTTCCTGGCCTTTTATTTTATTTGCGGCATTGGCGCATTGGTATTGCAAATGATGGTTCAGGCTTATGAAGTGCATGCTATAACCGGGCATATAAGTATTGCTTCACCCGAGTTGGATTCTTCTTATTTGATCTATGGCAGTCAGGCGCAAAAACTATATGATATATATCACGGTACAATGGTTGGCGCGTCAGGCGCTATATTTGGTTTGTTGATAGCATTTGGTATGCTTTACCCAAATGCCGAATTAATGATCATGTTTATCCCGGTACCGGTTAAAGCAAAATACATTATTCCGGTATATGTTTTAATTGAGTTATCATTAGGTGTCGGCCAGTTCGGCGGTGATAACGTGGCACACTTTGCACACCTGGGCGGGGCCATTTTGGGCTTTATCCTGGTAAAAACCTGGCGCTTACAAGGCCCACGAGATTTTATATAAGAGACTATGACTTTGTGGCAAAATATTAATAACAAGATGTTCTATTCGGGCAGTAAATTATACTTGCTCATTGGCATTAATGTTTTTGTTTTTTTGGCGATTAGCGTTCTGTCGATATTTGAGCAGTTAGTATTTCGTACAACTATAGTTGATACTTTTAGTAAAGAGTACCTATCGCTGCCCGCTTACCTGCCTAAACTAGCCGTACGTTTTTGGACACCGCTTACTTACATGTTTATGCATGCGGGTGTTTTCCATGTGTTGTTTAATATGCTATGGCTATACTCCATAGGCCAAATATTTGAAGACTATTTGGGCACCAAACGCACTTTAGGCGTATATTTACTAGGGGGACTTTCGGGCGCGGTTTTGTTTTTAGCCATTTACAATATTTTCCCGCTTTTTAACCAAAGCGGCGCTTTATTGGTAACTTCTGTTGTTGGCGCGTCCGCTGCTGTAATGGCTGTAATTGCGGGTGCTGCTACCATTGCGCCAGACCATACTATAATGCTGTTTGGTGTAGTATCCATCCGGTTAAAATGGATAGCTTTGTTTTATGTCGCTATGGGATTTTTGGGTATTACAGGAGCTAATGCCGGTGGCGAGATAGCGCATTTAGGCGGCGCGTTGTTCGGTTTTACTTATGTAAGGCAATTGCAAAATGGCCGCGATATGATAGCTTTTATAGCTAATATATTTAAAAGAAAAACTAAGTTAAAGGTAGCATCAACCAACCGTGATAAACCTTCATCGGGTACGCCACGGCAGGAAGAAGTTGACCATATATTAGATAAAATTTCGACAACGGGATATGATAACCTGAGTAAGCAGGAAAAAGAAACTTTATTTCGCGCCAGCAAAAAATGAAGGCAAAGCAAAAATTACCCATTATTGATAAGGTGTTTTTATGGATAAACTGTGGTTTCGTCCTGGCTTTGCTTGTTAGTTACCTGGCCCCGATAACTGATCCTCAAAAACATTGGACAATCGCGTTTTTCGGCCTGGCATACCCCCTTATACTGCTGGGTAATGTAATTATGATTGCTTACTGGGCGTTCCGCAAAAAATGGCTGGTGCTGATATCTGTTTTGGGCATACTCTGCGGCAGCAATGTGTTAAAGAACAACATTGGTTTTCACATAGGAGGCAGTAATATGCTAAAATCTACAGCAAAAAATGCTGTGCTGTTAATGACCTATAATGTACATGATTTTAAAAAATATGGATCAAGTAAAGACATATCTACCAAGCATGAAATATTAGAGATCATAACCAACCAACAGCCTGACGTTATAGGTATACAAGAGTTTTATACCCGCAATCGGGGCCAGTATGCTATGATTGATTCTATTAAGAAGATCATTGGATCAGACAACTATTACTTCGAAAGTTTTTCTGGCAATAATGATGAAAAAATGGGCATAGCGGTTTTTTCAAAATTTCCTATTATAGCCAAAGGATTAATACAGCTTTCGCCACTATATAGCGGTAATCAATGCTTATATATCGATATAAAAAAGAATGAACATGTTTTTAGGCTATATAGCGTGCACCTGCAATCTATTAATTTTGAACCGGAAGATTACCGGTATATAGACACTGTAACAAAAAGCGGTAAAACAGATCTATCGTCGACCAAAAGGTTGGGCGGAAAACTAAAAAGGGCCTTTATAAAGCGTAGTGAGCAGGTTGCTATAATAAAAAAACATGCAAGCCAATGTCCGTATCCGTATATTATAGCAGGCGATTTTAATGATACGCCTTCGTCATACGCCGTGAACCAAATGGCTACAGGATTGAAAAATGCGTTTCGCGAAAAAGGTTTTGGCCTTGGGCGCACCTACAATGGTGATTTTCCTAATTATCAGATAGATTACGTTATGACCTCGCAGCAATTTGATGTGGCCAGCTATAAAATTATCGAAAAAAAATTATCAGACCATTACCCGGTATGTGCTGATCTGATATTAAAGTGAGTTGTTGATCAGGTGACTAGTTAAGTAAGTTATAGGATTGTAAAATTAAACCACTCACTTAATCAACTTAATCCAACCACGCAACTAAAACCGAAAAATCGTAAGTTTGCCACCATGCAACAAAATTTGTTTGTTTATAATACTTTAACACGTAAAAAAGAAGAGTTTAAGCCGCTTAACGCGCCGCACGTAGGCATGTATGTTTGCGGCCCTACTGTTTATAGCGATGTGCATTTAGGCAACTGCCGCACTTATATATCATTCGATTTAATATTTAGGTACCTTTCCCAAATTGGGTACAAGGTGCGCTATGTACGAAACATTACCGATGCGGGCCATTTAGAAGGTGATGCCGGCGATGATGGCGAAGATAAAATATCAAAAAAAGCAAAATTAGCCCAGTTGGAGCCAATGGAAATTGTACAAAAGTACACCGTTGGTTTTCATGATGTACTGCAGATATTTAATACCTTATCACCCAGTATTGAGCCAACGGCAACCGGCCATATTATTGAGCAGATAGAACTTGTAAAAATAATATTGGAGAAAGGTTATGCTTACGAGGTGGATGGTTCTATTTATTTCGATGTAGAAAAATATAACACCACCCAGGATTATAGCATACTTAATGGCCGCAAACTGGATGACCTGTTAACTAACACCCGCAACTTAGGCGGGCAGGATGATAAACGCGGTCCGCTTGATTTTGCCCTTTGGATAAAAGCCAAGCCAGAGCATTTAATGAAATGGCCATCGCCATGGAGCGTTGGTTTCCCGGGCTGGCATTTAGAGTGTTCGGCCATGAGCCATAAATATTTGGGCGATCAGTTTGATATACATGGCGGCGGTATTGATTTAATGCCAACACACCATACCAACGAGATAGCACAAAATGTAGCCTGCTGCGGTAAAAACCCGGCTACTTATTGGATACATACCAATATGCTGACGGTTAACGGGCAAAAAATGTCAAAATCGTTAGGTAACAGCTTTTTACCACACGAGCTTTTTACCGGCGAACATTCTATACTAGACAGGGGTTATAGCCCTATGTCTGTACGCTTTTTTATGCTACAGGCACACTATCGCAGTACCCTTGATTTTGGCAACGAGGCCATGGAGGCATCAGACAAAGGCTTTAAACGTTTAATGAATGCGATAACGGTATTGGATGGCTTAAAAGCATCGGGCAGTACAGATGTTGCATTAGGCCCGTTGATGCAGCGTTGCTATGATGCCATGAATGATGATTTTAATAGCCCCGTATTAATAGCTGAACTATTTGATGCAACGCGCATAATTAACTCGGTGCATGATGGTAAAATGAAGCTGGATGTTGCTAATTTGGAAATTTTAAAAAACATCATTACCACTTTTGTGTTTGCTGTTTTGGGATTAAAGAACGAACAGGCCGCTAATGATGACATGCCTAAAATTATGGGCCTGGTAGTCGCCCTGCGTAATGAGGCAAAGACTAATAAGGATTATGCTACCTCTGATAAGATAAGAGATGGCTTACAAAACATCGGTTTTCAGCTAAAGGATAGCAAAGAGGGAACTGACTGGAGTAAAATTTAATTCAGTAATTAACGTTATTTAAAAATAAAAGCAGATACTTGGTCCGGACAAACTGGGTAAATATTTAATCATCAATTGCCTAAAATGAAAAAAAAAATGAAAAAAATCACATTGGCTGCTATCTCCTTTATTTGCTATGCTGCGGTAGCACTAGCACAAGCACCGGCAACGGTTAGTAAAGTGGTTGAAGCCGAAGATAGCTTTAATAAATTAGTTGCACGTAAAGGCATTAAAGCCGGGTTTTTAGCGGTTGCTGACGATGAGGGCATTATATTCAGGCCTAAAGTTGTTAAGATAACAGATTTTTATGCCAATGTTGAAAAACAACCAGGTACCCTGCAGTGGACACCAAAGTTTGCCCGCATATCATACAACGGCGACCTAGCTTTTACCGCCGGCCCGTATATTTACGCTAATGGCAAAAGCGATGATGATAAAGTTTATGGTGATTATGTTTCTGTTTGGCGCAGCGATGCTGATGGGAAATTAAAACTGTTAATTGACCTGGGCATTCAACACCCTGAAATGGAAAAAGAGGTTACGGTTGATTTTAAAGAACCCGATGCTGCCAAAAAACCGGTGATGAATAAAGACCCTTTTGGCGGTAAAAAAATTATTATAGAAACTGATAACATATTAAATCATTCGTTAACGCTATCGTCATTAGGTGCCTATAAAGAGTTTTTAAGCCCGGAGGGCCGTTATTACTTCCCTGGTTTTGACCCAATGACCGGTACCGACAAAATATTAAAGTTTTTAAATAACGAAGCCATCAGCATATCTGCCGAAAACATTAGTGGCGGCCGCTCAACCAGTAATGACCTGGCTTATACGTACGGCCGTGCACGTATAAAAAAAGGCAATATAGTGAGCAACTTTAATTATGTACGTATTTGGGAGCTTGATGCCACTCATAAATGGAATATTTTGCTGGAGGTTTTTTCGGCGATTGAAAACTAAAGATTGGTGATTGAAGATTAAAGATTAGGCCTGTCAGGCTCGTAATCATATATAAACAAAATAGGCTTGCCAAATGGTAAGCCTATTTTGTTTATAAAAAGCGATAGTCAACTAATCTTTAATCTTCAATAACTAATCTTTAGAATAGCTGCGCTATAATATCATCTGTAGATAAGCCTTCGGCCTCGGCATGATAGCTTCGTACAATACGGTGGCTTAATATGGGTTTGGCAACTGCCTGTACATCTTCAATATCAGGCGAGTATTTGCCGTTAATAACGGCATGGCATTTTGCGCCCAGTATTAAAAATTGCGATGCACGTGGGCCTGCGCCCCAGTTTAATAAGCGTTTAACTTGTGGCGCTGCAAATTCGCTATCGGGGCGGGTTTTAGAAACCAGTTTTACCGCATACTCCAATACATTATCAGCAACCGGGATATTTCTTACCAATTGCTGGAAGTAAATGATCTGCTGGGCATTTAATATTTTACTTACACTTTGTTGTGTAATACTGGTGGTGTTTTTAACTATCTGCAGCTCTTCCTGAAACGATGGATAGTTTAATGACACCTTAAACATAAAACGATCCAGTTGAGCCTCAGGCAATGGATAAGTACCTTCCTGCTCAATAGGGTTTTGGGTAGCCAAAACAAAAAATGGTTGTGCTAGCTTGTGGGTAACGCCTGCCGCGGTAACCGATTTTTCCTGCATAGCTTCTAAAAGCGCAGCCTGAGTTTTCGGCGGCGTACGGTTAATCTCATCGGCCAAAATAATATTGGAGAAAACAGGGCCGGGGATAAACTTAAAGCTTCTATCCTCGCCCAATATCTCAGAGCCTATGATGTCTGACGGCATCAGATCGGGGGTAAATTGTATACGATTAAAGTCAAGGTCCAGCACCTGCGATACGGTTTGCACCAGCAAGGTTTTTGCCAATCCCGGCACACCAACTAATAAACAATGCCCATTACTAAAAATGGATATCAGCACAAATTTCACCACTTCATCCTGCCCAACAATAACATTACTTATTTCTTTGCGTATTTGCTCATAAGCATGCTTTAAAGCATCTGCTGCTTCTACATCGGATTTGTGCTGCATAGTTTTAAGGTTTTACCTGTGCGTTGGTTGTTGGTGTTGCCCAATCTTTTAATACAGAGCAAGCCTGGTATTGTGGGTCTATTTTAATAAAAGTTTCTTTTCTCTTTTTAGCAAACCACTGGCTTACGGTGCGGTTAATTTTATCCTCGGTAGCAAATGCTTTTATTTTAGGGAAATCCTGGTCAAGATTGGCTTTATGCGCGTTGGTTACAGATTTTAAATAAAATACACGATAGCTTTTAAGACCTCTTTGGTCGGTAAACAAAACCGGTTTTGATACGCCGCCAGCTTTCATGGTATCAACCACAACTGCAATTTGCGGGTCTAGTTTATCTGTCGGGATATAAGTGGTACGTGTTTCACCTTCGGGGTTCAGTATCATACCACCGTTGTATTTGGTTTCTTTATTGTCTGAATAAAAAGCAGCCGCGCTCGAAAAGAAATCAACCTTGCGGTTTTTTATGATCAGATTGTAAACTGTATCGGCTTTGCCTTTTGCCCTGTCAAGACTTGCGGCAGTAATTGGCGGCGTAATTAAAATATGACGTACGTGCACCTGCTCGCCACGGCGCTCTAACACCTGCAAAAAGAAGAATCCATAATCCGGCGATTCAAAAACCGGCGAATACTCGCCTGCTTTTAACCTGAATGCCCAGGCGGTAAATTCTTTAACAAAAGTATTACGGTCTGCAAAACCTACATCGCCACCTTGTGGCGCCGAACCCGGATCTTGCGAATAGGCTGTAGCCAGTGTGGCAAAGTCTTCGCCTTTTTTTATTCTGTCAAGTAAGTCCTGTGATTTTTGGCGATAAATGTCCTTTTCGTCCTTAGTAAGTTTGGGCTGAAAAACAATTTCGGCAACCTCAACCTCTTTGTTAAAGGTAGGAAGGCTGTCTTTAGGCATTTTGTTAAAATAATCTCTAACATCCTGCGGGGTGGTATTTAACTTTTCGGTGATATGCCCTTTCATCTTTTCGGCAAGCATCATTTCTCTTACATCACCATGTATCTCTTCTTTGTATTGCAGTAATGAGCGGCCTAAAAATTGCTCCAACTTATCCTGGCCACCGGCACGTTGTGACATGCTGCGCATACGACGGTCAATTTCATTTTGTATATCGTCTTCTTTTACATCTATACTATCAATGGCAGCCTGTTGTACCAGCAATTTTTGTGTAATTAACCCCTGGGTTAACATACATTTATCAGGATGCACATTTTGTATCAGGTACTGGGCATTTAATAACTCAATATCTGATTGTAAAATAACACTGTTACCTATAACCGCTATAATTTTATCTAACATTATCCGCTGCGCGTTAGCGGCAGACGAAAATAAAAACACACTTAAAACTACTATCCCAAACTTTCTCATTAATCCTATTTAAATATACTGCAGATCGGTACCTGCAAAAACGTCCGAATTTCGGTAAAATTTATTAATTATAACTGCAAAACACGGCCTTTTAATATACGCGGTTTTATAATTATGCGAATATGCCAATAAAGCTTCAAACAGTTTAACTATTTTTGGTTAAAATTTGTTAAAGTGAGAGCAGACAACCCCGCCGCGTTAAGGTTTATACTACAAGATGATATTTATTTGTTGCAAGGCGATAAAGTGCTTGCACGCCAAACAGTTACCCAACCCGTTGCAGAAATCCAACCGGAACTGCTTATTGAAATTGCAAGCACAGCCCCAATTGCCGGGCCTGTTGCAGAAATGCCGGCAATAGCATTTAATTATCTGGGTAAAAACAAAAAGCGTTTTTTAATAATAACGCACTATCCGCAACATGAATTTATTGCCGATGAGCATTTAACTGCCCTGCAAAATATCCTTAAACGCAAAGAGTATGATATAGACGATGTTGCCATACTAAACCTGGCTAATGCTACAGCCCCCGCGCTGGATGAATTAGCGACTTATTTTAACCCAAAAAAACTATTGATACTGGGCAAAGATGCCCAACCTGCAAACATGGAGGTAATAGCGCTTAATCAAACTAAACAGTTGCCTGATTTTACTGCTTTATACAGCTTTAGTTTTGATGAGATGATGAGCAGTGTAGATAATAAAAAGGCGTTTTGGGAGCAAATGAAAAACCTGTAACATGCAGCAATTAGTATTTGCAACTAATAATGCCCATAAGCTGGAAGAAGTTGCCGCTATCCTTCGACAAGCTCAGGATGACAGCAGTATAAAACTACTAAGCCTTAACGATATTAATTGCTATAATGATATTGCCGAAACAGGCACTACATTCAGAGCAAATGCATCTATAAAAAGCCATTACATTTATAATAAATACCACGTTAATTGCTTTGGCGATGACAGTGGCTTAGAGATAGATGCATTAAATGGCGAGCCTGGTGTTTACTCGGCGCGCTATGCCGGCGTGTATGGTAACCATGCTGCTAATATGGCTAAGGTGTTGCAAAATATGGTAGATACAACTAATCGCAAAGCGCGATTCCGTACCGTGATCTCTTTGGTTTGGAATGGCGAAGAACATTTTTTTGAAGGTACGGTCGAAGGCACTATCCGCCGGGAACTAAGCGGTACCGCAGGCTTTGGGTACGACCCGATTTTTCAACCCGATGGCTACGACATAACCTTTGCCGAAATGACCCTTGCCGAAAAAAATGCCATTAGCCATAGAGCAATAGCGGTAGAGAAATTGGTTGGGTTTTTGAAAGGTTTATAAAAAAATTATGTCATTTCTCACTACGTTCGAAATGACAACGTGTTGAAGTGTGGTTACACTACGGCTTCAAAATAATCGACGTCCTCGTTAAAGTAGTATCTCTTTTAACAACACTATCCTTGCGTGCCTTTATACCGGCAGGCACGGTGGTAACAGTATCTTTACCTGGTTTAATATTTGCCGGCTTATTGTTGATACTGTCCTTGCCCATTTTTAAATCCGGCGATTTATGGTCAAGACTATCCTTGCTTAATTTAATATTCCCCGGTTTTGGTATACCCTGCTTGCCTGTTTTACCGGTAGCTTTTCCCCCTTTAGTAGTTTTTGTAATAACCGGTTTGTTTTTGTAAGCTGATAAAATAGACTCTTTTGATATTGGCCTGTCCTTCGGTTTCCAGATAAAGCCTTTTAATATCTTATCATCTTCTTTCACTTTGTTTATTGGCAGCCCATGGCCCTCATATTTATCAGCAAAGCTGTTACTTGATAATTCGCCTTTGTCAAATTCAAAACGTGCCTTGCCACTAAACGTTTTTGACATATCGGTCACTATATTTTTAACTGTATCGCGTTTAAAGTAAATGGTTTGCGCGTTGCCAATAATAACGAACGAGCTTAGCTTACCATTTTTAAATGTGCCGTGCATTCGTTTACCCCCGGCCTGGTTATAGTGGGTCGAGTCGTTCTTTTCCAGGTTCACAATAAATGCCGCGGGGAACATATCCAGGTTGTCCAGCTTTTTGTTCTTCATCTGTAGGTTTACGGTATCGCCTGATAGTTGCGAACCCTGCGTCCAGATCATCGGGTTAACATACATGCGTATGGTAGAGTCGTTGCTGGCGTAAAACATAGAGTCGGCTTTAGCCTGCAAGTCCGACTTGTATATTTTAGCATGATTATAACCCCTAACCATCCTGATGCGTGCCGTATCGCTTAACTCCTTGGGTGCAAGTAAAGCAAGCGAATCAGTTATATGCTTTTCTTTAAGCGAGTCTTGTGCTGTTTTTTTAGGGCCTCTTGCTTTAGTTATTTTAGGCACTGCCTTTGGTGCTGGTGGCTTCGGTTTTCCAAAATACTCATTGCGTATAAAACTGGTATCAACGGGCCATTCCATCGGTTCCATTAAAATAAACTTGGGTGCCTTGGTATAAACAATTGGCGCGGCCTTTTTTACTATTTTAATAGAGGTGTCTCTATGGGTTATTTCGTATTGCTTTTGCTTAAGAATTTTGAGCTCCTTATACGTTACCATTTGGGTTGTTAAGGTATCTGCTACCAGGAACAACGAGTCATAACGTATGTTGGGTCGGGCTTTAGCTAGCGCTCTTACCGTATCAGCATACTTATACACCGGCGTAAACGTAGGGATAACTTTTTTGGGGAACACAGTTTGAGTATTGCTTTGCGATAGCACTTTTTTGGCAACAGCTTTAACGGCGCTTTTTATATTGGGCTTTGTTATTGATGCCGGGAGCTTCCCTGTAGTTATGGCTTTTTTTATAGCCGTATCCGTCAAATTCTTTAAGGCGATATTTTTAGCTACTTCTATCTGTTTGGCATTGGCAGGCAGCTTTTTAGTGACAGAATCTTTTATGGCCTGTAAGGTTAGTTTTTTATCGATGCCTGCGTTATTAATGGCAGCCATTTTTTTAACCAAATTATCTGTATTGGATACCTTCGCTTTTTTCAGCAATAAATCGGCAGTTGGTCTTTTGAGTAAGGAGTCTGTCGTTTTTTTACCCACTGCTTTTACAGCCGTGCTGTCCTCGGTTACAAATATCATGTAAGCATTTTGGGTCATTACGGCCAGTTCGTTTACTTTAAAGTATTCGCCCAGGTCGCCCTTCAAGGTTATTCGCTGTTCTGCATCATTAAAGGTAACATGCTTAACCGCGCGGCCATAACCCTTATTCCTGTCGTAAAATAAACTGTCGCCTTTAAGCGATTTGGTGCCTTGCGTATACAGGTTCTTTTTCCCGAAACGCGCTTGCTTTAATACGGTATTATACGTGCCGTTCTCGGTATATAAATTGTCCTTATCCTTGCCCGTTATAATGGTTGGGCCGTAAAAATAATTTATACGGGTACCCGAGTTGTAGCGCATGGTATCTGTTTTAATAACAGCGTCTGGGGTGGTGCATACCACATCGTACCTAAAATAGGCATCGCGTGTAAAGGCAAAGTAATAACCGTTTTTACTGGTAAGTACATTGTCTTTATTTACCAGTTTACCGCCATCTACATACGTACCTATACGGGTGGCGGTGTTGTAAGTGAGGTTGTCGGTAGTTAACACCGCGTCTTTATCAACCATTTTAACATGGTTGGTTAATATGGCTATTTTGGTGTTGCCGTTGTAATTTAACTTGTCAGAATAGATATGAACCGTATCGCCCTGGTTAATTACCACATGGCTAAAGGCATCAACCATGTTAAGGTCGGGATAAAAGTAGGCGCTGTCTGATGTTAAGGTAGAGTAGTCCTGCCTGAATACGCCGTTATGTACTTTGATAATACGGCTGCCATTTGGCTGCGTTATAGACTGTACAGTAGAAGAGCTAACCAGGTTAACCTTTGATTTACTTTGGCCCCAAACCGACGCTGCCGCCAGTAAAAACAATAAACTTAAAACGTATTTATTCACTACTGCAAAATTAGTTTTTTGTTGGGGTTATTAAATTAATAATTTTGATGATGCTCCCGGATAAAAAATTTACCAATTTTATTGAACAAAACGGCTTGTTTGAACGTAACAGCACCATTTTGGCTGCGGTAAGCGGCGGCATGGATTCGGTATTAATGGTTCATTTATTAAAATCATCCGGGTATAATTTTGCTATTGCGCACTGTAATTTCCAATTGCGGGGCAATGAAGCCACTGCC
The DNA here is from genome assembly GCA_002403905.1 of Mucilaginibacter sp. UBA4741. Taxonomy (GTDB): domain Bacteria; phylum Bacteroidota; class Bacteroidia; order Sphingobacteriales; family Sphingobacteriaceae; genus Mucilaginibacter. The sequence goes on from DHIR01000131.1 coordinate 15,336, forward strand.
GATCAGGAATTTTGCAAACAATTGGCCCATCAAAATAAGGTGCCTTTTCATACCATCAATTTTGATACCCAACAGTATGCATCTGATAAAAAAATATCTATCCAGATGGCCGCGCGCGATTTGCGGTATGCCTGGTTCGAGCAAATAAAACAACTACACAACTACACTGCCATCGCGCTTGCGCACCACCAAAACGATGCAATTGAAACAATATTGTTAAACCTGGTGCGGGGTACAGGTATTGCCGGGCTGCATGGCATTTTACCTAAAAATGGATCGCTGGTACGCCCGCTTTTGTTTTTAAATCGGGATGAGATACAGAAGCTGATTGCCGAAAATAATTATCAATATGTAGAAGACAGCTCCAACGCATCCGTAAAATATGCGCGTAACAAATTAAGGCATGAGGTGATCCCCAAACTACAAGAGCTTAATCCATCGCTTGAAAGTACTTTCGATAACAATTTGAAACACTTCAGGGATATTGAAACTTTATTGGAAGTTCGCCTGGCCGAATTAAAAAAGGAGCTATTTGTTTATGAGGGGGATGATATTCATTTAAAACTCGATGCGATTAAGGCCTTAAACCCTCAACGGTTGCTATTGTTTAAACTTTTGCAGGAGTTTGGCTTTAATGAAACCGCTATTGATGATCTGATATCGGTATTAAATAAACACTCAGGTAAAGTCTTTGAGGCTACTAATTTTAAGCTGATATTGGATAGGGATAAGCTCATCATCACCCCCAATAATAAAGTGATACAGGGGGCGGTAAGTATTGAAACTGCCGATCATTCCATCAACTACGGTAATTATAAACTAACCGTATTGCATGATGATACACCGCTCATTATAAAAGATAACCCACTGGCAGTTTCTGTTGATGCGGATAAATTGGTTTATCCTTTAAGTATCCGTGGCTGGCAGCAAAGCGATAATTTTTGCCCGTTGGGTATGAAAACCCGCAAAAAGTTGAGCGATTATTTCATCAGCCAAAAAATACCTTTGCATCAAAAAAGTGAGATACCTTTGCTGGTAAACGGCAACGGCGAAATTATATGGATAGGTGGCTACCGACTGGACGATCGTTATAAAGTATCTAAAAACACCAAAAAAGTAACTATATTCGAATTGTATAAAGTAAAATGAGCGAAAAAATAGTTTACACCGAAAAACAATACCTGGGCCGCGAGTTTATCCCGTTGTCCATCCGTTTGGTATTGGCTATATTTTGTTTTGCCGTTTACGCGTTTACCAAACCAGACGACAAAAATGGCGACCTGCTGGCCGTAGTTGGCTTTGCCATCCTTATTATTTCTATCATTATGGGTTTCCTGGTACACTTCAAAACCAGGGTTGAGAATAAAAGCATACTGTTAAATGGCTTATGGACAAGCCGCCTGGTTAAAATAGACCTTAACAGCATTGTAAAAGCCGAAGTTGGGCCATACAGTAAATACCTGGTTAACAACCCCGTTTATAACCTGCATACCAAAGGCACCATCCGTTTTTTTGCAACCGGTAAAGACGCTATCCACTTGACCGATAGGGATGGGTTGGTTTATATTATAGGTTCACAACACCCTGCCGAATTTTTAAGGGCCATTAAGGCCGAAATGGGCGGTAAGTTGTAGTTTGCAGTTTAAAGTTTGCAGAGATAATTTCATGAATAAGATATTTTTTACAGCGGTACTTTCAATAGGTTGCTTGTTTAATGCATTTGCTATGCAAAATAGGGCCGATACCGCCGCCGTTGTTGTTCCGTTGGGTGGTAACGCCTGGGTTAATCCGGGATCGAAGGCTGTTATTAATGATAAGGGTTTAACTAATTGGACCGCAAGCGATGATGTGATAACCATTTATCTGCGCCCTGAAAAAAAAGGCAGTTTAGATATTTCATTAAAACTGCGTGTGCCCGATGGAAAAAGCAAAATAAGTGTCAGCTTTTTAAACAATACGTTAACCAGGGAGGTATCTAACACCAACGCTGAGGTTGTTTTTTTTGGCGAAGCAAATGTTGACGAAGCTGGTTATATTAAATTAGAACTGCGCGGTCTGGCTAAAACCGGGAAGGTATTTGCTGATGTAGAGGATTTGATAGTTATTGGCACAGCTGTTAAAGACGGTGCCGCCTATGTAAAAGATAACCACGGTAATTATTTTTACTGGGGACATAGAGGCCCATCAGTGCATTTAAATTATACGGTCCCGACTGATGTTAAGAACACTACAGAGTGGTACTATAATGAAGTAACCGTACCAGTTGGCCAGGACATAATAGGATCTTATTTTATGGTTGACGGTTTTACCGGCGGCTATTTTGGGATGCAGGTTAACTCGCCGGATACACGGCATATTTTGTTTTCTGTTTGGAGCCCGTTCCAGACTGACGACCCTAAAAGCATTCCAGATAGTTTGAAAATTAAACTGCTAAAAAAGGGCGCTAATGTACATGGCGGCGAGTTTGGCGGCGAAGGCTCGGGCGGACAAAGTTATATGAACTACCCCTGGGTGGCCGGTAAAACCTACTGCTTCTTAATGCATGCCCAGGCTGATATCGCAACAAAAACAACTGTGTACACGGCTTACTTTAAACCGGCTGATGAAACAAACTGGCAATTAGTAGCCAGTTTTAAACGCCCAAAATCAGGGGATTATTTAAAAGGGCTGCACTCGTTTTTAGAGAACTTTGACCCGGCTTATGGTAACCAAACCCGCAAGGTGTTTTATGGCAACCAATGGATAGTTGATACCCAAGGAAAATGGTACCCGTTAAACGACGCGCTTTTTACCGGTGATGCAACCGCGACCATCAACTACCGTAAAGACTATGCCGGTGGCGTGCAAAATGATAAATTTTATCTGCGTAATGGTGGATTCTTTAATGATTTTACGTCGTTGCGTACCCCACTAACAAAAGCACAAACCGGTAAACCACATCCGCAAATTGATTTTAGCAAGCTGCCATAAAAACAGGTCGTCTTATTAAAACGAGCCTGTTTTAAATAATATAATGTGAGGTTGGGATAGACAAGATTGCCCCCATCGGGGCTACCTCTTTGTAGAAGAACAATTAAACATTGTACTTTACCCCGTCAGGGGTTACCCAATTCGTGATGGGTAGCCTCTGACGAGGCAAAAGAGAAATTTATACCTAATGCTACAAAGGTGTAGCCCCGATGGGGCATACCAATGTAGAAATTAATTTCTCATCCCGACTTACGTTAATATAATTGCCAACTGCCAACTAATAACTGCCAACTATTTTTTTAATCCAATTTCACGCAAACGCTCATCTAAATACTCGCCTGCGGTAATGTCTGTATATAGTTTTGGATGTTCTGCATTAACAGTTGATGGTAATGATGTCAAATCCATATCTGATACCGGGTGTAAGAAAAACGGCACCGAGTAACGCGAGTTTTTCATCAGTTCGCGCGGTGGGTTAACCACACGGTGCGTAGTTGATTTTAATTTGTTGTTGGTTAAACGCTGTAGCATATCGCCTACGTTAACTACCAGATCTTCGCCATGTGCTTTAACAGCAAACCAACTACCATCACGGGTAAGTACTTCTAAACCGTCAGCACTGGCACCAATTAATAAAGTTATCAGGTTAATATCCTCATGTGCACCGGCACGTACTGCATCAGCAGGTACAGAATCCGGGTTTTCAATAGGGAAATAGTGTAGGGTACGCAATATAGAATTACCGTTATGCACCTTATTATCAAAATAATGCTCATCCAAACCAAGATATACGGCAATAGCACGTAATAAATGCTTACCGGTTTCTTCAAGTTTGCTGTATATCTCTAATGTTGTGGTGTTAAAAGCAGGCAATTCTTTTACTACCAGGTTATCCGGGTATTCTTCTTTCAACGCCGCGTCATCAGTAACGGTCTGGCCTATTTGCCAAAACTCTTTCAGATCGGGTGTTTTAAAACCTTTGGCGGTTTCTTTGCCTTTGCCGGTATAGCCACGCTGGCCGGCAAGTTCTTCTATTTCATAGCTTGATTTTACGCTATCAGGCAATGCAAAAAGGGCTTTAACCTGTGCATATAGCTCGTCAATTAGCTCTTTGCTTAAACCGTGATTGGTTATGGTAACAAAACCTGTTTCGTTAAAAGCTTTGCCAATATCGTCCGAAAATTGTTTACGCTCTGCCGCTGTGCCGCTAGTATAGTTTTTTAGGTCGAGGCGAGGGATATTTATTGCTGTACTCATAGTATTATGGTATAAAAATCAAATGTAAAAATATTCAACAAAAAGGAGTTTATATATAGGTGCTAAAGTTTATATGTTTAAGTCGCCCATGAAACGCCTTTATATATTATTTCTTATCGCATCATTTGGTCTGGTTTGCAAAGGCCAAGACACGGTAAAAAGCAATTTAAATAAATATTATCCGGGTAACCAATTAAAATCTGATTTTGTTTTTCTTAGAACGATAGTGGAAAGCGCGCATCCAAGTCTTTATCGGCATTTTCCAAAGGATTTTATAGATCATTATTTTAATTCAGGATCTCAGACCAAAAAGCCCGATAGCACTCAGTATTTTTATTTAAAACAATTAGCAAACTAAACGTTTTATACTTTGTACTGTCCATAAATAAAGACAAGCACTAAACCTGGACTCAAAAAAATGAAATTATGAAAATCTTAAATAAAATATGGGGTGTTAGCCTGTTGGCATTGTTGCTGATAGTAGCCGCTCCGCGTAAAAGTATGGCGCAGAATGAATATATATCTGAGCAAGACTTTTATGATGAATTACAACCTTATGGTACCTGGGTAAGCGACCCGCAATATGGTGACGTTTGGATACCCGATGTACAGGAAGACTTTAGGCCTTATGGCACACAGGGTCACTGGATTTTAACACGATATGGTAATACCTGGGTGTCAGATTATCCGTGGGGATGGGCAACCTTCCACTATGGCCGCTGGCGCTATGATAATTATTATGGTTGGGAATGGATACCGGGTTATGAGTGGGCACCTGCATGGGTTAGCTGGCGCCACGGCGGCGGTTATTATGGCTGGGCACCGTTGATGCCTGGTATAAGTATTAGCCTGTCGTTTGGCAGCGGTTACCGGGTGCCTAACAATTATTGGGCATTTGCGCCCGAGGCATATATCAATCGCCCTAACGTTTATAATTATTATGTGCCGCATAGCAGGGTGGCAAATATTATTAATAGAACAACTATAGTTAATAATACCTATGTAAATGGCGGTAGCCGCTATATTGCAGGCCCGGGTGCGACAGACATACAGCGTTATACCCATCAGCGCCCGCAGGTTTATGCAGTAAATAATGCATCAAGACCTGGCGCTATTAGTGTGCAAAATCATACAGTAAATATATTCAGGCCGGCAGTTAGGCGTATGCCTGATGCCAAGCCTGCACGGGTAGTAGATGCAAATGCCTACAAACAGCAAAACCCTAGCCAGGGTATTGCACGTCGTGGGCCGGGCGGTGCAGCCGGGTTTAACCATGCCAATGCTGCAAAACTGGCTACTGTTGCGCGTAATACTAATGATAACAACAATGTAGTACGTGTAAACCGCCGCCCGGATAACAATCAGGGTCAGCAAAGTAATCGTCCTGAACAAAAGGGTAATCAAACTAATACCACGCAGCCGGGTCAACCAGCTACAAATGCACCCTTTACACCGGCTCAAAGACGCGGACGTCCGGAGAACCGCCCTAATGTAACGCCGCCAAAGCAACAAAATGGTAATGACGCGCAAGTACAGCAACGGGCGCAACGCGAGCAGCAAAGGCAACAACAACCTCAGCAGCAGAATCAGACTCAGCCCGTACAACAAAATCAGCCACAACACCAAAGAGGACAGGCACAACAGCAACAGACTCAACAACAAACAGGGAATGATTTGCAACAAAAGCAACAGGCTTTACAGGATCAGCAACGTAACCTGCGCCAGGGACGCAGGCAACAAGTGCAGCAACAGCAACAACAGATACAATTAGGCCAGAGCGAGCAAGTGCAACAACAGTTGGATCAGCAACGTACGGGCAATACTATACAACAACAGCAACAAAGGACTGTAAATGGTCAGCAGCGTGTATTGCGCGAGCAACAAAGGCAACAAAGGCAACAAGCGCAGCAACAACAGGCCCAACAAGGGCAACAGCAAGCCCAGCAACAACAGCAGGCCCAGCAGGCGCAACGTCAGCAACAACAGGCCCAACAAGGGCAACAGCAAGCCCAGCAACAACAGCAGGCGCAACGTCAGCAACAAGCTCAGCAACAAGGCCAACGCCAACAGCAGGCCCAACAACAGCAGCAAGCGCAGCAGGCTCAACGCCAACAACAACAGCAAGCTCAACAGGCTCAACAACAGCCTCAACGCCAGCAACAACAGCAAGCCCAACAAGCGCAGCAGCAGGCCCAACGCCAGCAGCAACAAAGAGCCCAACAGCAACAAAAGCAGGTTCAACCACCACCGCAGCAGCGCCAACAGCAACGCAGGCCACCGGAAGAGGTAAAGCCGTAATAATAATGTGAAATAAAAAGAGGCTATCCCTTTCGAGACAGCCTCTTTTATTTATATATAAAATTTATTATTCTTCAACTATTTCGTTGTTAGGTGCGCTTTGTTCTGGCACTTCCTGTTTAAAATAGTGTTTCTGGAATATAAGTATCAGGATAACGCCGATAGATATTGATGCATCGGCCAGGTTAAATACCGGGCGGAAAAATATGTAATCCTGCCCACCCCAAACCGGTATCCAGTTAGGAAACACGCCTGATATCAGCGGGAAATAAAACATATCTATAACACGGCCATGAAACAAGGGCGCATAATGATAAACCACGCCATAAAAGGTAGAGTCTATAATATTGCCGATAGCGCCTGCCAATATCAATGCGCCATTCATGATCAAGCCACGATGGTATTTATGCTTGATAAGGTAAACAATGCCATAACCTATAGCTATCACCGCAAAAATGCGGAACAGCGTTAAAGCCAGCTTGCCCCAATCGCCCCCTAGTTCCATGCCGAATGCCATACCGTTGTTTTCGGTATAGTGCAGCATACCACGGTCGCCCAGAAATTTAATTTCCTCGCCCTGGTACATGTGGAACTTAACCCATACTTTAATGAGCTGATCGGCAATGATAATTAATAAAGCAACTAAAAAAGGTTTGGTATAAGCAGCCTTCATTTATTGCTTTAATTTAGCTTCCATAGTTAACGTTGTGTGCGGTACTACACGTAAACGCTCTTTAGGTATTAGTTTACCGGTTTCGCGGCAAATACCGTAAGTTTTATTTTCAATACGCACTAAAGCGGCTTCTAATTGCTCAATAAATTTTTTCTGACGTGCAGCCAGTTGATTGATCTGCTCTTTCTCTAAAGTTGCCGATCCGTCTTCCAGTGTTTTATAAGTACCTGCAGTGTCATCGGTACCGTTAGCATTTGGCGAGCTTAAAGAAGTTGCCAAGGCATTTAACTCTTCTTTAGCGCTTGCTAATTTATCTAATAATAGATCTTTAAATTCTTTCAACTCAGAATCACTATATCTGGTCTTTTCGTTTTCTACTTTCATTTATACTTTATTAATAGCAATAATTATTTCATTATCTTCAATAGTAGCTGCTTCGCCGTCATTTAACTCATTATCAAGCACAATGCTGTCAGCTAAAATTTCGGCGCAAATATATGATAAATTATTATTTAGGGCACGGCTAATAAATGAATGGTCTGTAAGCCTGACAGTTATTCTGTCGGTTACTTCAAATCCCTTGCTTTTGCGCAGATTCTGTATACGGTTTATCAATTCGCGGGATATTCCTTCCTCCTTCAACTCTTCGGTAATTGTAACATCTAAAGCAACCGTTAGTTTGCCTAAATTTGCTACCTGCCAGCCGGGAACATCCTCGGCAATGATCTCAACGTCAGCCGGGAGTATCAAGTACTTTGTATCAAGTATCGAGATTTCTCCTTTTTCTTCCAACTCAGCTATATCTTCCTGCGTAAAATTGTTTATTACTTCTGCTACAACCTTCATATCCTTACCCACTTTAGCGCCCAGTGCTTTAAAGTTTGGTTTGATCTTCTTTTTAATAAAGCCTGCAGTGTCGGTTATATATTCAATGTTTTTGATATTGGTTTCTGATAGTATTAGTTCTTTAACCTGGTCTACCTGCGTTTTAAATTCTTTATCCAGTATCGGCAATAATATTTTACTTAATGGCTGCCTAACATTAATGCCCACCTTTTTACGCAATGATAATACCAATGACGATATATCCTGCGCCATTTGCATCCGCTCTTCCAGCTTGGTATTTACCAAAGCCTGGTTATACTCCGGGAAATAAGCCAGGTGAACTGATTCAAATTTCTCTTTTTGGGTGATGCTGTTCAGATCTGTATATAAACGCTCTGCAAAGAACGGCGCAATTGGCGACATCAGCTTAGCTACCGTAGTTAAACACGTATATAACGTTTGGTAAGCCGAAAGCTTATCAGCCGAGTTATCTGATTTCCAGAAACGGCGACGGCTTAAACGCACATACCAGTTACTTAAATGCGCGTCAACAAAATCCTGTATGGCACGGGCCGCTTTGGTAGGCTCAAAATCAGCATAAAAAGCGTCAACCTCTTTGGTCAGGGTATTTAATAACGATATGATCCACTGGTCAATCTCAGGGCGATCTGTTATGGTTATCTCTGCTTCGCTATAGGTAAACTTGTCGATATTGGCATACATTACAAAGAATGTATAGGTATTATACAAAGTGCCAAAAAACTTCCGGCGAACCTCGTCAATACCGTCAACATTAAATTTTAAATTATCCCATGGCGCGGCATTGCTTATCATATACCAGCGCGGGGCATCGGCGCCAAACTGCTCAATAGTAGCAAACGGATCAACACCGTTGCCTAAGCGTTTAGACATTTTGTTGCCGTTTTTATCCAGCACTAAACCGTTTGATATTACGTTTTTAAACGCCACACCTTTATTGCCAACCTCGGCATTAATTTCTTTGATCTCGTCACTGGCTTCGCTTAGCATTACCGCTATGGCATGCAGGGTAAAGAACCAGCCACGGGTTTGGTCAACCCCTTCAGCTATAAAATCAGCCGGGTAGGCATTTTTAAATTCTTCTTTGTTCTCGAAAGGGAAATGCCATTGCGCGTAAGGCATGGCACCGCTATCAAACCAAACATCGATAAGATCAGCTTCGCGGTAATAATAAAATGTTATATCTTGATGTACTTTAGATAAAATTATATTATCAACATAAGGCCTATGAAGATCTAGAGCTATTCCCTCCTTTTCGAAAAACTCATCAATCGAAGTAGAGAACTTCTTTACTAATGCGTCTCTTTTTGGGCAGTTATCAACTAAGTTTTTTAAAGAAACAATATTTTTTTCTATATCGATTTTGAGCTGCTCAACTGTATGCCAGTCTGCTTCGTTGTCAGAATTGATGGATAAAACTTTAATAATTTCTTTGGTGGAATGAGTTTTGAAAAATTCCTTAGCATCTTCAAAATTGAAATAAACACCAGTTTGTTTAAGTTCGTCAATACTTCCGATACATATTTCCCTATCAACTCCCGCTCCATAATAATCACAGCGCCAAATAGGCAGCGGGGTGCCCCAATAACGTGAGCGAGACAGGTTCCAGTCTACTAAGTTCTCCAGCCAGTTACCAAAGCGGCCGATACCGGTCGACTCAGGTTTCCAGTTAATTTCTCCACCATCACGGGGAGGTTTGTTTAACTGAATCATTTTGTCTTTCACTTCAGTGGTTTTGATGAACCAACTATCCAAAGGATAGTATAAAATAGGTTCATCACTGCGCCATGAGTGCGGGTAGCTGTGTTCGTATTTCTTAACATCGAACGCTTTATTCTCGGTTTTTAATTTTATAGAGATAAGCACATCGGTAGGTTTAAAGCCCTCAACCGCGCGCTCTTCGGCACTGTAGTAATCTTCCTTAACGTAGTAGCCCGCAAAATCGGTAACCTCTTTAACAAATTTGCCTTGCAAGTCAACCAAAGGCATGTCTTTACCGGTTTCGTCCTTCACCATTACGGCAGGCACGCCTGCTTCTTTGGCAACTCTAAAGTCATCCGCACCAAAAGTCGGTGCAATATGTACTATGCCTGTACCATCCTCGGTAGTCACAAAATCGCCAGCAATAACGCCGAACCCGTTTTTTTCCAGATCATCATTAGTTACGTAAGGCATCAATTGCTCATAATGCAATCCAACTAATTCGGTCCCTTTAAAAGTTCCTTTTATAGCCCATGGGATCAGTTTATCACCACCTTTATAATCCCCGAACGAAGCACTTTCGCCTTCAGCTTTAAATAATTTGGCAACAAGGTCCTTTGCTAAAACAACTGTAATAGGCTCGAAAGTATAAGGGTTAAAAGTTGCTACTTTTACATAGCTTATCTTCTCGCCAACGGCCAACGCGCTGTTTGATGGCAAGGTCCATGGTGTAGTGGTCCAGGCTAAAATAAACAGGTCAGAATTTATACCCTCAAACAAAAACTCCGAATCCTTGTCCCTTTTTACCTTAAACTGGGCAGTAACGGTAGTATCCTTCACCATTTTATAAGTGCCGGGCTGGTTCAGCTCGTGCGAGCTTAGGCCGGTGCCAGATTTTGGCGAATATGGCTGTATAGTATAACCTTTATATAAAAATCCTTTGGCGTGTAGTTGTTTCAAAATCCACCAAAGCGATTCGATGTATTTGTTCTCGTAAGTAATGTATGGGTTTTCCAAATCTACCCAGTAACCCATCTTTTCGGTAAGGTCGTTCCAGATATCGGTATAGCGCATTACCTCCTTGCGGCAGGCATCATTATATTCTTTTACGGTTATTTTTTTACCGATGTCGTCTTTGGTTATTCCAAGGGCTTTCTCAACAGCTAGTTCAATAGGTAGTCCGTGTGTGTCCCAGCCGCCTTTGCGTTTAACCTGGTAGCCTTTAAGCGTCTTGTAGCGGCAAAAAATATCCTTAATGGCACGTGCCATTACGTGGTGAATGCCGGGCATGCCATTAGCACTTGGCGGGCCCTCATAAAATGTATATGGGTTATCGGCCGGGCGACTGCTGATGCTTTTTTCGAAGATGTTATTCTTTTTCCAAAACTCCAGCACGTCTTTGCCTGTTTGCGATAAATTTAATTGCTTATATTCCTTGTACATTAGCCTATTACACCTCAAATTTTAGAGGTTGCAAAAGTACGGAATTTAGTATGAAAAAGCATATATTTTGAGGATGAAATTATAGTGTATGATACTAAAATAACAAAACCCTCTTTCCGCGCAGCGAAGAGAGGGTGGTCAAGCGTAGGGATGATCGGGTGAGTCAACGGCGAAGCAGACTTCGCCTTCGGCGTAAAGAGGGTCGCTTTGCACTTCATCCGATTTTCATATATTTATACTGCCAAATAAGTCTTTACAATTATGAAACAACATAAGTTTTATCGGTATATAATCGTACTGCTAGCCCTGCCCTTTTACACATCGGCACAAAACAGCAATAATTTTAAAGCAACCGACCGTTTTTTTGGTGTCCATTTTGATTTTCATGCCAATCCGGATACCCGCGGAATTGGCAAAACCCTGAAGGCCGAAGACGTAGGTGATATGCTTGACAAAGTAAAGCCGGATTATATACAGGTAGATACCAAGGGACACCCCGGCATATCAAGCTACCCTACCACGGTAGGCGTAGCCGCGCCTGATATTGTGCAGGATCCATTGAAAATATTTAGAGAAGAAACTGGTAAACGTAACATTGGTTTATTCTCGCATTTTTCGGGCGTACTGGATGCGCAAGCCGTTAAGGACCACCCGGATTGGGGGCGCATAAATGCTAATGGCAAAGCCGATGCTGGCGCTACATCCATATTTGGCAAGTATGCCGATGATTATTTTATCCCACAGATAAACGAGCTGAGCAGTAAGTACCATATTAACGGTATTTGGGTTGATGGCGAGTGCTGGGCGTTGCAAAATGATTATTCGCCTACGGCGATAGCTGCTTATAAAAAATATAGCGGTAAAGATCAAATCCCACATTCAAGCAGGGATGCCGATTGGGCGGCTTATAAACAATTTACCCGCTACGCTTTTCATCAATATTTAACGCACTATATAAACGCCGTACATAAATTTAACCCTAAGCTGATCGTTACCAGCAACTGGTCGTTCTCATCATTTATGCCGGGGAAAGTTGATGCGCAGGTTGATTACCTGTCCGGTGATTTTGTAAGCGACGCCGTACCCGATGTAGAGTTCGAGGCTCGCGCCCTGGCCCCGCAAGGCAAACCGTGGGACCTGATGGCCTGGGGATTTATGAGCGATAAAAATGGCAAAGGCTTTTTCTGGAAAAGCGCCCGGCAATTAGAACAGAAAGCGGCGCTGGTATTAGCACAAGGCGGGGGCTACCATGTTTATATTCCGCAAAACCGGGATGCTTCGCTGCAATTAAGTACGGTGCCTATGCTGACAGAAGTTTCTGCCTTTTGCCGAGAGCGTAAGGCCTATTGTTATGAAAGCACGCCGATACCGCAGGTGGCGTTATTGCTATCAGAAGACGGGCATTATAACGAGTCGCCGGGCATATTTGAGAATGGGCAGGGCGGCAATAACAATGTAAAAGGCATGTTGGCAATGTTGCTAAACTCGCATTACAGCGTGCAGGTATTGCAGGAGCATCATTTAAACAACACATTAAATAAATACCCGATATTGGTTATTACCGAGTGGAAAAAACTCTCGCCCGAGTTTATAGGCAAGGTTGAAGATTATGTTTACTATGGCGGTAAAGTATTAGCAATTGGCGATAAACACTTATTTAAATTATCGGTAAATAGTTCGGTTGACAACAATAATCCAGCTAAATTACCGGTTACAACCCAGGTTTATGGTAAGGGTATTATTACTTGTATTGATGATAATATTTCGCTTAAATACCTAAAAACAAGTAATGATACTTTGCGACAAACTGTAGAAGGATTGGTAAAAACTTTGTTCGCCCAACCCAAAGTAACCGTTTTTGGCAACGCCAAAGTACACGTTACCATAAACACCAAAGGCAAATCAACCCTAATCCATTTGGTTAACGTAAACGATCATTTTGATACACTAAGCAATAGCCAGCTTGATTTTAAACTGCCTGGAATAACAGATCAGTTAAATATTTCTGTAACTACAACAAAACCGCACGCCATAAAATTGCAGCCGGCAAATACGGATGTACCTTTTACTTATGTGAATGGGGTTGCGAGGTTTAGTGTGCCGGGGGTTGATGTGTATTCGATTGTGGAGATAAGATAGAATTTACCCTCTTTCCGCCGAAGGCGAAAAGAGGGTAACAATCATGCCACCATTTAACCGCCATTTTTTTTGTATATTGTAGCATCCTGAATGCTGTTTAGCACCTGCTAAAGCAAATCGGACCTCGTTATTTATTTTTCGCCGAAATTCAACAAAAGTTCTTTGATTTTTATTTAATTGCCTGATTGTCGATATTTAACTTAAAAATATTACTACCAGCGTTACCCCTAATGCCCGGAAAATGGTTAAAATTACTACCGGCAAAGCGCCTAATGCCCGGAAAACTGTCAAAATTACTACCGGCATTACTGTCTATACCCGAAAAACGGCAATTTTTACTACCAGCAAAAGTCTTAATGCAGGTGTGATTGCAAGTCGTGCCTTTTCAGTAAATTTGATGCAATGAAAAAACTCATCCGAAGTTTTGGGTATGCATTTAACGGATTAGGCTATGCCGCAAAAACACAGCTAAACTTTAGGGTGCATCTGGTAGCGTCTATGCTGGCGGTTTTTATGGGTTATGCCCTGCACATCTCGGTAAACGAGTGGCAATGGATCATCCTCTGCATCGCCCTGGTTTTAATGGCCGAGTTATTTAATACCGCGTTAGAGTTCCTGGTTGACCTGGTATCGCCCGATTATAATGAAATTGCCGGCCATGTTAAAGACATCAGTGCGGGGGCCGTAGTTGTTGCCGCATTATTTGCCCTGATAACCGGTGCTATTATTTTCTTACCAAAGCTGCTCTTATTGATCCATGCTGCATAAAACCCGGGGCATAGTACTTAAAACTACCGACTATGGCGAAACCAGCGTCATAGTCCAGGTGTTTACAGAGAAGCTGGGTTTGCAATCATACATCATTAACGGGGTTAAAAAGCCTAGGGCCAAAATAAGCCGCAATATGCTACAGCCATTGCATCTGCTGGATATGGTGGTTTATCACAAAGCAGCCGGTAACGTGCAGCGCATATCCGAATTAAAAACATCGCCCGTTTTACAGAGCATCCCCTACGATGTGATAAAAAGCAGTATGGCCATGTTTTTAAACGAGGTGCTGTATAAATCCATCCGCCAGCAATCGGCAGATGAAAACCTATTTGATTTTGTTTTTAACGCTATCGAGTGGTTGGATCATCAAACTATCGGATTAGCTAATTTCCACCTATTTTTTTTAATACAGCTTACCCGTTACCTGGGTTTTTACCCAGACAGGTACCAGGCAAACGAGGCTGATTATTTTGATTTAAAAAACGGCGTATTTATAAAATATAAACCCGATAGCGTTTTGTATCTGTCGCCGCCACATACCCAAAACTTTGGCAAACTGCTGCAATGCAATTTTGAAAATTTAGCTACGCTAAAACTAACCAACGATGAACGCCGCTATTTAATAGCCAAGCTATTAGAATATTATGCTTTGCACATTGAAAGTTTTGGCAATGTACATTCGCATGAGATACTGGAAGAGGTGTTGAGTTAAAGTCGGATTAAGAAAATATACAAGGATCAATAATATCGAATAATGAATGTTGAATATCGAATGCTGAAATCACTTCATAATTCAAAATTCGTTATTCGGTGTTCGATATTATTAACCCGAAACGCAGGCCTTACACGTGCAGCCCCAAAACCTGCTTCTTTATAAAATCAATACATGAATCCGGAATATGGGCACCGCCTGTTTGAGTTAGGGTGCCATTTTTGTTTATTTTTAGCTCGGCATCCAGGTTATCATCAATTTTAACGTGCAGCATTTGCTGTTCTTTTTCTACCAGGCAAGGTACTTCGCGGCCCGAGTAGTTTAACTGGAATTGATATTTACCGTCTTTTTCGGCTGGTATGGTGTCTTTAGACTCGATCATGGCTTGGTGTTTATTTTTATAACACCAATACGGATAGGATGTTTCCTGAAGATGGAAGTTATTGATAGCCTATAAACAAAAAGAGAGGGCTTGCGTAGCTCTCTCTTTTGTATTAACTGACTCATTAACTTACCATAAAGAACAATTGGTTTAGCTCGATAATAACAATTAACACAAATGTATATGCTATGGATTTAGCAGACTAATGTTTTAACGTATTTTAACATAATACTTTTACACACTTAGTATAGTAATTAACATTTAATGCATTTCATAGCCGCATGGCGGCTATTTTTCTGATAATGAGTTATATAATGAGATATTATTTATCTTATTATGGTTACATAGCCACTTACTTTAGGCTTTTTGCCATCAAGATCAATAACATAATAATAAGTACCTGTAGGAAGTAGGTTGGCTTTATATAAACCATCCCAGGATTTGCTATAGCCCCTTGATCTAAAAACTTCTAACCCGTAACGATTATATACCGCTACCAGGCAGTTAGGAAAATCAGACAAGCCTATTATGTCCCATAAATCGTTTATGCCATCGCCATTAGGGGTAAATGTATTTGGCGGTTTTATTACAAAAGGCGGCACAATAATTAATGCTACCGCCGGGCTTACCGCCGGTGCATCGCAGGTACCACTTATAATAGTGCAGGTTACAGTATCCTTATTTGCAAAATCAGATGACGTAAAGGTAGTGCTATTGGTGCCTGCATTAACACCATTTACCTTCCATTGGTAACTGGTAGTTGCAGCAGCATTAAGTACGGTAGCCGTAAATGTTATAGGGGTGCCTGCATATACATGATTAACGGATGGACTAATACTAACCGTAGGAGCAGGACTGGCAGGGGTAACAATATTTAAAGCAATAGCGGTTGAAGTTACTATTGGGTTAGGCAGGCATACCACACTGCTATGAGTAAAAGTGCAGGTAACAGTATCGCCGTTTACAAAGCTGTTGGTGCCAAATGTAGAGAAGTTATTCCCTGCATTAACACCATTTACCTTCCATTGGTAAGAGGGATTAGTGCCAGCGTCATTTGGTTTGGCGGTAAAGGTAAGGAAGGTGCCACTACAGATGGGCCCTGTCTTAGATGCTGTAACATTTACAGCTAGATTAAGGCTGGGTAAGGGTTGTATATTAGTGGTAGTGCCTACCCCAATTACGTTGCCACATAAATGATGATTGGTCACTATACATTTGATAACATCAGTAGTAGATACTACAGCGATATATTTATCGCTGTTAGCGCCCACATTTACATCGTTTAACTGCCATTGGTAATCGGGGGTAGACCCCAATAGATATAAATTGCTAACAATGGCACTAAAAGGCTGAGGGGTACCGGGACAGAAAGTGTAATTATTGGTAACAACGTTAACTAATGGTTTAAGGGGAGCTGTAATGGTAAATGTTTGTGATTGTGATATTGCTGCATTATGTAGTGCGTCCCCTGCCTGCGAGGCGGTTATCCTGGCACCTCCAGTACCCACAATATGAATCATACCCGATGCTGAAACAGTAGCAACCAAGGCATTAGACGATGTATAGGTAATGGGTATATTAGGATTTGAACTTGTCGCCGCTGCCGGGAAATCAGGCTGGCAAAATCCTTTTGTATTGATATTGGCGAATGTAATATCCTCACTTTGCATAAAAACAAAAGAACGGGTTATCGCCGCAGCCGTATAATTAGTACTGGCGTTTTGCGAAGTGGTAATATCCACCGAGGCCCCGCCCAGTACATGTATCAACCCGTCACTACCAACATAGGCAATCGAAGGGTTACTGCTGGTATATACAATGGGCGATTCGGTATTAGTACTTGTAACCCCAGTTATTAAAACACCATCAGTACCAACTTGTGACACACCGGCAACCGGAATAGGGAATGTAATTAATGATGGTGTAAGCGTGCTGGGATCTTTTATCTCGATATTTATAACTTTAGTGCTGCTGCCCCCTACATTAGAAGCAGTAATGGTGTAGCCGGTTACCGGTGATATTGCTGTTGGCGTACCGCTAATTGTCCCGGTAGTGGGGTCAAAACTTAAACCGGCGGGCAAGGCTTTATCAATAGTATAACCACTTATGCCGCCTGTATTTGTGGGCCGTAACGGCGTTATAGCAGTATTGGTAGTATAAATTAGGGGTGTTGCGTAAGTAATATTAGGAGCCATTGTAGGGGGGGGGTAACTACAGCCGTTGCATTTACGGCAATGTTCACCCCGGTAGTGCTTACCCCACCTAAATTATAGGCGGTAACCGTATAGTCGGTAGATGGTGATGTTACCGTTGGTGTGCCAACAAAAGTGCCGGTCCGGGCATCGAAATTTAAACCGGTGGGCAAGGCTTTATCAATAGTATAACCTGTTGTGTTTACTGTTCTTATCAGGTAGTTATATTGGTCGGCTACATAGAGGTTACCGGTTGCGTCAAATTCAATATCTTGCGGCCTGTTAAATGTTGCCGAAGCGCCAAAGCTGTTTGCTGAACCCACTGCACCGCTACCGGCAATAAGCACTAATGAACCTGTTGATGTGATCTCGTAGATCTGGTTCTTATTTAAACTTGCAAAATATATGTTGCCTGCCGCTGTTATTCTTATCCCACCGGGGATGCCTATGTTTGATAATGCCGGCGGCACGCCAGGCAAAACACCCGCAATGGTAGTTACTACACCGCCAGGGGTAATTTTACGGATAGCGTTATTGCCGCTGTCTGATACATAAACATTACCTGCCGCATCGGTAGTAAGATACTGGGGGCCTGAAAATTGTGCTGATGAACCGGTGCCATCAGCCTGGCCTGCGAAGCCGTTACCGGCTAGGGTAGTAACAACTCCTGCGAGTGTTATTTTACGGATCGTATGGTTACCGACTTCGGCAACGTAAATATTGTCGTTTTTATCAATAGCAAGGCCGTAAGGTTGGTTAAACACGGCCGCGGTACCAACACCATCAGTATATCCTAACACCCCGCTGCCTGCAAATGTACTTACTATACCGGCAGGTGTTATTTTGCGTATGGTTTCGCCAAAGTAATCGGCTACAAACATGTTGCCGCCACTATCAAACGCAACAGATGTTGGGCCGTTAAAAGTAGCCGAGAGCGCCGGGCCATCTGTATTGCCCGCGCGAAGAAGCACGCCGGCATAGGTAGTAACCACACCACCAGGTGTTATTTTGCGTATAACCTTATTATAGTATTCAGGCACATAAAAATTGCCCGCGGCATCAATGGTTATAGATTGCGGCGCGTTAAAACTTGCTGCCGTACCTGTAGCATCAGTACTGCCTGCGGTACCGTTGCCTGCAAATACACCAACAGACCCATACGCATACGAAGGTACTGCCCCGCCTGTATTGGTTGGGGGCAAAGTTGTTATTGGTGTATTTACAGTATAAACTTGTGGCGTGGGGTAACTAATATTAGGGGCCTGCCCCAAAACACTATTAAAAACCAGACAAAATAAAGCAAACAATACAGCCCTGCGGGTTGTTTTCCCACACGCATAGTTAAACGCTGTACTATTTACGATGATCATAAGGCACTTATGGGGTTATCAAAAATAAAAAAAATAACTGAATAGCAGATGTTTTGTCCGAAGAAAAACAACCTATCAAATATTATGCATGCATAATATTTCTGCGGTAAATTTTGTTATTTTTGTATTAATCAATCTGTGTTATGGAAAGTGTTGCCTATCAGTCTGCCAATAAAATACGTTTTGTTACCGCCGCTTCATTGTTCGATGGGCATGATGCTACCATAAATATAATGCGCCGCATACTGCAAGCCAGCGGTGCCGAAGTAATACACCTGGGCCATAACCGCAGTGTTGATGAGGTGGTAAACTGCGCCATACAAGAAGATGTGCAGGGCATTGCTTTAACCAGCTACCAGGGCGGCCATGTAGAATATTTTAAATATATGCATGATCTGCTGGCCGAGCGTGGCGCAAGCCACATTAAGATATTTGGCGGTGGTGGTGGCGTATTTCTTCCGCATGAAATTGAGGAATTACAGGATTACGGTATCAGTAAGATCTACTCACCCGATGATGGCCGTACTATGGGCCTGCAAGGTATGATAAATGATATGTTGAGGCAATGCGATTTTAAAACAGTTACCCATCTTAATGGCCAGTTAAAACAACTTGGCGATAAAGACGCGCATGCCATAGCCAGTTTGATTACATTGGCCGAGGCTGGCACAGAAATACCTGCTACTGCCCCTGCAAGTGCTACTAAAAAGATTCCCGTCATCGGCATAACCGGCACCGGTGGCTCGGGCAAATCATCATTGGTTGATGAGATTGTGCGCCGTTTTTTAATGGAGACTGAAAATACTTTAGCTATAATCTCTGTCGACCCTAGTAAACGCAAAACGGGGGGTGCCTTATTGGGCGATAGGATACGAATGAATTCCATAAACAACCCTCGTATTTACATGCGTAGTTTGGCTACGCGGCAGGCTAATTTGGCGTTGAGCAAACATGTACAGGAGTCGGTTGATATTTGTAAGGCTGCAGAGTATGATCTGATCATTGTTGAAACATCGGGTATAGGGCAAAGCGATACCATGATAACCGATTATTGCGACCTATCGCTCTACGTAATGACCCCCGAATTTGGCGCGGCATCGCAATTAGAAAAAATTGATATGCTGGATTTTGCCGATATGGTGGCGCTTAACAAATTCGACAAACGCGGTGCGCTGGATGCTATACGTGATGTACGCAAGCAATACAAACGCAACCATAAATTATTTGATGCTAAAGACGATGACCTGCCAATTTACGGCACTATGGCATCGCAGTTTAACGACCCCGGCATGAACGCGCTTTTTGCCGCGTTGATTAAGAAAATATCAGATAAAACCGATGTTGAATTTAAACTGAAAGACATAATTAGCTTAGGCGATGGCAGCGAGGCTGAGAAGATATACATCATCCCACCACAAAGAACCCGCTACCTGGCAGAGATTACAGAAAGTAGTGAGGCCTATACCCACTGGGTGAATGAGCAGTGTGGGTTGGCGCAGCAATTATGGCAGGTGCAAGGGGTGATAAATCTCGTAGAGACGCAATACCTTGCGTCTCCGGGTAAAACGTCTTTAGGCAAAATCTCGTCCGAGACGCAAAGTATTGCGTCTCTACGGGAGGTACAGACACTCCTTGAAAAGCAATTACACCCTGATTGTAAACGCTTATTAGCCGAATGGCCCGATACCGTTATTAAATACAAGGCCGAGAACTTTATTTATAAAGTACGCGATAAGGAAATTAAACAACCGCTGTTTTATACCTCGTTATCACAATTGCAGATACCTAAGATCGCCCTGCCCAAATATGAGGCCTGGGGCGATATTTTGCGTTGGTTATTAACAGAAAATGTGCCGGGCGAGTTCCCATATACGGCTGGAGTTTTCCCGCTAAAACGCGAAGGCGAGGACCCAACGCGCATGTTTGCAGGCGAGGGTGGCCCCGAGCGGACTAACAAGCGTTTCCATTATGTATCATTAGGCCAACCGGCTCATCGGTTAAGTACGGCGTTTGATTCGGTTACGTTATATGGTGAGGACCCACATACGCGGCCTGATATCTACGGAAAAATTGGCAATGCCGGTGTTAGCATAGCTACGCTGGATGATGCAAAAAAACTATATTCGGGGTTTGATCTATGCCATGCGTCCACTTCGGTATCCATGACTATTAATGGCCCCGCGCCTATGCTGTTGGGTTTTTTTATGAATGCGGCTATAGATCAGCAATGCGAAAAGTATATCGCCGAGCATAAGCTGGAACATTTGGTTGAGGCCAAGTTTAAAGAGTTTTTTGAGGATAGGGGGTTAAAGCGGCCAGTTTACAATGATGCCGAATTACCTGCGGGAAATGATGGCTTAGGTTTAATGTTATTAGGCCTAACCGGCGACCAGGTTTTACCGCCCGACGTTTACCAAAAAATAAAAGCTTATGCTATCGCTACCGTGCGTGGCACCGTACAGGCTGATATTTTAAAGGAGGACCAGGCGCAAAACACCTGCATATTTAGCACCGAGTTTGCCTTGCGCATGATGGGCGATATGCAGCAGTATTTTATTAATGAAAAGGTGCGTAACTTTTATTCGGTATCTATATCAGGTTATCACATTGCCGAGGCGGGGGCCAATCCAGTTACGCAACTGGCGTTTACCTTATCAAACGGGTTTACCTATTTAGAATATTATTTGAGCCGGGGGATGCATATTGATGATTTCGCGCCTAACCTGTCTTTCTTTTTCTCTAATGGGATAGACCCCGAATATTCGGTTATTGGCCGGGTGGCAAGGCGTATCTGGGCCAAGGCTATAAAGAATAAGTACAAGGGTAATGATCGGTCACAAAAACTGAAATATCATATCCAAACCAGTGGGCGCTCACTGCATGCACAGGAGATAGACTTTAATGATATCCGCACTACGCTGCAAGCTTTGTATGCTATATATGATAACTGTAATTCGTTACATACTAATGCTTATGATGAGGCGATCACTACGCCTACCGAAGAGTCGGTGCGCAGGGCAATGGCTATTCAATTAATCATTAACCGGGAACTGGGACTGGCAAAAAATGAAAACCCGATACAAGGCGCTTTCATCATTGAAGAACTTACCGACCTGGTAGAGCAAGCGGTAATGACCGAGTTTAACAATATTAATGATCGTGGTGGGGTACTGGGTGCTATGGAAACCATGTACCAGCGCAGCAAGATACAGGAAGAATCTCTTTACTACGAAACGCTAAAACATAACGGCGAATACCCGATAGTTGGTGTAAATACATTCCTCAACAAAAATGGGTCGCCAACCATCACACCGTCAGAGGTGATACGTGCAACAGAAGAAGAAAAGCAATATCAAATAAGTACGCTGCATGCCTTCCAGGAACGTAATGAAGATAAGATAAACCAACTATTAAAGAACCTGCAACACACCGCCATAGCCGGCGAAAATATTTTTGAAAGCCTGATGGAAGCCTGTAAGTACTGCTCGCTCGGGCAGATCTCTCACACGTTGTATGAGGTTGGAGGGCAGTATAGAAGGAATATGTAGGTTGATAAAGATTGGTTGTTAAAGATTGGCTGACATGCTAATTACCAATCTTTAATCTTCAATAACTAATCTTTTATTTTTTCCTCAAAAACTCCGCCCTCAACACAATACTCATTCCGTCAATTTTACAATCAACTTCATCAGCATCATCAGTAAGGCGGATCTTTTTAACCGTTGTACCTTGTTTTATGGTAGTACCGCCGCCTTTTACTTTTAAGCTTTTTATCACTGTTACCGAGTCGCCGTCATGCAGTTGGTTGCCGTTGCTGTCTTTTACTATTAGTTCGTCCATTTTGGAGTGTTATATTTCGGCGAAGTTACAAATATTTATTTGCGCAAAATTAAAAATGGCTATCACCCTCAGGGAAATCGCTTTTAACTTT
>DHIR01000185.1 GCA_002403905.1 Mucilaginibacter sp. UBA4741
GTACCTGTGCTGCGGTGATCATAGCTTTGCCCAGTACATCACCACCTGGGTCAATTCGTGCAAGGATATCCCAGAAAGCAACATCTGCATCATCCGTATAGGCTCCAAGCGCTACTGCGATAAGCAACATCTTTGCCTCCTCTGTATCCTTAACCGTGCGAATAAAGTCAGTCAGAATACGATTGATTCTAACGGTATGTTTTATGGCTTGTATCCAGCAGCCAGGGTCAATATCATGCACATTGTATTTGTCAGTGAGCTGAGATTCGATATTTTCGCGCAATATTTCGCGTGTACTGATCTTGTAGCCTTTCTCACTGTACGATTCATATTGAGATTTGGTATGATAAACATTACCTAAACCGTGTTCAATTTGGCGGTGATGACGGGCAGAAACGTGAGGGAATTGATGAAGCAACCATTCAGAATTTAGTAACTCATTCGAAAAGCCATTTGATCAATTACTCCTTTAAAATTAAGAACTTTTCTTTTGTTAACCCAACAAATCCCCCTGGGCACAACGTCAGGGTTGTTTTGCAAAACGATACGAATGACGGATTGCTAAACGTAGGCATCGGTTTTTATCAAAAAACCGGAAACAAATATGAAGTTACAGTCTTCATAGCAATGGTTACAGATAGCTTTAGGATAAGTGATGGTCAATATGTTGTTTTAATGGATGGAGATACTTCGGTATTACGCAAAATGGATAATAAAAGATTAGTAGACGTTGATACACATCCTTAAAACTTTATCTGTTGGTTTACGTTTGAGCTATATAGTACAGCTATAATTGCATTATAATGATTAAATATTTTAAAAAAACATGGTGCATCTATAATTATCATAATATTTGTATTAGTATTTGAGACAGGAGAAAAAGCTGGACAGCCTTTAATTAGGTAGGCGTTTTAACTGGACAGTCTCATAAAAGCCCCCTTAATTGGGGGCTTTCTTATTTAAAAACTTTCCGTTTACCATAGCCCTATAATATACGTTATGTTAAGTAGGTTTTAATTTTGGTTATAATCCCCCCAAACCGCCATTAATTGTAATTACAAACTGTGCTTTCATTTTGCTTATTATTTATCTTCAACAAAACTGTTTTTTTTTAGGATTGCCGGATAGTGTCAACCTGCCGTACCATGTTCTATTTTCTGTATGAACGCAGGTTTCATATGCAGCAGAACCCAACTTAGGCGGCGGACTGCGTTACTTCTTTGATATTGAAAAAGGCCTTAGTATACGTATAGACTACGGCATAGGCCAAAAACCAACCGACGAACAACGCGAAAGCGGCTTGTATATTGGGTTGGGGCAATCCTTTTGACACGTTAGTATAAATCTAACATTTAACCTATTCATAATTAAATCTTTAGCTGAGATTAAACTTTGCGGAAAATTAATTATCTTCGTAATATGCTTATCAAATCACTTTCATTCCGTAGCTTAAAATCCCCGTTCGGATTTAAAGTATTGCTATTAACAGCCGGCTTATTTATCGCCTTTATAGCTATTGGCCTGTCTAAGAATAAACCGGTACACCAACTTACTGTGCAGGTTAAACCACAGGTGATGGAATGGACCATTGATGGCAAAGTGCGCAAAGCATTGGTGTACATCCCGGCAACGGCAAAAACTAAGGTTACGCCACTGATATTTTTATATCACGCCCACGGCGGTAACATGCAAAATATTTTTAATACCCATAAATTTGATCAACTGTGGCCCGAAGCTATTACCATTTGTCCGCAAGGATTAAATACGCCCGGGGAGTTAACAGATAAGGAAGGTAATTTGCCCGGTTGGCAAATGGCTGCCGATGCAGGTAATACCGACCTGCAATTTTTTGATGCTATGTTAAAGACGCTGCAGGATGATTACATGGTTGACGCAAAACGGATCTATGTTACCGGCCACTCCAACGGTGGATCCTTTACTTATTTATTATGGGTCACGCGTGGCGATACTTTTGCAGCCGTTGCCCCCACTGCCCCCAGAGCGATAGACGCTAAATTAATGGCCATGCTTAAACCTAAACCTGCTCTACACCTGATGGGCGAAACTGACCTGGCAGTAAAACCCGAAGTGCAAAGGCTTACCTGTAACTATATCCTGAAACTGAATAAATGCGATGTTAATGCAGGGGAAAAGGTGGCCCAGTATGCAACGTTATATCCATCGGCTACACGCAATCCCTTCATCATCTATTCGCATCCCGGCGGGCATGCTTATCCGCCTGAGGCAAATGCGGTAATTATTGATTTTTTTAAGAAGCAGATGAAGCCGTAGGTAAGCTAATCAAACCCTGATCTTAAAACCCTCTTTCTCCTGCCCCTTTCTAAAAAACACCAGGCCTATCCAAAACAGGTCCACAGTAACGGTTACTTGTGGGTGTGCTTTTATTTCGGCCCAGGCTTCTTTCATGCCTTTGCTCCGGTATATAAGCAGAACCATCCAGCCAAATCGATGTCTGAAAGATATGAATATTGAGTATACTTTGGAGTTACCATTAAGCTACAACCTGGTAAATTGTAACCGGTTTAGCTTTGTTTTTCAAAACCACTTCGCCAATTTTTTCACAACTGAATGATTCTTTGGCTTTTTGATAGGTTTCTTCTGTAATAATTATTTGCCCGGCCTTAGCTGTAGACTGCAGTCTTTGAGCCAGGTTAACTACATCGCCTATTACGGTATAATCCAAACGTTTTAAGGATGCGGAGCCAATATTGCCCGATACCATTTCCCCCGAATTGATACCTATAGAAATTTCAGGTTTAAATTTCAGCTTACCCGCGATTATTTCTTCTGTATTACTTATTTGTTCTTTTACAGCCAAAGCAGTGTCAATGGCTTTATCCAGGTGATAATCGCCCCTGAAAACAGCCATCACGGCATCACCCATAAATTTATCAACATGGCCGCCCTGCGAAATGATCTCCTTTACGATCGTATCAAATAAGCTATTAAGCAATTTCACTACAGTATTTGCCGCGACCTGTTCGGTAATGGCCGTGAAGCCACAGACATCAATAAACATTACCGTAGCATCAACCAGTTCGCTTTTTAACAAGCTGCTTTCAAAACTCTTTTGGGTCATAAAGTTAAGCACGTTCTCGTCAACATACATTTTTAGGATGTTATTCTCCTTAATGGCTTTGATGGTTTCCTGCATTTGTTTGACATGCAGGATAGTTTTTTCCATTGTCAGGTCCAGGTCTTCAAAATCAACCGGCTTGCATACAAAATCAAAAGCGCCACGGTTCATGGCCGTGCGTATATTTTGCATATCACCATAAGCTGATACTACTACAGCTTTCAACATGGGGTTGGCTTCCGGCAAACGGCTCAATAAGGTAAGTCCGTCCATTACCGGCATATTAATATCGCTCAGTATAATATCCAGGTCGGGATGTTCCTTTACTTTTTGCAATGCTTCTTCGCCGTTTTGCGCAAAAATAAATTCATAAACGCTTTCCCTGATCTTGCGGCGAAACTTTTGCTTTACCAGCAGTTCCAGGTCGGTTTCATCATCAACCACCAATATCTTGGCCATTATAGTATAAGGGTTTTAAGTTTTTCTTTTAATAAAGCAAAATCAAGCGGCTTTGTTAAAAAATCATTAGCGCCGTTCTGCATGGCCTGCCGGTGATTTTCCTCATCAGCATAAGCTGTTATCATCATTACCACCGGAGGAGGCGCGGCATAATCATGCCGTATTTTTGATAATAACTCAATACCGCTCATGCCGGGCATATTAATATCCGAAAGGATCAGCACCACTTCCGAATGCTTTTCCTTTAAATAAGCCAATGCTTCTTCGCCCGACATGGCAAATTCAAAGTCGAACTCATGTTCACGTATCTCTTTTCGAAATCGCTGTATAAAAAGCGGCTGTACATCCGCCTCATCGTCAACTACTAATATTTTCATAAACTGTTTAAATATAATGATTAAAACCTATGCCGGTATTGAAATTTTGAACGCTGTATATTTTCCTTCTTCGCTATTCACTTCTATTTTGCCATTATGCCCCTTCACCACAATATCATAACTCAAGGATAAACCCAGCCCTGTCCCTTCGCCTGTTGGCTTGGTAGTGAAAAATGGCTGTAATACCTTTTCCTTTATATCTTCAGGGATCCCTGTTCCGTTATCGCTAACAGTTATCTCAATATATCTGTTATTTATTTTTGTGTCAATTTTAACCACCGGCTTATAATTATCCTCAACCTGGTTTTTAACCTTTTGCTGGGTAGCATAGAAAGCATTGGTAAACAGGTTTAACAGCACTCTCCCAATATCTTGCGGCACTACGTTGATCAGAGGCAGGTTATCGGCAAAATTAGTTTCCAGTTCTGCATTGAACGATTTATCTTTTGCCCGTAAACCATGATAGGCTAACCGCAGATATTCGTCTGCCAGTTTATTGATATCGGTGGGTTCTTTTGTAGTGCTGCTGGCCCTGCTATGCTGCAACATGCCCTTTACAATACCATCGGCCCGCTGGCCGTGGTGGTGTATCTTTTCCAGGTTTTGCTTAATGTCCGCCGCTATGGCTATGGCTTCCGCTTTATCGCCTTTGGTGAGTTCCTGCTCCATTTCATCCAGCATCTCTATACTTACTTCCGAGAAATTATTCACAAAGTTTAAGGGGTTTTGAATCTCATGGGCTATACCTGCCGTCAGCTCGCCTAACGAAGCCATTTTTTCGGATTG
>DHIR01000284.1:0-265 GCA_002403905.1 Mucilaginibacter sp. UBA4741
GCTTACAAGTGGCCGATATTAATGGGGATGGCAACCTGGATATTTTTGTAGCCGAAATGGCTAAATGGACCGAGAGCCTTGATAAGGCAAACAACCCTAATGCCGAAGCTTTTATTTTATATGGCGATGGCAAAGGCAATTTTAATAAAACCGTATTCCAAACAGGGTATGATTTCCATGAAACTGGAGTCGCCGATCTGGATGACGACGGCGATATGGATATTTTATATAAGCCCTACAACTTAAATACACCCAGGATTGATGT
>DHIR01000284.1:351-2792 GCA_002403905.1 Mucilaginibacter sp. UBA4741
CAATACACCCAGGATTGATGTATGGCTGCAAAACGGGACAGGTAAGTCTTTAAAAAACATAAATACCATAATCCCGCAAAAAATAGGGCTTGAGCTTTATAGCTTCAGGCGTGAGTTTGGTAAAAATGCACCCAAAACCTTTACCGAGGTTGCGACAATGGGATTTAAAGAAGTGGAGGTATCGGGATATTACGGCCTATCTCCATTAAAGTTTAAATCAGCTTTAAACGCTAACCATTTAGTTGCTACCAGTATGGTTTTTCCTTACGAAATGTTTAGGGATAGTATTACAGCCGTAATTAATCAGGCCAAATTGTTCGGTGTTAAATTAGTTGGCTGCGGATGGATTCCGCATAATGGCGATTTCAATAAAACAGATGCCGATAAGGCCATTGCCCTGTTTAATACTGCCGGATCAACCCTTAAAAATAGTGGGTTGCATTTTTTCTATCATCCGCATGGATATGAATTTAAACCGGTTGGGGATAGCTCGCTTTTTGCCTATATGACGGCAGGCATGAAACCCGGCATAGCCGATTTTGAACTGGATGCCTTTTGGGCCTTCCATGCCGGTTACAATCCGGTGTTGTTAATGCATAAATATCAGGGTAGATTTATTGCTATACATCTTAAACAAATGCGTGCAGGCGAGCCTACGGGCGTTTATACAGGTACTACTGCTGATGCGGCAAGTGTATCGCTGGATAAAGGGGTAATGAATTTTAATACGATACTGCACACCGCCTTACAAACCGGTATTAAATATTATTATATCGAAGATGAAGCAGCGAATGCAGTCGAACAGGTTAAGGCTTCGTTAAATTATCTAAACACAATTCATTAAAGCAGGTACGGGTAATTACATTTAACAATAAGCTGATACAGCTTATCAAATGCAATATTGCTTTATATACTTTTACCTATAAATTATAGATCTATGCTAAGAGTAAATATTGCCTTTGTTTTTTTATTCACTACTTGCTATTCGTTTGGTGCAATAAAAAGCAAACAACAGGTAGTTCCATTTGGTAAAAACGATCAATTAATTGTTGATGCTAATACCGGCTTATTTAGCCTAAAATACAATGGGAAATTGGTAGTAACCAATGCATCTGCCGAGTTTACTACCAGTGATAGTAAGTATCAGACCAAAGATTATGAAAAGCGCTCTGTTAAGATAGAAGCGATCCATGATAAAATAGGCAGCGGTAAGTTATTGACCCTTACTTCAATAAAAACGAGCTCACCTGTTATGGTACAGCGGTTTTATTGCTATCAAAACAAAGAGTTTGTTATAACCGAAGTAGAAATAAACGGGCATGATCTACGCTCTAATTATATAGCACCTATAATAACCAGCAAGGCTGATCTATATGCCGGAACAAACTTAAAAACCTTATTTGTTCCTTTTGATAACGATACTTTTATAAGATATGAATCTCGCGATCTAAGCGACCAGCTAAATACAAGTGCTGAGGTGGGTGTGGTTTATGATAACCAATCAAGAAAAGGATTAATAGTTGGATCATTAACGCATGATAGCTGGAAATCGGGTGTTACTAGTAAAGGAGAAGCTAGTCAAATAACCCAACTGGAAGCTTTTGGCGGACTAAACGATGTTAAAATTACGCGCGATTCTATGGCGCACGGCTCTTTAAGGGGGGATAAGATAACTTCGCCAAAAATGTTCATCGGCTATTTTGCTGATTGGAGGAAAGGATTGGAAACCTATGCGCGAACCTGTAGTACAATTGAGGGACGTTATATCCAGTCATGGCATAAAGCGACACCGGTAGGCTGGAACAGCTGGGGAGTAATCGCGCAGCATATCAACTATGAAAAAGCAACAGCTGTAGTCAATTTTTTTGATAAGCAGATACCAAAATTCCGCAATGATGATGGCACGGCATATATAGACCTTGATTCGTACTGGGACAATATGGTAAAGGGCGGCTTTAAAGGCGATTTTTCTAAACTAAAAGATTTTGTAAACTATTGCAAAGAGCGTAACCTGCAACCCGGCGTTTATTGGGCACCGTTCACCGACTGGGGTTTCCACTCAAAAAATCTTAGCCGCACGGCTGAAGGCAGCGACTATAAATTCGCCGATATGTGGACACGTACCGACAAAGGATATCATGACCTTGACGGTGGCAGGGCGCTTGACCCAACGCACCCGGGAACACAAAAGCGCATAGCATTTGTGTTGGGTAAACTAAAGGATTGCGGTTTTAAAATGATCAAGATAGATTTCCTGGGACACGGTGCTGCGGAGTCTACCCATTTTTATGATCCAACTATTACAACGGGGATGCAAGCCTATAAAGTAGGGATGGAGACGGTTACTAATGCTTTAGACAATTCTATGTTGGTGTATGCAGCCATATCACCATCATTAGCAACAGCAAAATATGTACATATAATGTACTCCCCATTGTTAG
>DHIR01000160.1:0-23221 GCA_002403905.1 Mucilaginibacter sp. UBA4741
TTTTAATCGCACAACACGTTAATAATATTAAATAGTTTTTATACATGATTTAAAACAATGTATTTAATTACCCTCTCTTCGGCTTCGCGGAAAAGAGATATTTATGTACTTGCAATTACCAAAACCACTGCCTATCTTAACATCACCAATATAACCCTCAATCAAAGTAAGTTATGAAAACCAATATCCGCATTTTTATTGCGCTCTTGTCGGGCGCTGTTATACTATTAGCTGCATCATGGCGGCCGGTTGCAAAAGTAGTCTTTGCTGCAAAACCAGCACCATCTTTAATGAACGGGCGTTATTTATTTGCGGCGGTACCGGGGGTACGAGATTATTTAGGCTATGGCGGCCACGGCTTATTGATATTTGATATCGACCACGGGCATAAGTTTGTAAAACGTATTTCGTTTAGAGGCTATCACCCTAAAAATGGACAACCCTCAAATATTAAAGGCATCGCGGTAAGCATTCCGCTGCATAGCGTTTATGTAACCACGCTTGAAGGTTTGCAGCGCCTGGATCTGATAACCGGTAAACTGATCTGGGAAAAACCGATCCCCAATGGCTGCGACCGCTTGTCTATTGCTCCTGATGGTAAAACCATGTATCTGCCATCACTGGAGAGCCATTACTGGAACGTTATAGATTGCGAAACAGGCGACATCATTAAACGGTTGGATGGTTTTAACGCATCACACAATACTATATATGCATTATCGGGTAAGCATGTTTATTTGGCCGATATTAAAAATACAATAGTGAAAATTGCAGATACCAAAACAAATACGGTTACTGCCGAGGTTGGGCCGTTTAGTAATTTTGTAAGGCCATTTACGGTTAACGGCAAAGAGACCCGCATTTTTGTTAACTGTAATGAACTGCTGGGCTTTGAGGTTGGCGATTTAATAACCGGCAAAAAAATAAAGCAAGTTGTAGTTGAAGGTTGGGACAAGGGCAGCGTAAGGCGCCACGGTTGCCCAAGCCATGGTATTGGCCTAACGCCCGATGAAAAAGAAATTTGGCTAAGTGATGGAGCCAACATGCGTCTGCATATTTTTAGCGGTGTTGAGCCGTACCAGCAATTAACCACCATACCACTACAAGATATGCCGGGATGGGTAACATTTACTTTAGATGGTAAATATGCCTATCCATCAAGTGGCGAGGTGATTGATGTAAAGACCCGCAAAATACTAACCATACTTAAAGACGAAAACTACAACACGGTTGAAAGCGAAAAACTATTGGAGATTGATTTTAAAGATGGCAAACCCGTAAGGGCGGGCGACCAGTTTGGATTAGGAAGGGTGATGGAATAAGATATTGGGTGTTGCAGAGTGTTCCGCTTCGTTCTGCAGTTATGGTAAAGCAGGGAACGAGTTTGGTCGGGATCATTTTTTTGGAATTGTGCCGGATGAAATGATGCTGGCGAACTAATACATCATTCAGACCGTGGCGTACAATATTGCAGCGATGCTGGGTAGCGATACTTAACCAACAACGCGTAGTGTTGTCCACATCTTAACCCGACAAACAATATTAGTCTTAACTTTATAAAAAAAGTAACAACCTGTTTTCAGGACGAGACAACTCCGGAACAAAGTGGAACACCATAGAGAATATGCAAACAGTAAACACTAAAGAGCGAATAATTTTAGGCATTGACCCCGGCACGGCGGTTATGGGTTATGGGCTGGTAAAAGAGATCGGCTCGAAAATAGAGCTGATAAGCCTGGGCGTGGTTAAGATGGATAAAATTGACGACCACATGCTGAAGCTGCAACGCATATTTGAAAAAACTGTTGCCCTTATTGATAACTACAAACCCGATTGCCTGGCAATTGAGGCACCATTCTATGGCAAAAACATACAGGTAATGTTAAAGCTGGGGCGCGCGCAAGGCGTTGCAATGGCAGCGGCCTTATCGCGCAGTATTGAGGTTACAGAGTACGCGCCACGAAAAATAAAACAATCTATCACGGGCAATGGCAACGCTACAAAAGAACAGGTTGCCGCTATGCTGCAAAACCTGCTCAGCTTTAAAGAAACCCCCGATTTTTTAGATGCTACGGATGGACTCGCCGTAGCTGTTTGCCACTCTTTCCAAAGGATGCCTACCGGTAAAAGCGGTAGCAAAAAATCATACTCAGGCTGGGATACTTTTGTTAAGGATAATGCTAAGCGGGTGGTTAAATAATGTGCAAATGCGTGGATAGGTAGATGTGCAAATGCGTGGATGTGCAAATGAAATTATAACCCAACACGCTTGGGCATCAGTTTCCTTCCTATTGCAATCAATTAAATTTAAATCTTATATTTGATCATACCTAATGCCTATCGTATGAAAAACATCTGCCAATTATTATTCTTTACAATTTTTTTGCTTGCGTCTGACCGAGTATTTGCTCAGGAAGGCTATACAGTATCCGGAGTAGTCATTAATGAAAAAGGAGAGCCGCAGAAAGACGCGACCGTTTTCATAGGCGGTTCAGAACGCGTGATGCCTACTGACGAAAATGGCAGGTTCAATTTCACCAGTATCCTTTCAGGAACCTATCAGCTTTCTGTACAGTTGCTGGGTTACGCTCCTCTAACACGAAATGTTATCGTGAAAAATTCGCCTGTCAAAGTTGACATGCAGCTACAGCAAAAAACCATCAAGCTCGAACAGGTAAACATAGGGAAAAAGAATGCCTCAGAAAAAAACTTAAAGGTGTTTAAGGAAAAGTTCCTGGGTCAATCGGCCAATGCAAAACAATGTGTGATCCTCAATCCTGAGATCATCAACTTTAGCACAAAAAAAGGACAACTATTTGCCGATGCCGATAACTTTTTGATCATAGAAAACAAGAGGCTGGGGTACCGCCTTCATTACTTGCTGAATGGGTTTA
Organism: Mucilaginibacter sp. UBA4741; assembly: GCA_002403905.1. Taxonomy (GTDB): domain Bacteria; phylum Bacteroidota; class Bacteroidia; order Sphingobacteriales; family Sphingobacteriaceae; genus Mucilaginibacter. Next base: position 2,895 of record DHIR01000160.1, read on the forward strand.
GTTATACCCATACTGAAGGCACTGTTTCTTACCACGGCGAATGCAGTTTTGAGGAACTCGACGGAAATGTTAAACAAAAAAAGCAATGGGCCAAAAATCGTTTGGAGGCCTATCAAGGTTCATTTATGCATTTTTTACGCTCGGTATACGCTAATAACACTTTGGAGAATGGTTTTATCACAAAACCAGTGGACGGCTATGCAACATTAAAATATGATACTACTACTATCCGACTTCCGGATAGAGTGATCATAGGGGATCGCCCGGTGATGTTCGACTCTCTGATTACAGCTATAGATTCCAATTTCATGTCGTTTAAGTTCAGACAGCAATTATATGTTATTTATAATCCCAAAATAGCAGCACGCTTTAAAGCAAACAAATCTGACCTGCAACAAAGTATCACTGTCGACCAAAAGGGATCGGTGTTAAGGCTTGCGACCGACCAGTCCATTATCGATAAAAAAGGCAGCTATACAGATTATCGAGATTTTTTTATCCACGGCTATTGGGCCACTGCCCGGGTAGGCGACCAGTTGCCGGTTGAATATAAACCACCTGTAGCCGAAATTCCCAGCCGGGTTATCGCTACTAACCCGCTGCTCATTTCTTTGCAAAAATGGACGGATAGTATCCCGCAGGAGAAAGCCTATCTGCACCTGGATAAGCCCTATTATGTGCCCGGTGACACCATTTGGTTTAAAGGCTATTTGACCAGCGGCAGCAGGCACCAGCTATCACCAATAAGCGGTGCCGTTTATGTCGATCTGATAAACGAACAAAATCAACCCGTAAAAACGTTGAAGTTGCCGGTTGACTCGGGAACTGTTGCGGGCGACTTGATATTGGACGATTATGTTAAAGCAGGAAGCTACCGCATACGGGCCTACACCCAATGGATGCGCAATGCCGGCGAAGATTATTTCTTTGACCGGACATTTACTATAGGCAACCCTTTACACTCCGAAAAAGAAAAAAAACATCCAAAACCATTATTACAACAACCAGATGTACAATTTTTCCCTGAGGGCGGAAATCTGGTCAATAATATCACTTCGCGTGTTGGCTTTAAGGCGGTTGGCAGCAACGGCTTGGGGGTAGTCATTGGCGGTAGTGTAACTGATAACGAAAATATCGAAGTAGCGCGACTTAACACTTTGCACGCGGGCATGGGCAATTTTTTATTAAAACCTTTGCCTGGTAAAACCTATACTGCCCATATCAAATTTGCCGATAGTACCACTAAAAATATTGCTCTGCCCATGGCTTTAAATGAAGGCTATGTACTTAATGTTTATCAGCCAAATAAAGACAGCATTTTAGTGCGCATACAGGCTTCGGCAACTTTACAGCATTCAACTGTCAATCTCATTGCCCATAGCAGTGGTGAAGTGATTTTTACATCGCAGGTAGCCATAAATGATGTAATGACATCACTTTGGATAGACAAGAAATCATTTCCAAGCGGCATAGCACAGTTTACTATTTTCGACACCAAAAACGAGCCGCTGAATGAGCGCATTGCATTTATTAAAAATAACGACTACATGCAATTAGCCATTAAAACCAATAAGGCGCTGTATAAAAGTAAAGAACATGTGCAACTGGAGTTAGACGCTAAAGGAAGTGAGGGCACACCGGTCGCCGCAAATTTCTCAATAGCGGTGATCGATGAAAGTACGGTACCTGTTGATGAAAGTGCGGAGAGCCCCATCTTTTCTAATATATTGTTAACCTCAGATCTTAAAGGTTACATTGAAAAACCTAATTATTACTTCACCGCAGATTCTGACAAAATAAACAAAGCCTTAGATAACCTGATGCTGACTCAAGGCTATCGCAGGTTTGAATGGAAGTTATTAGATAGCGTAGTGAAAGCTAAACCCATATTTAAGGCAGAGGGCTTGACGACTACAATTTCTGGCCTGGTGACAGATCTGCAACATCGGGCCTTGCCAAATGCCAATGTATTATTGGTGTCAACAAATGCGCGGATTAACAAAGCGACCACTGCCGATGCCAATGGCAGATTTAGGTTTGATAAATTATCATTTCCTGATAGCGCAAAATTTGCAGTTCAAGCCAGAGCCGCGAAAAACAGTGATCACGCTATTATTATTTTAGACAGCATCCCCAAGATAAAGATCACCGCTAAACAAAACTTGGCAGATATAAATATCATAAAAGCCAATTTACAAAAAGCCGAAGATAATGGTACGCCAATAAAGTTAACAGGCCACATACTCAAACAGGTAAACATTAAGGCCACCAGGATTGACAATGACCCCAATATATCTCTGCAGGGGCCGGTCAAATTACCGGATGAAGAATCAGCAGACAAAATCATTACTGTGCCCGAAAACGAACCTGCTCTTACGCTGGCGGCGTTCTTGCAGGCCACAGTGCCAGGCGTAGCTGTCGTAGTTGATGATCACGGATTAACGGGCTTGGTTGAGCTGAAACCATCGGTTAACTCGGGCCTCAACTCAACGACACATGATATTTTAGGTATTGTTTTAGACGGTAGGTCAATATCAACCAAAGAAGAAAAAAGTGACATTTTGACCCTTGAAGTTTTACCACAAGACGTAGAAAAAATATTGGTGGTACGTACCAATCTTGCTATGGTTAATTTGTTTGGCAAGGCAATATTCATTATTACCAAATCGCCAGCTGCACGCAAACAATACAATCCAAGTATCGCAAACATCTCACCTAAAGGTTATAACAAAGTGCGCCAGTTTTATTCTCCACATTATAACCGGCCAGATAGTGAAGGCAATAAGCCCGACCTGCGTACAACCATTTACTGGAACCCATACGTTAACACGGATGCAATGGGCAAAGCCAGCCTTGACTTCTTTAACGCCGACGGCCCCGGGACCTATCGAGTGGTGGTGGAAGGCATTAACGCCGCCGGTGAGCTAGGTAGGCTGGTTTATACCTATACAGTTGAGTGATGTAGTATGCGGGTTTTTAAAGAGAGAAACCGCGCATTCCCGCCGCTATTTATTCGTCCCTTTTGTAAATCGCCTGTTACAATAGAAAAATAGGTGATTTTTATTTAATTCAGGGGCAACCTATCCGCATGCTAACCCGTCATCACTATAACAATAGAAAGATGTACAGGTAAAAACGTGAACGCGGCAAGAGAAAACATATTAGCTACACTGGCTTATTTTGATATATTCAAGTATCCGCTAACCAGCGGAGAGATCTATTTATTTCTAAAAAATAAATATGATCAGAATGATTTCGAACTTGCCCTTAAATATTTAGTTGCCAGCCAATCTATTTACCAGTTTAGCAATTTTTATACTTTACGTAACGACCACGAGCTAATAGTCCGCAGATATATTGGCAACCAAAAAGCTGCCGATCTAATTAAAATTGCGGTAAAAGTTGGCGATATGCTGATAAAATTCCCTTATGTACGCGGCATTGCTATATCTGGTTCGTTATCAAAAAACTTCGCTGATGAAAATTCTGATATCGATCTGTTTATTATCACTGCCAAAAACCGTTTGTGGATAGCACGTACTTTAATGCATGCCTTTAAAAAATTAACTTATTTGGTAAATAAGCAGGATTACTTTTGCATGAATTATTATATAGACGAGGACCAACTGGAGATAAAAGAAAAAACCATTTATACCGCTATTGAAGTGGTAACGCTTATCCCCCTACAAGGCGATAACGTGATAGAGCAATTTTATGCAGTCAACGGTTGGACACGCGAATACCTGCCCAATAAAATTATGCGCATATCATCGGCAAAGCCGTTGAAACCAACGCTTTTTAAGTTAGTAATAGAAAAAATACTGGATAACCGCTTTGGCAATGCTATTGATAATATATTGATGAAAATAACTGCCGGCAGATGGCTTAAAAAAACCGAGTCGAAAAAACTCAATTCAAAAGGCGCTATCATGAGCATGGATACCGGCAAGCATTATGCTAAACCAGATCCCGGAAACTTCCAGGCCAAACTGCTTGAACAATACCAGCAAAAAATATCGCAGATATTGGTTGTCCCTGAAAACTTATTGGCTAATTAAAGATTTAACGATTTATTTCTGTTAGAATAATAACCGCATACCATACAGGCTATGATTCTTACTTACTGATAGCAACCCAATAAAACGGGTCTTTCCTGAACAAGCGGTTCAACAAGCCTGTAGGGTTAAACATTACCCGGTAATTAAAGCCCCAAAATTCACTTATATCATGGTGAAAGTAATGATCGGCCATGGCAGGGATGCCCATATCTTTATAATAGCTGCGGCAGCGCTCGGCAGCTATAGCTGCACCGTCCGGATCATAAAAAGGGGTATCAATGATATGTACTTCGCCGCCCCGGTTTAATAGACTCTCGGCCTGGCGCAAAACAGCCACTACCGATGGAAAGTATTGTAAAGATGCTGCAAAAACAACGATATCAAATTTGTCCTCATCAAAAGTATTTTCATTAAAGCTATCGTATACAAACTCCAGGTTTACTTTCCTAAATACCCTGCTTGCCTGGTTAATTTCGGCCTGGTTAATATCAAGGCCGGCTACGTACGTTTTAGGCAGATCGGCCATTTTTGATGCGAGCCAGCCGTTACCACAGCCTACTTCTAGGATTCTTAAAAACTTGCGCTTTTTATTTAAATAAGCCAGCAACCTATCGGCAGAATGTTTGCGTATTTCCCATTCGAGTGAGTTGGGGCCAAAATCAGGCAATCCTTTTATTTGCAGATCGGTGTATACCTTTTTTTCGGATTCTCTTACGGCACAATACAATTCCTCAAAATCCGGCTTGCGAGATTTTACACGATTAATTCCTTTATTTTGAATAATTATATCCAATGGTAATTTTATTTGTATGGGGTATTAAATACATGCTTTTTTTGCTTCGCCGGTAAAACTAAATAGTGACGGATTTCCATCCATCACTATTTGAGAGAAACTAAAATCTACAATTACACAATTATCGAAACAGTTACGCCCCATACTAACCAAAGGTTGCCCATTACCCGAAATAAATTACCGGGGCAACCTTTACAAATAGCCCCCCGTAATTGATTATATAATGTTTAAAAACATTGTAGACATCAATTTGTAATTTCTTTTATAAATCTTTTAAAACTATTTATCTATGAGCACCATGATAGCAACTACCAATCCCTTAAATAGCTTGATATCAACCTTAAAAAGGGCTATGCAGAGAAATGTTTTTTTTAACCCCGTAAAAGAAAAAAGATCAGTTGAGGCTTATGATATATGGGCAGAAAGTTATGATGTGCAACCGGGTAATTTAATGCTGGATATGGATGAAGATGTGTTTACAGAATTATTGGCCGGGGTTAATTTAAAAGGAGCAGCAATTGCCGATATAGGCTGCGGCACCGGCAGGCATTGGCCAAAACTTTTAAAAAGCAAACCGGCAAACATTACTGGTTTTGATGTTTCGGCAGGAATGTTGAGGCGTTTAGAGGGGAAATTTCCGACAGCAAAAACCAACCAGATAACAGATAACTTATTCGCGGACACTGATACCGCTACCTACGATGTAATAGTATCAACCCTTACCGTTGCACATATTGAAAACATTCAAGAAGCATTACAAGCCTGGTGCCGTATATTAAAACACAATGGCGATATTATTATAACCGATTTCCATCCTAATGCTTTGGCATTTGGTGGCAAGCGGACTTTCCAGCACAATAATAATAGCATTTCTATTCAAAACTTTGTACATTATGTATATGATATTGAAGGCATTCTGCTAAAAAATGGATTCCAGATAGTTAACAAGCTGGAAAGAAAAATTGACGAGTCGGTAAAGCATTATTACGAAGATAAAAACGCATTACACGTGTACGAAAAATTTAAAGATGCCCGCATTATATACGGTATCCATTTAAAAAGAACCGCCACTATTGCGTAACCTTTACAGACGATCCTTTATAGTCGCCCATCGGTAGTTTTACCTGCCGGATAATTTTACCAATACTTAAATTGATGGCGTCCTGTTGGCGCGTAGGGTCTGATACCCATACATTACTTAGCTTATTTCGGTTCTTTTTACAAATAAACTGGCATGGTTTATCTGTCTTTATCGTTGTATGGTTTACTGTTATGCTGCCGGGGTGGTAAAAAACAATCATTATGTTATTACCGGTTGCTATGGCCTGCATTCTGGTTGTATTTGCCAATATTTTAACCCCGGTATTTAACCCGGCTTGTAATTGTTTTACATTTACCCCAGGCTTTATCAGGTAGGCATAGTTATTATTTTTGCTATGCTCAATATAAGTTGTGACTATGTTGCCGGCCGAAGGTTTATCATCGCCTGTGTCATTATTGTTTACGCCTTCCCAACCGCCGTTTCGATATTCGGTTTTGGTCTTTACGCTTTCAGTGTTATCCAGGAAATAGTAGGCTTTACCATCATGGCATAGCCATTCTTGCCCGTTTTTATTTTTGCCGCTGATTAGCACTCCGGTATGAAAACTTTGGTCTACCGTTGTCACCAGGTTTTTCTTATCTGCGGATGCTATCCCCGCGCCTAAAGCTATCAGCATATCGTCAACAAAAAAGTAGCTTTTATGCGCTTTAACATCCATGCGGCTATAATCCATAGCACTTATGCCTTCCGCCCCGTTTGATACCTGGCCCACAAAGGTGGATGTATTACCTGTTGCAAATGCTTTTTTACCGCCGGGGTCAACCGTAGTATCGCAGGTTGTGCCCGGTAGCATTGTCCAGTTCCAGATGGCCTCAATATCGCGGTATTCTTTACCGTTGCTTTGCACCAACGCAAGCCCATCATTAATAAAGGCACCTTTTAAATTTTCGCTGTTTATTGATTCCAGCCGTTTTACAAACGGACCATGCATTTTAACGCTCATCAGGTAATGATCTTTCTTTAACTGCACCATATAATCGCTGCGCCAAAAACCTTTATTACCAGCAAGTTTGCAGCCGCTCGGGTAATCAAATCCGTCTATAACATCCCTGCACTGGTAACTATGATCTAATGAACGGATGAGGTTAAAATCTTCATGCAAATTAATCCCGCGCTTAACCGCCGCGTTTTTGCGCAGTTGCCTGCCAATAGCGGGGATATCCATAGCGCCTTTAAAAATCGTCCACCGTAAACCGTCAGCGCAATAATCAAAAACTATTTGCTGCTTAACTTTATCAAACGCCAGCGGACTATGATCTGTAACGCTCATCCAAAACAATAATGAATTTACAAACGACAAGCCATAGTTACCTACCTGCATCATAGCGCCATGTTGGTGGAAAGAATTATCAGGTTGTATACCCTCGCCCGTGGTTACAGTTATCACCCCCTGCATGCCGGCTATTGCTTTTGCAAAAGCAGCATAATCGTTATGTATAAGCGCTACCCGTGCCTCGTTATCTAATTGCCATATCAGGTTTTGGCCGGTGGCGGCATGTACAGGTATGCGTTTAACAATTACGTTGTTCAGGAAGTCGAGTTCATCGGTTTCAGCCTTATCGCCTAACTGTAGGATGATGCTCGAATAAGCAAATGGTACATTAATATTATTGTGCCACCAGTTTTCGCATTTAAAATCGTTTTTTATCCAAAAGCGTAAAGCCTTGTGAATGGCAGCGAGATAGGCGGGGTCATTATTTTTAAAGTAAGCGCGGCCCAGTAACAATATACGATATAAATGCCCTGCTGGTGCCCAGGCCCCACGGGTTTGATTTTTGTAGGAGATGTCGCCCCAGCTACCTTCAGCCGTTAAAGTTTTTAAATAACTTGCGGCATTGGTGTTATATTTAATATCCTCAGTAAGCTGTAGGCCACGCTCGGTAGCGTAAACAGTATCCGATAGTAACATTTGCCGACAATGTTTATGGATATCTTTAATAACAGCATCGGTGTTATTGGTTTGGCTATATGCTTTTACCATGCCCAATAATGAGCAGATAAATAACACCAATACTTTTGTATTTTTATGAGGTAAATTCATGGCCGGATATCCAAATGTAAATAATTATGGGATATTTGATCAACAACCAATTAAACAACCACAATTAAAACCTTAAAATGAGAAAGTTTTTTAAACTCACTCTGGCCATTGTTGGCCTGTCGCTGATAGTTTCCGGCAAAATATCCGCACAAGCGCTAACCACTTTCGAGGGCGAAAAAACCAGCTGGCACGGATTTGACCGTTATGATTATTTAATGGATATGGAAACCATGGCCATTAAACCTATAAAAGCAACACCGCAGGAAGGCACCGGCATGAACGATGCTAATACTCCAAAAGGAACCATCCGTTGTATCGTCATCGTACCCAAAACGGCAGCGCCTGGCAATCCATGTACCTGGCGCGGATTTTATTGGGATCATGAATCACAATCAGAAGTAGAGCTGCTTAAGCGTGGTTTCCACGTGGTGTATTGCAATATCGACCCGGATAACCATTGGGAGGCCTGGTATGACTTTTTTACCAAACATGGCTTATCCAAAAAGCCCGCATTTAGCGGCATGAGCCGAGGGGGTATTAATGAATATGCCTGGGCAACAACGCATCCTGACAAAGTATCTTGCTTATATGCGGATAATCCTGCTATTCGTCCTGAGAGTTTCGCGAAGCTTGATCTGTTGATAAAATATGATATCCCCGTATTAAGCCTGGTGGGTACAGAAGACTTTTTGTTCCCAACCAATACCATACCTATCGAGGACGTTTACCATCAGCTAGGCGGCCGCATGACCATGATGATAAAAGAAGGCACACCGCACCATCCGCACAGCATCCGTGATGCTAAATTTATTGCCGACTGGGTAGAACAAAATATTAAACCAACGATAAGCGACCCGCTGTTTGCTGATACTGCAGCTTACACAAAAACCTACTATTATAGCCTGGAAAACCAATACCAGTTTCTTAAGGTAGAAAAAACTTATGCCACAGTACGCGGCCCATGGTTTACGCCTGTTTATGATGTTTACATGGCTAAAACGGCAAGCAAGTATGGCATAAAGGGGTTAACTATTATCGCACCAAACAAACCGGCACCGGGTAACCCCTGGGTTTTCAGGGCCGACCGTGCCATAGCACGCGATGCTGCAGTTGAGCAGGCCTTGTTGGCTAAAGGTTATTATGTAGTGATACCGCCCATAACATCGCAGTCTGGACCGGTGCGTAAGGATTGGGATAAGATCTATGCCACTCTTACCGGCAAGGGTTTTTCTAAAAAACCGGTGATGATGGGCACCGGCGCTTATGGGGGCGAGGCTTACGAATGGGCAATTTACAACCCCGACAAGATATCGTGCATATATGTAGACAACGTTGCTATGCGCAGCTTGATGGAAAAGAAAGCGCCTATTGATACACTTGCCCCGCTGGCTAAAGCCGGTATAAAAACCCTGCACGTTAGCGGCGCTACTGACCCATGGCTAACCACCGATACCCGCGTTGCCGAGCAACGCTACAAAGCGCTTGGCGGTAGTATGACAATTATTACTATACCGGGTGAAGGGCATTTCCCGAAGGGACCGAGAGAACCTGGGCAGATTGTGGCGTTTATTGTTAAAAACACGAAGGAGTAAGGACTATGTTTAAAAATACCGCATTAATATTATTACTGTCGATTGCCTTTATATCAGCAGTCTTCTGTCAGCCTAAAAAAATAAACTACGGCCACAATGATAGCGTGGGCCGGTTTTATGATGTGCGCGGTATTAAAATGTATACCGAAGTTTATGGTACAGGCAAGCCTTTATTAATGATACATGGTAACGGCGGAAGTATGGGTGCGTTTAGCAATACCATACCTTATTTTGCCAAAAAGTATCAGGTAATTGCCGTTGACAGTCGCGCGCATGGCCGCACCAAAGATGACCGTGACTCGCTTAGTTTTGAAATGATGGCCGATGACTTTGACGCGTTGCTTACCGCCATGCACATAGATTCGGCTTATGTTTTGGGGTGGAGCGATGGTGGCATTAACGCGCTGGTGCTGGCTATGCGGCATCCCAATAAAGTAATTAAGCTGGCATCAACCGGGGCCAATTTAGTGCCCGATTCTACCGGGCTCATCCCATCTTACTGGAAGGAAGAGCAAAAGGATTATGAAAAGTGGCAAAAAGAAATGCCGCTAAAAGATGCACGGGCCAGAAACACTTATAAAATTTTTATGCTGGACTGGCTACAGCCAAATATCCCCTTTAGCGCGCTCAAGGCTATTACGTGCCCCTCGCTCATTATCGGCGGCGATCATGACCTGATACCGGTTTCGCACACCGTGGCGATAGCGCAATCCATACCTAAATCGTATTTATGGGTAGTACCCAACTCGGGCCACGGTACGCTCATGGAGCATCGGGATGAGTTTAATAAAATAGTTGATGATTTTTTTGAGAAGCCGTTTAGGAAACGGTAATGCCGCTTTGTTTGCGTTAACTTATCGCTTGGTGACGCTCTTGGCCGCTAAGGCGTAGTTACTTTTCCTTAGATGAAAAGTAACAAAAAATCAAGTCAGACGATAGGTTTCTTTGCGCACAGGGCCTTTGCCCTGCAAAGCTGGTAAAACCACGGGCTGCATAATTTTGCTCCAGCTCGCACAGGCCATTGCCCGGGCAAAAAGACGCTATGCCCTTCCAGCCGCACCACCCAACAAGTTTTACCTGCTTTCACCCGAAGCTTTTCGTCTGACGTTTTCGTATAGAACCTACATTTTAGTTATTTAATGAGAGTCAAAAAGAGCGCAAAGGCTCGTCAGCCCACGCGGCCGGGAGTCTGGCTGTGTGGTGGCAGCGATTGGGCTGACTTGATTTTTTGGTCCGCTGTTCGAAGTCTCCGACTTCGGTATAGTCGTCCGAAGTTATAAACTTAGGACAGCGGGTAATGTGTAATCGTGTATCAAGTCAATTCTCACGCATTAGTATTCCACCGTTGATTTAATAGCCAAATCAGTACCTAAAGGATAAAAATGATTGTAGGTTTTCCATTTACCATCCAATTCCATCACCCATATATTCAGTTGGTTGCCTTTTACGGGTGAAATACCGATGTAAGGGCGGAAAACAATGGCAGTATCTACCTTATTGGTAACCTTATTATATACCGGTACCTTAGTAGCATTAAAAAAGTCGCGTAGCCATTCAACAGCAACATAAAATTTCCTGTTGGGGATGATGATGTTATATTTCCGAAGATCGATGATCGCACTTTTGCTTTCATCAAAAGTGTTATAACGCCCTGTTCTGTTAAGATAATCGTTAACATCGTCTTCATTATCAATATCTATGATCCGGTCACAAAGGTCGGCACCCGGCCCACCGGTCGCTGCATCAATATCGTATATCCTCACTCTGAATTTCGTTAGCATCCAGTCCCTTGTTTTATTGATAGTGACACTCACTAGTCTGTTATTCGATGTATTGGTAACAAAACACTGTGCTATTTGCAAATAATTGAACGGAGCGTCTTCTGTCGCCACTCCGGCATAAAGACCCACGTCGCCGGCTAAATGGTCATTTAAGATCAGCTTTTTCGAAAATTTAGACCCGGCCTCCTGGGTTTTTACAGCTATCTTATTCAGTCGTATGGTATCCATGGTCGCCAGCTTGTTTAGCGGTAATTTTAGCGGCGCATAAGTTTGCGCGTTTAAAGCAATGGTATCCCGCATAACCGCCAGGTTGCCCGGAATGTGAAAGACCCCATTATCTTCTGTCGCGATAGCCAGTTTAGCCCTTAAAATGATTATGGTGGTATATGGCACCGGTTTTCCGGTACCAGAATCAACCACATGGAATGCATTGACCTTTTGCGGCTGTTGGGCATAACCTGGTGCCGAAACGATACAACAGATAATAAGCAATATTCTTTTCATAAGTGGATCAGTAGTTTATAGTTGCTGACAATGCGAAATCAAATGCAGGATGCTTAAATAATGCCCAAACACCATTGACCAATTGCCAGGACGTTGTATTTGTTTGACGCTTATACTGAGCCAGTATGGGCTGATAAATCATCCTGTCAAACCCCCCGTTTTGCCACGTGTTTGTCCTTCCTTTCTTATCATATTCAAGCAAAATAAAACCTCTCTTGAGTATATATTCATTATAAGGCAACCGCAGCCATTCAACCGCAACAAAAAATTGAGTTGAGGTCAGGATCACACTGGTGCTATCAAACCGAACGGATATTTTGCGCGACCTGTCCTGTAAGGATATTTCTTTGGTAGCCAAAATGCTATCCGGAGCGCCGTTTGCCGGGTTAATGGTCATGATATGTATTTTGAACATAGACGTTTTCCCGGGCTGCGTTTCCCAGGCATCGGGGCCGGGTTGCCAGCGACCGAGGTCGATGCTGGTTACAACGGCATTTTGGTTAGGCACCTCGAAAAGCTTTGCATACATCTGTGCCGTGTAGAATGACACCGGATAACCCCACCCGAGTGATGACCCTTTAGGATCAAGATCATCGCGTGTAAAAGCTCCCAATGTTTTGGTTCTCTTTCTGACGCGAATCATTACTTCTTTTAGCTCAGTTGAACTTGATTGCAGTGTAATGAACATACCCCGCTTGTAAACTGATACCGGCATGCGGTAAGTTTTATACCCAACACAAGTGAATACCAGACTATCTTTCTCTACCGTCGAGGTTGAATACAAACTAAAATAGCCTTGCTCATTGGTCCGTGTAGCTATTCGTGCTTTGGATAGCACGACAGTAGCAGAGGGGATGACGGCTTCGGTATTCCTATCCAGTACCTGCCCTTCGTAGGTGGTTTGGGCAAAAACGGCACCGGGCCGGCATATCAACAGGCCGAATAAAACTAACAGATGATAAAAATGCAATTTCATTGAGGTAGTTTAGGTTAATTGGCGAAACAGGAGGCTTAAATACCCATCGCTTTAAATTATTTTCAAGGTACCAAAAATTTTGATCTTAATTAACTTAACGTAAAAATTCGTATCATACCTTTTAGTACTGGCAAATAGCACCGCTGTCCGAAGTTTATAACTTCGAATCATTATGTCTGTTTTATTACTACAGCGCGCAATTGCTTGCAGCCCTTACTTGCTCCTCTCCCCAAATTTTCGTATCTTTGAGTAAATGCCCCCACTTGCAGTTTGCCCGTAAATCAGCTCAAATATTTCAAATACATTTTGCTTAGTTCTTTGAGGTTTTTTTATTTATACCATTGATTATCAGCATTTTAAATTAAAATACTACTACCAGTATAACACCTTATACCCGATAAACGCCACTTATTACTACCGGCATAAAGCCTTATACCCGAAAAGAGGCTTATTTTACTACCGGTAAAAACGGTGATACCCGGAGAACGGCATTTTTTACTACCGGCAATTGGCTTTATACTCGTGTTAAATTAATTAGCGTTACCCCCGAAAGCCAGCCTGCCGGGGTTTATAATATGGTAGCCATGAAAAACAAAAAAGGCCTGAACAAATGTTCAAGCCTCTTTCATCAGGTAACGAGTTATTACAACTCCCTAACCTTAATATTTTTAAACATAACCGGCCCGTGGTGATCTTGTAGTTGGATACGGCCTTTTTCAACCGTGCCAAATACCGGCTCTACTTTGCTGAATTTGCTTTTTGCTACCGCAGCTATGTAGTCTTCGCTGCCACGGGTGTACTCTAATACTTTAACTCCATTTACCCAGTGCTGTACATTTTTGCCTTTAGCTACAATACGTATGGTGTTCCACTGGCCCGGGGGATTAACTTTTTTATTGGCTTCAATTGGAGGCAATACATCATAAAATGAACCTAGCAAGTGGTTGGCTAATTTATTATCCTCGCCGTTAATATCATCAATGATCTGGAACTCGCAGCCCAGGTTGCCACCTTTATCATATTTATGGCAAAAGTATTTTATACCGGTGTTAGTGCCGGGTTCTATATTAAAATCGGCAGAAAATTCAAAATCGCCATATTCATCGGTAGTATAAATATCGCCGCCTTTAGCGTCTTTTTTTAGGGTTATAGTACCGTTTACAACTTCCCATGCGCCGGGTGCAGCTTTTACAGCAGAGCCATCGCCATTTACCCAGCCGTTGGCAGATGTGCCGTCAAATAATAACTTCCAATGCGCGGCAGCTTCTTTCTTGGTTAGGGTGTTGTCTTTTTGGCTAAAAGCAGCAGTTACTGAAACGCCCATCAGTAAGGTTAAAAATAATTTTTTCATGGTTTTTTATTGGTCTGTTCAAAAATAATAAAATTTATCGCACTATGGTATTCAATATCAGCACACCGCCCAGCCCAATAACGGAAACCAGCGTCTCCATTAACGACCACGACAAGAACGTGTCCTTCATACTGAGCCCAAAGTACTCCTTTGTAACCCAAAATGAAGTATCATTAACATGGGAGCAAAACAAGCTGCCCGCGCCTATGGATAACACCATCAGGTTAGGGTCGACCGGTACATGCTGCATCAACGGGTAAATTATACCTGCGGCTGTTAATCCGGCCACGGTTGCCGAGCCTAAACATAATCTTAATACGGCGGCTATTATCCAGCCTAATAATAATGGCGGCAGGTTAAGGCCCTGTAGGGTTGTAGCTATTTGTCCGCTGGCGCCGCTGTCTAAAAATATTTGTTTTAATATGCCCGCGCTGCCTATTATTAATAATATCATGGCTACCTCTTTAACAGCATCGGCATAAACATTCATTACCTCGTTTAACTTCATTCCCATGCGTATACCTAAAGTATAAGTAGCTATCGCGATGGTTTCCATCATGGCCATGCTTGGGTCGCCTAAAAAGGCGGCGATGTTTTTAAGGGGGGCATTATCGCCTGCAAAACGAACGACCATCGTGCTTAATCCAATAATAATAACCGGCAACAGCGAGGATAGTATGCTGTTGGTTAACCCCGGTAATTTATCTTCGGGCATCTCCTGTACAGACATGGCTATTACGGATTGTGATGACATGTTGCGTAAGAATCTTGCAAACAAAGGCCCGGCAATTATAATGGTTGGAATAGCGACAATAAAGCCGTAACCAAAAACTTTACTTATATCTGCATGGAACTGCGTTGTTAGCGCCATAGGCGATGGGTGCGGCGGCAAAAAACCATGCATTACCGATAGCGATGCCAGCATAGGTATACCCACATAAACCAACGGCAATTTATACCGGTTAGCGACTGAAAATATGATCGGTATCAGCAGGAAAAAACCAACATTATAATATAAAGGTATACCTACTATAAAGCCGGTGGCGCACATGGCCCAGGTAATATATTTTTCGCCAAAAGCATTGCGCATGGAGGTGGCTATTTTTTGTGCCGCGCCGCTTACACCTACCAACTTACCCAACATGGAGCCTAAAACAATAATAATAACCAGCGAACCCAGCATGTCGCCCAGTCCTTTATTTACCGATTGTACGATGTGGGCCAACGGCATACCCAATAGCAGGGCCGCCATTATTGATATCACCAAAAAAGTAAGGAACACGTTTAGCCTTGCCCAGGTTACCAGCAATATCAGCGTTACAATACAAAGGATGAGGGTTAGTATTACCATAAGCCCTCAGCCCCCTCTAAATCTCCCCCGGTAGGGGAGACTTTTTTGTTAATATAAATTCGCTTTTTCATAATTTTTTTAAGCCCTCCTACCGGGGAGGGTTGGGTGGGGCTCAATGTGAATCCCGCAACACTTCTGATCCCGAACCACCTACCAGGAAATCCAGGTCGGCACCTTTATCTGCCTGTTGTACGTGCTTAACATATAAATTAACATAGCCCCGGTTTGATGCCGGCGGCAACGCTACCCATTTGCTTCGGCGCGTGGCTAACTCTTCGTCTGATACTTCCAGGTGAATTGATTTGGCAGCTACATCCAGTTTTATCATGTCGCCATTTTCAACCAATCCCAAATTCCCCCCAATGGCCGACTCGGGCGATACGTGCAGTATCACTGTACCAAAAGCGGTACCGCTCATGCGCCCGTCTGATATGCGTACCATATCGGTAACGCCTTTTGCCAACAGTTTTTTAGGCAGGGTCATGTTGCCCACCTCGGGCATGCCAGGGTAGCCAACAGGGCCAACGCATTTTAAAACCATTACGCAGGTTTCGTCAATATCCAGGTTAGGGTCATCAACACGGTCGTGGTAATCCTCAATGTTTTCAAAAACTACGGCACGACCACGGTGCTGCATCAGCGCGGGTGTTGCTGCCGATGGTTTTATAACCGCGCCATTTAAGGCCAGGTTGCCTTTTAATACAACAATGCCGGCTTCCTCAATAATAGGCTTCTCAAATTGGTGTATAACCTCTTCATTATATATAGTACCAACAGTTTCAATATTTTCTTTATGCGATTTGCCCGTGACGGTAATAGCATCCATATCCAAAACCGGGCTCATTTGTTTAATTATAGCCGGTAATCCGCCGGCATAATAAAAGTCTTCCATCAGGAATTTACCCGATGGCATCAAATCCAGCAACAAAGGCATTTTACTACCGATATTATCAAAATCCTCCAGATTCAATTCTACGCCTATGCGCCCTGCTATCGCGGTTAAATGGATAA
Source organism: Mucilaginibacter sp. UBA4741 (assembly GCA_002403905.1). Lineage (GTDB taxonomy): Bacteria > Bacteroidota > Bacteroidia > Sphingobacteriales > Sphingobacteriaceae > Mucilaginibacter. The sequence continues at coordinate 19,455 of DHIR01000160.1, forward strand.
CGAAGTTGGATGAGCCGCCAATAGCCGCGTTAACTTTAATAGCATTCTCAAAGGCGGCCCGGGTTAATATTTTTGATATTTTAAGATCCTCTTTAACCATTTCGACAATGCGCCTGCCGGATAGCTGGGCCAATCTTTTCCTTCGCGAATCAACCGCCGGTATAGCCGCGCCACCGCTTAATGACATCCCCAACGACTCTACCATACACGCCATTGTTGACGCGGTACCCATAGTCATACAATGACCGGGGCTGCGCGACATGCAGCTCTCGGCTTCAGCAAACTCGGCATAGGATATTTTACCGGTTTTCAGGTCGTCCGTAAACGTCCAAACATTGGTGCCAGATCCTATATCATGGCCCTTATATTTACCGTTCAGCATAGGGCCGCCTTGCACCACGATGGTTGGCAAATCAACACTGGCTGCGCCCATTAAGGTTGAGGGCGTAGTTTTATCGCAGCCGGTAAGCAGTACCACACCATCAAGCGGGTTGCCTCTTATTGACTCCTCGGCATCCATGCTGGCTAAGTTTCTAAACAGCATGGCGGTAGGTTTTAGCAACGTTTCGCCTAATGACATAATAGGGAACTCCAGCGGGAAACCGCCGGCTTCTAATACACCGCGTTTTACGCTTTCGGCAATATCACGCAGGTGGGCATTGCATGGGGTAAGTTCAGACCAGGTATTGCAGATCCCAATTACCGGGCGGCCATCAAACATATCCTCGGGCATACCCTGGTTCTTCATCCAACTGCGGTAGATGAATCCCATTTTATCTTTTTTACCAAACCAGTCTGTACTGCGAAACTTAGACATAACTTATAGATATGATTTTAATATAATAATACATAGCTATCCAATTCCATAAATGGATAATAAGGTGTGCTATAAATTATCAGTTTATTTTAAAAATATGGTGCTAACAAGATGCAAAGTAGTAAATCTTTAAAACAAAATCATTAATAAAATGCGTTTCAAAACCCTGTTCACAATTTAACCAGGCAACCGCATATTAAAACTTCAAAATCAGGGCTTTTACCTTTATACATGATATTTTTACTCCTGAAAAGCTGCATCAATAATTGTGAACAAAATGAACAAAAAATTATGATTTTTAATTTCTACCTTCATTTTATATCTAAACCATATCATCTTTGAATAACAACTACTAAGGGGTAGTGTCAAATTAGGGGATTGACACTACGTAATTTAGTTCGAGTTGGTTAATTATCCGATGCAGTTTTATAACTGTATCGGTATAATTACTTCTAAATCATTCGCATCACTCATCACTTAGCTCTTCAGGGCATTAAAAAAACAGACTTATAAGTCATATTCTTTTCTTGTATAATACTTTGTCAGAATAATATATTTACATTTATTCTAACCAATAATACCTAATCACCTTTATATATGAATGTCGACCGTTTTTTGCGGGTGCTAACATTGTGGGCTAAACCAAATAGGCTTACAGTTAAACTCGGACTATTGGGTTCAATATTGATGCTTTTGGCATTCATTCCCCGCGATGAAGACCCCTTGGGCAAACTTGTTGCGTCCTTACAGCGTTGGACGGATACCATCCCGCAGGAAAAAGTTTATCTGCACATGGACAAACCTTACTATGCCTTGGGCGATACCATTTGGTTTAAAGGATATGTAACTATCGGCAGCAGACACCAATTGTCTGCACTGAGCGGGGCTTTATATGTTGATCTGATTACCGAAAAAGATTCATTGATACGGTCGCTTAAACTTCCGATTACTTCTGGTATGGTAGTTGGCAATTTTATTTTAGGGGATGATTTTAAAGAGGGTAGTTACCGTATCAGATCATACACTCAATGGATGCGTAATGCAGGCGAAGATTATTTTTTTGACCGGACAATTACTGTAGGCAACCCGGCTAATGCCAAACAAAAGGCAGGCAAGGGTCAAAAGAATTTGACACAAAGCGATGTTCAATTTTTTCCTGAAAGCGGGAATTTGGTTAATGGTATATCATCAAGAGTAGCATTTAAAGCAGTTGGCATAGATGGCCTTGGGGCGGCAATTAAAGGCAAGATAGTTGATAATGCCAATAATGAGTTGGCGGAATTTGAAACCCTGCATGCCGGCATGGGGAGTTTTTTATTAAGGCCAGAAGCTGGCAAAACATATTCGGCACAAGTAAGTTTTGCCGATGGTACAGCCAAAACAATAGCCCTGCCTAAAGCTTTGGGTGAAGGCTATGTACTAAGTGTTTATCAGCCTAATAAAGACAGCGTTTTGGTCAGGATCAATGCTTCGGCCTCCGCGCAGCAAACAGCCCTAAACTTTATAGCCCAAACCGGCGGCGAAACCATATTTGCCTCACCGGTAAAAATAGCAAGTCCGGTTACTTCTATCTGGCTGGAGAAAAAATCATTTCCTACCGGGATAACCCAGTTCACCATATTTAATAGTAACGGTGAGCCATTGAATGAACGAATAGCTTTTATCCGCAGCAATGACCTGATGCAGTTAAATCTAAAAACCGCTAACACCAATTATAAAAGCAAAGAGCGTGTATTGGTTAACCTGTATGCTAAAGATAGCAAGGGCAACGGTATAGCCGGCAATTTCTCAGTAGCGGTAATTGACGAAAGCAAGGTGCCGGTGGATAAAAGTTTGGAGAGTTCTATATTTTCAAATATATTATTAACTTCTGACCTGAAAGGTTACATAGAAAAGCCAAACTATTATTTTACTACCGAAACAGAGGAAGTAAACAAGGCTTTAGACAACCTGATGCTTACACAAGGTTATCGCAGGTTTACCTGGAAAGAATTAGCCAATACTATTAATACCAAACCAGTGTTCCGGGCCGAAGGTTTGGGTGTTACCATATCTGGTACGGTACAAACACTTGGGCATAAAATACTGCCGGGAGCTAACGTGATGTTAATGTCGCTTAAAGCTGGTGTAACTAAAGGGACTACTACAGATGAAAACGGCCGATTTAAGTTTGACGGTATATTTATGACTGATAGCATAAAGTTTGCCATCCAGGCCCGTACCGCCAAAAACAGCGACAAGGTTAAGATCATCCTGGACAGCATCCCTAAATTAGCCGTTGGTAAAAACAAAAATATAGCTGATATCAGTAGTATTAAAGCCTACATTGAAATCGCCAAAACAGGCGATGGCAAACCTCTGCGTTTAGATCAATTGCATTCTTTAAAACAGGTGGAGATCAAAGCCAAAAAAATCAGCACAACCGATGTAGGTGTTACCCCGCAGGGGATGTTTAAAATACCCGAACAGTCGGCAGATAAAGTTATTACGTTTCTTGATGGCGAGGCAGAGAGATACCTTACACTCAATATGTTCATGCAAGCAAGGTTGCCTGGCATCATGCTTCGACCCAATAACGTTGGCTATATCCAACTATTAGACATGCGTCCACCATATCCACCTGTAGGGCTTATCGTTGATGGCAGGAAGATAGGAAGTGAGAGCGAAATAGACGAGATATTGCAAGGCAGTATACAGCCGGAAGATATTGCAAAAATTGAGATAGTAAACACCAACCAGGCAATGGTAAATTTTTTAGGTGGCGCGTATGTTATGATCTTAACCAAATTAGGCACCACGCGCAAACAATACAACCCAAGCATTGCCAATGTATCGCCTAAAGGTTTTAACAAAGTGCGCGAGTTTTATTCGCCGCGATATGACAGGCCGGGCAATGCCGATAAACTGCCCGACCTGCGCACTACCGTTTACTGGAACCCATATTTAAAAA
>DHIR01000160.1:23426-29760 GCA_002403905.1 Mucilaginibacter sp. UBA4741
TTTACTGGAACCCATATTTAAAAACCGGGGTGGATGGTAAAACATCTTTCAACTACTTTAACGCTGATGGACCGGGCACTTATAAAGTAATTGTAGAGGGCATAAATGCCGAAGGCGAGCTAGGCAGGCAAGTGTACCGATATACAGTTGATGAAAGCCAGACCGAGGCTTATGTTGCCCCGCCTATGGCAGCAGGGGATAATCTATTAAAACAGATCACTGCCCCGCTGGATAGTTTTAACAAACGCCTGCCGGTAGAGAAAGTGTATCTGCATACCGACAAACCTTATTATAATATTGGCGATACCTTATGGTTTAAGAGCTATGTATTAAACGGAACCGATTTTACCCCTTCTAAATTAAGCGGTTTGATGTATGTAGAGTTAGATAATGACACATCTGAAATGGTAAGGCGTATCAGCATACCCATTAAAGAGGGAATGGGCTGGGGGCAGATTCCTTTGTCTAAGGTCATTTTTCATGAGGGCGGCTATACCCTTAGGGCCTATACTAACTGGCTGCAGAATTTTGGACAGGATTATATTTTTAGTCAGCGGTTTTATTTGGGCCAAACTACTGCAGATGCCTGGCTGGTGAAGTCATCGGCTACTGTAAAGCAGGTAGGCGGCAAAGATCAGCTACAGGTCGAATTAAAATTAAATAAGGCTGATAAAATAACATCGCCGGTGGCTTTAAAAAAGGTACAGATTAAACTTTATGACGAATGGCATTACATTTATAAAGAAGATCTGCAAACAGGCATAGACGGGTCCATTAAGTTTAGCAGCGCTTTAAGAGACACAATGGAAGGCCGGCAAATACGCGTACAGATCATGAGCCTTGAACAAGGCGATGACCATAAAATATTGCAAGTACCCTTGCTTATTAACCGTAAGCAAAACATCGATTTGCAGTTTTTGCCCGAAGGCGGCAATCTGGTGGCAGGTTTAAAATCGGTAGTTGGGTTTAAAGCCATTGGCGAAGATGGCAGGGGAACTCCGGTAGCGGGCAGTATCTATGACGGCAACGGTAATGAGGTTGTTGCTTTCGCTGCTGTCCATAACGGAATGGGTTCGCTGGAGTTTACGCCGAAGGCCGGTGAGGTTTACATTGCGCGTTTAAGTCAGCCCGTTGATAAGAACTTTAGACTACCTAAAATAAGCCCAACAGGTACAGTAATGCACATTGACAATTTAGAGAGCAGTGATGACCTGAAGATCTCACTGGCTGGCGTTGCATCGCTGGAGCAGGATAGTGCCTGTTACCTGGTAGGCACCTCAAGAGGTATTGCCTATTATACAGGAAAAATAACACCCGATCAGACAAGCATTACAGTTTCCAAAAGTCTTTTCCCGACAGGCGTAACAAGGTTTACTTTATTTAAAGGTAAACGTCCGCTTAATCAACGGGCTGTGTTTATTGACCATCAAGATCAGCTAAGCATAAAAGTAACGCCAAATAAAACAACCTATGTTAAGCGTGATAGTGTGAGTTTAGAGATAGAAGTAAAAGATAAAAACGGCATCCCTATCCAGGGCAATTTTTCATTGGCAGTTACTGATGACTCGCAGGTAAAACCGGATAGCCTAAATAATAATAGCATGGCAACATCCTTGCTGCTCAATTCTGAACTAAGAGGCCATATTGAATCGCCGGGCTACTACATCAACAGAAAAGGTAAACAAGCCTGGCAAGCACTGGATAACCTGTTGCTTACGCAAGGCTGGACAGGCTATCAATTCATCGACAGAAAAGACAGGCAACCCGGGCAATCGCTGGATAAACCTATACTTACGCAAGGAGTGACAGGCTATAAATGGCCCGATGTATTTGCTAAAACAAAAGTGGTTAAAGGGGCAAAAGCGGTAAATGAAATTAAATTTAAACCCGAAAAAGAGTTAGTTATTACCGGCAAAGTAACCAATGTAGCCAATAAACCGATTAAAGATGCATCTGTGCTGATATCATCACAAAAACCGGCGTTTCTTACAACAGCTAATGTAGATACTAATGGGGTATATGTTTTTAAGAACCTGCCACCGATAGATTCGGGCTCATTTTTTATTCAAGCTAATGATGCAAAGGGCAAAAAAATAAAATTTGGCGCTGTAAGTGTTGAGCGTTTAAAAACGTTACCCATCCCGGAACGATATAAAGACCCTATACTGCCCTGGTACGTGAATACAGACAGCGCCCAAATGAATTATTTAAAAAGAGTGGTAGAAAAGGCAGATGAAGCTAATGTAAAACTAACCGGGCGTGTGTTAAAAGAGGTGAAGATCATCAGTAAAAAAATCATCAAAAACAGTATGAAGCCATTAGGCCCCGGTGAATCCGACGAGGCATATGATGAGCAGGACATCAAAGAATCGGCAACTACCAGTCTTTATGATTTGCTCGTTCAAAAAATACCGGGGTTAAGGGTGCTTGGTGCCAATAACATTATTTTTCAGGGCTTAGATCTCACAGTTCCGGTACTTGCGTTTAATGGCATGGCCGTTGATTTAAGAATAGACGGCGGGCCTGTGTCTATCGGTGTTGATATAGCAAATCCACCGAAGGATGTTACCAATGAGAAGGTAATTATTACCAATATTCTCCCAGGCAAAGACCGCGATGAATACTCGCCTGTTACGAATGACGTTGTGGAAGCCATGAAAGATATTAAACTACCGGGCATAACAGGCCTTGAAATTATTTACAGCAGAAAATACACCAACCGGATTTGCTTTAAGTGCGACCCTTTTGCAGTAGTACAGTTAACAACCGCCAAAGGCATGGGTTGGTATAAACCCAAACCGGCGGGCGTAGTAAGCTATCGGCCACTGCCGGTATTATACCCACAACAATTTTATAGCCCGCAATACAATGTTGCGCCTTCATCTGTAGTGCAGCCCGATTACCGCTCGACCCTTTATTGGGAACCTAACATCACCACAAACCAAAACGGAAAAGCAAACGTTTCTTTCTATACGTCAGACATTAGGGGCGCGTACACCATTAAAATTTCGGGGGTTGATGTAACCGGCGGGATTGGTGATGGTACTTTTAAACTTAACCAAATCAAACATGAAAATCCATAACAGCCTCCGCCTAACATTAGGATTATTTTACGCCTTACTATTGTTATTGGCCTTTACCCCAAAGGCTGACGACCCGATAGACAAGCTGGTTACCAGCCTGCAGCAATATTTTTATAACCATCCGCAGGAAAAAGTGTACCTTCACACCGATAAGCCATACTATCTAGTTGGCGATACGGTATGGTTCAAAGCCTATGTTACCATTGGCTATAAGCACCAGCTATCGGCGCTAAGCGGGGCGTTATATGTCGACCTGATCAACGAGGGCGACTCTGTTGCTAAAGAGTTAAAACTGCCCATAATATCGGGCATGGCAGTAGGTAGTTTTGTTTTGGATAACGATGTTATGCGCGAGGGCAATTATCGCATACGGACCTATACCCAATGGATGCGAAACGCTGGCCCCGAGTATTTTTACGACCGTACGTTTACCATCGGCAACTCCATTATCAACAACGTATTTGCTAAGATTGACTATATATATACCAAAAGCGGCAGCCAGACAAAAGTAAAAGCAGTAATAAAATATACCGATGAGAAGGGCATTGCATACTCCGGCAAAAATGTAAGTTATCAGCTTAAAGATGGCTATAAGATAATTAACGCTAGTGGCGCAAAAACAAACGCGCAGGGCGAGATCACCGTTAACCTGCCAAATTCAAAATCGGGCGAATTGAGCGGTTCGTACATCTTAACCAAGTTAAGCCTTAGCGCCAGCGAAACCGTTGCCAAAACATTCCCCATTAAAACAGCGTCACTACAAACCGATGTTCAGTTTTTCCCGGAAGGTGGCAGTTTGGTTAATGGTGTAAAAAGCAAAGTTGCTTTTAAAGCTACGGGTACAAATGGCTTAGGGGTTGCCGTAAGCGGCAATATTGTCGATGATCAAAACAAAGAAATTGCCCAGCTGGAACCTAAACATTTAGGCATGGGCTATTTTTATATAACACCCCAGGCTGGCCAAACCTACAGCGCCAAAGTAACCTATCCGGATGGTTCTGTAAATACCGTAAAACTGCCCGATGCGGTTAATGATGGTTACGCTTTGTCGGTTTACAGTACGCCTAAAAATGATTCGGTATTAGTGAGGATAAATGCCGCGCCGGGTAGTTTAAACCAAGGCGGTATGTTGAGCCTTATCGGGCAGTCGGGTGGTAAAGTTTATTTCTCGGCCAATGTGCCTGTTAGTAAAGGGATGACCGCTATATATTTACCTATACGCGAGGTTCCTTCGGGCATATTGCAGTTTACTTTGTTTTCTTCAAACGGCGATCCACTAAATGAACGTATTGTATTTATCCAAAATAAAGACAACATCGACTTAAAAATTAACAGCGCCAAACAAGTGTATGGCCGCCGCGAAAAAGTTGACTTGGGTATTGATGCAAAAAATGGTATGGGCAGGCCTGTTGGCGGTAATTTCTCCATATCAGTAGTAAGCGAAACAGCCGTACCGTCTGATGAGACTAATGAAAATACCATCTTCTCGCAACTACTTCTAAGTTCTGACATTAAAGGTTATATAGAAAAACCCAACTACTATTTTTATAATCCTAATACTGAAACCCGTTCAAACCTTGATGTTTTAATGCTTACGCAGGGCTACCGGCGCTTTACCTGGAAAAACATATTAACAGGTAATATTGCTACACCAACTTATAAGGCAGAGAAATTAGTGAATGCGGTAACGGGCAGGGTAACTACCATAAACCATAAACCCGTACCCGGCGCAAAAGTGATACTGATAAACAACAAACTACAGTTTGTGCTGGATACCGTCACCGATAATGATGGCCGGTTTAAGTTTAGCAACTTGCTGATAACTGATGGCATTGATTTTACCATACAAGGCACCACACCCAAAGGCGGCAAACGGGTTACTACCGAGGTTGATCAGATAACCAAAACACCTTTAACACCAAACAACAACTTAGGCGATGTAAATGCAGATATCCCCACATTGATCAAAACATCAGTTGAAAACAACATAAAGCAAGATCAGGAGCTGGCTAAATATGGTTTCGAAACCCGTGCGCATCAACTAAGAGAAGTGCAGATAAGGGCCGCGCGCGCAAAATACGGCGCAGGTAATATTAATGAAAGTCAGGCCGATGAAGTGTTTAGGCCCGATAGCCGTATGCCTTGCACAACGCTAATGGAGTGTTTAAACGAAATGTATAAAAGCCGCATCAGGTTTGATCAGGTAAACAGCGATGATTGCGGCCCGCTTTGGGTGCCGTTTTTTAACAGAACGCGGTATACCGTTATGATAGACCGTATGCTGATACAACCCTGCGAATATCAATCTATACTTTTAGGCAGCCCGCTTGATATTGATAAAATTTATACATCGCATGAAAGCCCTGCTATAACTGCTAAACTGTTAGGCGGCTTAAATATGCAAAGGGCCGGTGGCGGGGCGGTGATAGCCATATTTACCAAAAGCGGCAATTTCCGCAGGAGGGAAGACCCGTCTATTGTGTATTATGCGCCTAAAGGGTATGATTATGTTAAAGAATTTTATTCGCCTAAATATGTTGGGGAATCTGGTTCAAAAGTAGCCGATCTGCGGAGTACAATTTACTGGAACCCCAGGGTACTAACCGGGCCAACCGGCAAAACTAAAGTAAGTTATTTTAACAGCGACCAAACCGGCACCTACCGGGTGACGATTGAAGGAATTAACGCCGATGGTGCATTAGCCAGGCAAGTTTACAGATATAAAGTAGAATGATACGACAACATATAAACACCACTTTTTAAACCGTCTTTTTATTTTTTAAACCTAAACCTCATGAAAATAAAAAACAACCTCATCACCAAGCTCGGGCTATTTTGTTCGATGCTATTGCTATTGGCGTTTATCCCGAGGGATGAAGACCCATTAGCCAAGATAGTTGCGTCCTTGCAACGCTGGACAGATACCATCCCGCAGGAAAAGGTTTACCTGCATATGGATAAGCCTTACTATGCGCTTGGCGATACCATTTGGTTTAAAGGATATGTGACGATTGGCAGCCGGCATCAATTGTCGGCGCTGAGCGGAGCGTTGTATGTCGACCTGATATCAGAAAAAGACTCTGTTTTACAATCGTTAAAGCTGCCAATTACCTCGGGCATGGTAGTGGGTGATTTTATTTTGGGCGATCATTTTAAAGAAGGCAGCTACCGCATGCGATCATACACACAATGGATGCGCAATTCCGGGGAGGATTATTTTTTCGACCGGACTTTTACGGTTGGTAACATAG
>DHIR01000040.1 GCA_002403905.1 Mucilaginibacter sp. UBA4741
TTTTAAAAACTTCGTAAGTCTCTCGTAGAGGACTCGCGTTTTAAAATAATCTCTATCTTTAAGTAAACATTGGTGCCATGCATATTAACATCATACACGTAATAATTGCTATCGGGATTGGGGTTATTGGTTCCCTTTCGCTGCGTAAAAACGGGAAAGTAAACTTTAAGATGGCGTTAGCTCTTAGCGCCTTATTGGCATTGGTTATTATTATTGTAGACTGGATCAGGTTATAGCTTATCCAACCTAAAACACCCCAAATGCACTTCATCCTCCGGTAGATCAGCGGCGATATTTTTTATGCAAACGTTTGCAATGTAACATGTTCAAAACATTAGTCCGTAAATTGAATTTTATATTCACTATTGCATTGTAAACAAACATTATCCCCAAAATGAAATCACTTTACTTACGTGCCGCTTTGGCACTTGCTTTCCTTGTAAATACAGGTGTAAGCTTTGCCCAAACCGGCGGCATAATCTCGGGAGCGATCTACTCGTTAAAATCAAAATCTAACGGTAAATTATTGGATGTAAGCAATGCATCAGTAGATAACGGCGCGATGGTAGATAGCTGGACCGATACCAAATCAGACGCTGAAAGATGGACAGTTAACCACCTGGGCAAAGGTGTTTATACCTTGACTAATGTTGGCAGCGGCAAGCTATTACACGCTAGTGCTGCACCTGCCGATTCGGTAAAAATAGACCAAACCGATGTTAGCGGCGATGATACTAAATGGGTGATCAAAAAAGCAGGCAGTGGCGCTTATTATTTGCAATCGGCTGTCGACCCTAAATTCTCGCTTAATTTAAATGCTGCCGGTACTGCCGATGGTACTAAAGTTAACTTAGCAAAAACCGCTACTACCAATGTGCAGAAATGGGTATTCCAGAAAGAGGTTGCGCAAGAGGTTGCACCAACCATCGCGACAGCAAAAAAAGCATTGGAAGATTGGTACAATGGATTTAAAATAGAAGATCATAAAGGTTTTTGGGACCAGGCCGAAATGATGGAAACAGTTTTAGATGCCTACGAAGTTACCAAGGACCCTATATATAAAACCAGATTTGCGGCTTTGTACACCAACTTTATAACCAACCATAAAGAGGATTGGATGTATAATAAGTTTAACGATGATATATCATGGGCGGTATTGTTTTGTGTGCGCGGTTACCTGCTTACCAGTAACAAAACTTATTTGGATAAGGCCAAGGACCAGTACGACAAAATGTATAAACGCGCCTTTACCAACAGCTATGGCGGCGGGCTAATTTGGAAAGAAACCAACTCATCAAAAAACGCCTGTATTGAAGGCCCTGCCGCAGTAGCGGCTTGTTACCTGGCCCAGGCAACCGGCGACAATACTTATTATGACAAAGCTATAGCGTTATACAGCTGGTCTAAAATATACCTGTTTAACCCGGCTACCGGGAAAATAAAGGATAATGTGGACCTGAACAAAAGAACCGGTATGCTAAGAACCAGCAATGTTAGTTTCACTTATAACCAGGGTACTTTTTTGGGCGCGGCAACTATGCTTTACAAGTACACCAAGGAAGCCTCTTATTTAGCCGAAGCGGAAAAGCTGGCACAATTTACTCGCGACACCATTTATAGGGGCAGGGTAATGAACAACGAAGACAGCGGCGGCGACCTGCCAGGCTTTAAAGGTATTTTTGCCCGTTACGCCCGTAAATACACCCTAGAAATCGGTAAAACAGACCTGGTTGACTGGCTGAATTTAAATGCGAAGGTTGCCTATAACAACCGTAACTCGTATGGTATTATTCAAACCAAATGGGGAACACGTACAGTTGAGGCTAAACCGGTATTAAAAAAGGGTTTCGGGCCTTCAACAGCGGTATCGTTATTAATAAATACATACCCGTTAAAAAAATAAAAAACACTTTTTAGTAGCAAAAGCCTCTCTAATCATTTGGAGAGGCTTTTTTAATGCCCGGCTTTTTTTTAACCGACTCTTGTAAGTGACTTTTTTGTGCTATCTTAGTTTGTCCCAATTAATTAAGCTATGGCTGCAACAACAAAATACCGCATAGAATCTATTGATATAGTACGTGGGCTGGTGATGCTCATCATGGCGATAGATCACATCAGGGATATTTTTCATGGCTCCCCCGAGCCTACCGACCTGGCTGTAACCACCCCCATTTTATTTTTCACCCGGTGGATAACGCACTTTTGTGCGCCTACATTTGTTTTTCTAAGTGGCGTATCGGCCAATATCGCGGGTACACGCCGTAGTAAAAGCGTATTAAGTGCATTCTTAATTAAGCGCGGCTTATGGTTAATAGTAGTTGAGCTGGCTGTTATAAGCTTTGGCATAACCCTTAACCCGCTTTATAATGTCTTGATATTCCAGGTGATATGGGCCATTGGCGGCAGTATGGTGCTATTGGGTTTACTAATAGGTTTAAGAGCATCAGTAACGGTAATAGGTGTTATTGGCGCAATCATATTCTTCGGCCATAACATATTGGATATTGTGAATGTTGGCGCCCTTGGTAAAACCGTAGTTTTCAAGGTACTGCTAACAGCAGGCGGGTTTAGTGGCGTTATACCAATAGGCCCTAACCGTTTTATATTAATGGCTTACGCATTGTTACCGTGGACAGGTGTAATGTTATTGGGCTACGTGTTTGGCACACTATACAAAAGCACTTATGATGCCGTCAAACGCAGAAAGATCTTGCTATTTACAGGCTTGGGTTTACTGGCTCTTTTCTTCGCGTTCAGGGTGTTTAATATTTATGGCGACCCATCGCATTGGTCGACACAAAAAACTACGGCGTTGAGCATTATTTCGTTCTTTAACGTTACTAAATATCCATGCTCGTTAATATACCTGAGCATGACGCTGGGCATATCATTAGTCCTGCTTTCCGTTTTAGAGGGTGTGAAAAATAAGCTCACGGCAATCGTAATAGTCTTCGGTAACGTACCCTTCTTTTATTACGCGTGCCATTGGTATTTAATACAGACCATACACGTTGTTACCTTTTTTGTAATGGGCTTTAAAACCAGCCAGATCATTACGCCAAAGGAGCCGTTCCTGTTTTCGCCGCCGGGTTTTGGGTTTAGCTTATCAGGCGTTTATATTATCTGGCTACTGGTAATTACCATTTTATATTTCCCGTGCAGATGGTTTGCTAAATATAAAAATACACATACCCAATGGTGGTTAAGTTATGTATGATGTTATTGCACCACCAATAACCAGCCCTTTCCTTTCGGCACGTTAATGTCGCTACCAACAGCAAATTTAGTTGCCGGTTGAAAATTATTAATACCCGGCGCGGTAATGCTTGCTTTAGCCGGGTCAATACCCAGGGCTTTCCAGTCTATATTTAGTTTGATGCTGGTATCATTATCGGCCCAACTGGCTATGGCTATCATGGCTTTGCCGGCTTTGCGGTAAACAGTTGCCAGTACTTTATCATTATTGGTTTTTACAGGATTGGTATCAACCCAATAGCCTATCATTTTAGTGCCTTGCATACCAAAGTTATCCCATGCTTTCCAGATAGGGCGCGGGTCGGCATTATCGCTCCATGGCATACGGTTGGTCATACCGTAAACCATGCCCCGCCACGGGTTGCCGCCGCCTTGCAGCATTTCGCCCATTAAACCAAACGGGATGCCCGACACTTCGGTCAAAAAGAAATCAGGCTCGTTTTTTTCATAATCAAAATACTCGCCAAACCATAACCTGTTCAGGTACGGGAAATGCTCCATATACAAATTGGCGCTATTATTAAAACCATCGCTTTTGTTATATTGATTAGCCGAATGTAAATCTATAATACCCGGATGTCCATCAGCAGTAAGCACACGCTTGATACGCTTCATGGTGATGCGGTCGAAAGCTACATCATCCAAATAAATACCATCAATACCCACATTTTGCACCAACCAGTTCATGCCCTCTACATAGTAATTATGCCAGCGGCTCATGCCGCTGTTTACAATGGCGGCATCCTTAATTTCGGGCACGTACCAGGCAGCTATATAATCATCGCCTAAATGTTCCTGCAACCACGAGTAGCCGCCGCCCTTGCCGGTCGAGTAGATCTCATGCCCCAAACTCCGCATCGGGAAGGTCTCGTAAGCGCTATTAGATAACTCGCGCACGGTATTATAGATTTTAACTTTTAATCCTTTTTGGTGCGCCTTATCTATATAACTCTTCATGGCATCATGCGCTATGAATGGGTAGTTGATGTATGGGTTTATCGGCGTACCATGATGGATATTTACCACCGTTGCCCCGGTTGCTTTTATTGTATCTAAATTATCATACTTATGAAAAAAGCGTGTGGCCCACTGGAAATCGGTATTAATGGTATGGAACGGTGTGATGAGCAACGTGAAGTTAAAATACAGTACATCGCCCTTTTTCATGGTGCGTTTGCCGGTATAGTTTTCGCAAAGCATATTTGGTCCTTTTACGGCGATAGTGATACCGCCCTTGCCACCATTACCCCACGAGGTTGGCAGCAATAAAGGTTTTTGCAGGTAGAAATTGGTGTTAAGCGGACGCACATAATTTTCATCACGCAGCGAATATTGCAGACCCGCGTTTACATTACCTATCCACGCGCCATCCTGATTTTTGGCAGTGACATCCCATTTCCATTTTACCGAATCGGGGCGCAAGCCGCCTTTTTGCCCCAAGCCCATCAGGTATTTAGAGGCCCCTTTATCAAAAGGAATATGGAATTTTATATCGTCTAAACTTACATCCGTTAAAGCAGTTAGTTTAACAGTATAGTTCATATAACCGTCAAACTCTATGGATGCGCTGATATCCATTTGCAGAGGGTCAGACGTATCGGTGGCTGTCCATTTTACGGTGCCTGCATCTTTTTGGGTAAAGTTTATCCCCGCGTTTTTAAAGACGATATCTTTATGAGTAGTACCACTGATGATGTGGAAGTGAATATTTTCGTTCAGGATATTTTTAGGCGTTGTGGTCATATCCGTCATTTCGGGGGTAAAAAACGTCTGTATCTTATCCGGGAAACCGTTGTTATTTAATATCACTTTGCGACCTAATAAACTGATGGTTTTATCCGTCACCTGCAAAGGCGTATATGGTTTTATAACATCATTTTTTTGCGCGAGGGTAGAGTTCAACCACGTTAAACGGGTTTGCTTTTGCGGATCATTAACGCCGCCATTCACTGCCAATTGGTTCTTTACAGTAAGGCTGATCTTTATATTGGTAGGCGCAACGCCATCGGCACTAATGGTTACCGTGCCATTATAAATACCCGCGGCAGTTTTTGGCGAAATATTAACCAGGCACCATAGCGCTTGTATATCGCCTTTGGCAACATTTACGGTATTGATCAAATTACTGCCATCGTACTTTGTACCATCGGTATTTAAACAGCTCATGGCAGATGGCGGTATAGCGTGGCCTTTGCCGTCGTTCAAAGCGCTAAAGGTTAGTTTTACGTTTTGCAGATCCTGCTTAATTGGATATACACCCAGCTGGTAGCTAAAATTCTCGCCCCGCATAGCGGCGTCTGTAAATTTAGTAGCTATGCCTTTTTGGATCCAGCGCTGCGGCAGGTCATGCTGCATTTTTATGGGATGCAGCCTATCCTCGGTAAAAACCAGATAAGATTTATCCGCATTAGCAGTAACCAGGTTTTGTACCTCTTTTGCTGTCGCGATGACCTCCATCGGATAAAAGCTGTTCATTGCATTAACCGATTCTAAATACAACACCGTTCCCGATACACTTTTCCCGGTTATATTTAGTGCTGATATATGCAGTGGGCTGGTTTTAAAATATACAGCCTGTGGATAATTTGAGCGTGCTGTTACTCTATACGGCATATAGTAGATATAATATTTACCGGGGCCGGACATAGGGGGAAAATAAAACGTTCCGCTTTCGCGGGATAAAGTCACCGGCGTTATATAGGGTATTGATTTATTGGTTTTGGCATCAACTAATACTATTGCTTGATTGGTTGGGTCATCCCTTCTGCGCCAGGGAATTGTTACTTTACAAAGTGACCCGGGGGCACTCACCTGTATTACTGCGCGATGATTACCCAGCGAGTCGGCATTCCAGCTATTATGGCCGGATACATATTTTACCGTTTGCCCCATAGCGGTTAAGCAACCGGTTAGGATGAAAATTAAGGTTAACGCGGGTAGTTTATAAAGTGTTTTTTCAAACATGTGTTCAGGAGTTTTTATTTAAGATTTAATTTGTCTGCAACCGGGTGTTCGGCTATAAATTTTGTGCCTAATAGTGCCGCTACGGTTTGCGCGATCTGCTTTTGGTAGTTTTGCATGGGTGCGGTAACCTCGCCTTTGGCGGTAATGCCAGGGCCCATTATGGCTACCCACATTTCGCTGGCCCCTTTAACTTTCGCGCCGTGAGAGGTCCATTCATCGCCTAAACCACGGCCATGATCTGTTGTGATAACCAAGGCGGTTTGGTCTTTATAATTAGGGTCTGATTGTATGTAGCTCCACAAATCGCTTAACCATTTATCAACCTGGTGGGCGGCGTTTAGGTATGAATAGTATTTGCCGGCATGCGCCCACTCGTCAGTCTCGCCATAACCGATGAACATAACGCGGGGCTTATGCTCTTTCAAATATTCCATGGCCTCGTAATGGGTAAATACATCCAGGCATTCATCATCATTAAACGGGCG
The DNA here is from genome assembly GCA_002403905.1 of Mucilaginibacter sp. UBA4741. Classification (GTDB taxonomy): domain Bacteria; phylum Bacteroidota; class Bacteroidia; order Sphingobacteriales; family Sphingobacteriaceae; genus Mucilaginibacter. The sequence goes on from DHIR01000040.1 coordinate 6,705, forward strand.
GTAGCTGTTGGCCAACATGGTATTCAGCAATTTTTCTTTTGCCGTTGGATGCGCGCCACCTGTGTTTTCAAAAGCCGCCACTACCGGGAACCCTGCCCGCTCTTTATTAAATATTCTGTCGAAGGCATCCCATGAAGCATAGGCCGCTACCTTACCTTTAAAGGCCGGTTGCTTGTTTAAATATTCCAGTACGGTAACATTGGGGTTGGCTTTATAGTCGTTAGAGTTTACAGCTATATCAGGGTAACCGGTCAATATCTCGTTATAGCCAGGGTATGAGAACCAGTATGGGTTAGCAGTATTCATTAAATTACCCGTATTGCGATTGCCGTAGATCTGGCCCTTTTTGGCTATGGCGCCCCATATAAAAGGCAATACTTTAGCGCGGCTTATCTTACTGTCGCTATCCCAATATTTTTTAAGTATAGCTGCCGAGTCGCCCTGGCTAAACTTTTTGCTGGTAGCTAATTGCCTGTCGGCACCGTTAAAAAACTCCTGCCATCTAAAGCCATCGGTAACCACAACAATTACGTTTTTAATGCGCTGTTGCGCGTTGCAAATGGCACTTGCGCCAACAAGCGCAACAAACAGGAGAGTCTTTAATTTATGAGCCATAATTAATCAATAAACTGTATTTGGTTATCAAGCAATTGTTCAAATTTAGCTTTTGCAGCCATATATTTATTGAGCAATGTTAACTGGTTTTGCGCCCGCAATAAATTATGGCCGGCATATTTAGTCTGATAGTAAATATCGCCATTTAAATGATCTGTTAAAAAGCGCATGGCTTGCATATAGATCATAAACTTACCGGCGTAAAAGAACAAGGCCTTTTCAGCAGGAGTTAATACCTCGCCCATTTCTTCCATATAGCCTTTATAGATGGCCACAAAATGATCTTCACGAACGTGGATCTTAGCCAAATTCTGCTCTTCTTCATTTGCGGGCGATAAGTAGGTACGCATCATATCGCCGACATCACTAATGTAGTAGCCGGGCATTACGGTATCCAGGTCTATCACACATAAACCTTTATCATCCGCATTAAATAATACGTTGTTTATTTTGGTGTCGTGATGGATAACCCTTAAAGGTATCTCGCGGTTATTAACCAACTGCCGGTAGGTATTGGCTATGTCTATATATTCTTCTATTGCTTTAATTTCAATAGCAGCTTTATTTAACCTTTCCGCATCCGCGGTTTTTAGTGCCGATCTAAACTGATCTACCCGTAAATTAAGATTATGAAAATCGGGCAAAGTATATTTCAATTGGCCGGCATCGAAATCATTCAATAGGCGTGAAAATTTACCGAACTGCTTTGCCGCCTCATAAGCTTCGGCACTTTGGGTTACCACATCAACCGTATGCGAATTTTTTATAAAGGGTAGTAAGCGATAATTATCGTCACCATCAATCACTAAGTATTGCCGGTCTAAAGCGAGTAACGGGGCGGGGAAAAGATAACCTGGAGCGGTTTTATGCAGATAATCTTGCAGAAGCACTAAATTATCCGCGATATCCTGCGGCGATTTAAATACATTGGTGTTGATACGTTGCAGGATATAAGCATTATCTCCCGCCAAAATCTTCCACGTATTATTTATCAATCCCGAGCCAAACGGCTCAACAGCCGTACTATCCGCATTTAAACCAAAGGCGTTAAGGATATTTGTAAGCATACATTATAGTAAACCCAAACGTAATCATTTGTGCGCATAACAGCTTATGGAAATTTAAAGTTGTACCTGGGTGTATATATACACCTACGCTTTTGCGCAACTGGCGGCTTGTGCCCGGGTTTTGGCTATTACCTCAATATAATAGCTCTCATATATAGGTAATATCTTAGCCAGGTCGAACTCTTTAGCGCGGGCCAGCGCGTTTTCTTTAAAGGTTGCCAGGCGGGCCTCGTCCTCTAAAATATAGATGGCGCTATCAGCCATGCCTTGTATATCGCCAATGTCTTTTAAAAAGCCGGTTACGCCGTCAATGTTTAATTCGGGCAAGCCCCCAGCATTCGAGCTTATTACAGGCACTTTACAAGCCATTGCCTCTAACGCTGCCAAGCCAAAACTTTCAGATTGTGATGGCATCAGGAATAAGTCGGAAACAGATAATATTTCTTCAATAGCATCCTGTTTACCTAAAAAGCGGGTATCATCGCCCACGCCCAGATCGCGGCATAGTTGCTCGCAATCACTACGCTCGCCGCCATCGCCCACCATTAATAGTTTAGATGGGATCTTCTCCCGGATCTTGGCGAAAATGCGTACCACGTCCTCGGTACGTTTAACCTTACGGAAGTTGGAAGTATGTATTAGTATTTTTTCACCTTCGGGAGCAATCGCTCGTTTAAAGTGATCCTTAGCCTGTAGGTTAAAACGGTTAAGGTCTATAAAGTTGGGGATAACCCTGATATCATTCTCTATCTCAAAAAACTCGTAAGTATCTTTCCTTAAACTTTCAGATACGGCGGTAACACCGTCTGATTTATTGATAGAAAAAGTAACAACCGGTTTATAGGTGCGATCTTTACCAACCAGTGTAATATCGGTACCGTGTAGGGTAGTTACCACCGGGATATAAATGCCGTAGGTTTGCAATATCTGCTTTGCCATAAACGCCGCCGAAGCATGCGGAATAGCATAGTGTACGTGCAAAATATCTAGTTTTTCAAATAGTACCACATCAACCAAACGGCTGGCCAAAGCCAACTCATAAGGAGGGTAATCAAACAAAGGATATTTGGATACAGATACCTCGTGGTAAAAAAGGTTTTCTGAGAAGAAATCCAATCGGGCGGGTTGGTTATAGGTGATAAAATGCACCTGGTGTCCATTATCGGCAAGGGCCTTGCCTAACTCTGTGGCTACAACCCCGCTACCACCAAAGGTAGGGTAACAAACTATTCCGATCTTCATTAACGTTGAAATCTGTTATTATAATTAATAATGCAAGTTTAACAGCAATTTACCGTAATAGTGTTAGCAATTTGTAATATTAATGGGATATCGGATTTTTCACTGTTGTCTATTTTTCAAGGTGTTCAAGAGGGCTTCGCCGTTTCGGATGTGCAATTTCGGATTTGCTTTGCAGACTACCTATCATTTTTAAATTATAAATTAGAAAAATTATAAATCCGAAATCGCACATCCGAAATTCGAAATTAAAATTATGGAAACTGCAATCAACTTAAATATTAACGCCATACAACATATAGGCATCCCGGTAACAAATGTGGTTAACTCGGCTGTATTTTACAGCAAACTTGGATTTAGTAATGTGATGGAAAAACCGTTTGACCATAATGGCGAACAAGGTACCTGCGTTATGATGAAACGTAACGAAATGATCATTGAGCTTTATCAAATGCCTGATAGTGTGCTGCCCCAAATTGCTTCAAGAAAAGACGGCCACGTAGACCACATCGCTTTTGATGTAGCAGACATTGACGAAGCCTACGCCATTGTTAAAGACGGTGGATTTAACATTATTGAACCCGAGCCGGTGTTTTTACAATTCTGGAAAAATGGCTGTAAGTATTTTAATATACTAGGGCCTGATGGGGAAAGGTTGGAGTTTAATCAGGTGTTATAAATATCGGATTTCGGATTTTCGATTTCGGATTTGTTTTGCAGGCTATCTATCAAATTTATAAATAACAAATAGTAAGAATTATAAATCCGAAATCGAACATCCGAAATCCGAAATCATCAAAGCCCTTTCGCAATCGCTTTATAAACCACATCCTGTATTCTCGGCCTGATGTTAAGGCTGCCCAGTTTGCTGCTTGCTTTAGGATAGGTGCGGTTTGATAAGAATATGTACACCAGGTTATATTTAGGATCAACCCAAACACAAGTGCCTGTGTACCCGGTATGGCCGTAACTCTCTGGTGATGCAAGCTCGGATGGATAATGATGATCAGTAAGCGGATCCCACCTGTCAAAACCCAAGCCCCGGCGACTTACGGGCGATTGTTTGGCGGTAAACTGCTCGACCGTTTCGGGTTTAAAAAATTGGTCGCCGCCGTAGGTGCCTTTGTTTAGCAGCATTTGATACAGTATAGCCAGGTCATTAGCGCTGGCAAACAGCCCGGCATGCCCGGCAACACCGCCCATTAACGCGGCTGTAGGGTCATTTACATAACCAACTAACTCCGAATGGCGGTAAACCTCATCGTCTTCTGATGGCACGATCTGCGCAAGCGGAAACCTATAAAGCGGCAAGAACCCGGCGGTTTGCATACTTAACCTGTTATAAAATTGCTGCTGTACATAGGTGTTAAGCGGCGTAGCGAGGATGTTTTCTATAACCTGCTGCATAAATATCATGCTCAAATCACTGTACACATATTGCCCGCGCGTTTTAAGCGGCGAGTTAAGCATAGCCGGCAGCATAATGTCTTTATAATAATCCTTACGTAAATAGTAGCCATTGTTAACTTTAATAGGGTAATCGGCTGATGAATCAGCGCTATGGTCCGTAGGTTTTATTTTGTCGAAAGTTGGTATATCGGGGATCAAACCTGCCTGGTGCAATAATATTTCGCGTACCTGTAAACCGGCTTTATTGGTATTACGGGTAACCGGCCAATAATAACTTAGGGTCGAGTCAATATTTAGCTTCCCTTCCTCTTTCAACTGCATTGCCGTAATAGTAGTGGCGGATATTTTGGTCATGGACGCTACATCAAAAATGTCGGTGATCTTATCCGACATATCAGCGGCATAAGTATGGTAGCCGTAGGCTTTATTAAATATCACTTTACCGTCCTTTGCCACCAATACCACGCAGCCGGGTGTGGCGTGTTCCACCATGGCTTCTTTAGCAATTTTGTCAATGTCCTGCAGGTTGTTAGCGTTGATGCCTACCGCCTCGGGTACGGTATATTCCAGCCGGGTCTTTTCGGTTAAAAATCCTGCGCCAAACCTGTAACGCTGGGTAATACTGCTATTTATTTTTGCAGTGATGGCAACACCGCCAAATATGGCCTGTGCGCTAAAGTAAGCAGCACCTTCTGATGTCCGCTCAGAATAAACAATGGGGGCGTTTACCTCATTTAATTTGTCTAAAGAAGCTCCTTTACCAAAATAGGCCACAATCAAATTTCTTTGTTGCTGATTATCGGTAATGAATTTGATCAATTGGTTATTATCCAGATCGGCCTCAGTAAGCTGAACAATGATGGTATTGTATGATTTTAGATCGTTAGTAAGATGAATTATGTTTTGTTTACCGGTATATCCAGCTACGCTAAAAGATTGCACTTGGGCATATTTATTCATCAGGCTATCAAAGCCGGAAGCAAATTGGTTTGATAAATGCACACTGGCAATTTTAAGATTGCCAACATTGCGTAGCGGGATAAGCGAGTTATTGTTATTTAACAACACGGTTGATTTCTCAACCAGTTTTTGTTCTCTTAAATAAATCTGACCGGAGTTTTGTGCACATGCAGAATTGAATAAGGTAAATGCCAATAAAATTATAAGCAAGCAATTAGGCTTATTTTCGTTCATATACTTTCTCTCCGTTTATATAGGTTTTTAATACGTTTACTTTGGGTAGCGCGTTTGCACTGGCTTTCATCAAATCCTGGTCGGTTATTACAAAATCGGCATACTTGCCAACCTCAATACTGCCTTTTTCTTTTTCTTCGAAATTAGCTTTAGCGGCCCAAATGGTCATGCCTTTTAATGCTTCGGTGCGGCTTAACGCGTTCTCTATTTGGAAACCATTGGCCGGGAATCCTTTTTGGTCCTTACGCACCACCGCAGCGTAAAAAGTATAAATAGGGCTGATATTCTCTACCGGGAAATCGGTACCCAAAGGGATCCAGCCGTTTTGTTCCATCAATTGTTTATAGGCATATGCCGATTTTAACCGCTGGCTACCTAGCCGCTGCCCGGCCCAATACATATCAGACGTAGCATGCGTAGGTTGTACCGACGGAATAATGCTGTATTGACCAAACATGCTCATATCTTTAGGAGCGATCACCTGCGAATGTTCAATACGCCAGCGGCGATCATTTTTGCCTTTTAGTACAGCGGCATAAACTTTAAGCATCACCCTGTTGGCCGAGTCGCCAATGGCATGGGTACACATTTGGAAACCTTTATCGGCAATTTTTTTAGCTACTTCCTCAAAATGCTTTTGGCTGCTTAGTAAGAAGCCGCTCCAGTTTTTTTGATCGGTGTAGGGT
>DHIR01000218.1 GCA_002403905.1 Mucilaginibacter sp. UBA4741
AACATCCGAAATCCGAAATAAAAAAATACCTTTGCCTCATAATTCTCAAGGGGTGCCTTGCTTTGGAACGACTAAATATGCTGCAGCGTATTTTACCAAACTGAAAGACAGGCTGAGATCAAACCCATTGTTTTGAGTTTATCCTAATGTAGAGACGCAATACTTTGCGTCTTAAACATAGGGCAGGAGACACAAAGTGTTGTGTCTCTACAAATTCACAACATGCACCTGATCCGGGTAATGCCGGCGTAGGGAGAGGTAATAAGTTAAGTGTACTGCGTATTCAACCCTGGTGTGCAGATGGTTTAACATTTTTTTATTTAACAAACTTTGAAAAATTTATTTACGGCATTATTTGCCTTGCTGCTGCCTGTCCTGGCATCGGCCCAATTCTCGGTATCCGGGAAAATTACTGACCAACAAACCGGCGATGCACTGCCCGGCGCAACCGTCACCTTACAAAATTTAAGCATTAGTACTGTTAGTAACGCCGGCGGCAAGTACGCTTTTAAAAACATTAAAATCGGCAACTACACGCTAACGGTTACCTATTTAGGCTACAAATCCGAACAAAAAAACATCATCGTATCGGCAAACAGCCAGATTGATCTTACCTTAACGCATAGCAACACCCTAACTGAAGAAGTTACCGTAAACGCTACCCGAGCATCGGCAAATTCGCCAACGGCGTTTACCAATCTCAACAAAAAGGATATTGACAAAAACAACTCGGGCCGTGGGTTTGAGTATCTGCTGGAGCAAACACCATCAACCGTGGTAACATCAAACGCGGGTGCGGGCATAGGCTATACCAGTATCCGCATTCGCGGATCAGACCCTACCCGTATTAATGTAACCCTGAACGGCATCCCCATGAATGATGCCGAAGATCAGGGCGTTTACTTTGTAGATCTGCCTGACCTGGCTTCGTCTGTTGATAATATACAGGTACAGCGCGGCGTGGGCACATCAACCAATGGCGCTGGCGCTTTTGGGGCAAGCATCAACATACAAACTACCACCCGCCGCGATAGTGCATACGCAGAACTGAACAGCTCGGCAGGGTCATACGGAACGTTAAAGAATACCTTAAATCTAGGTACAGGTTTATTAGGCGGACATTATAGTTTTGATGGCCGTTTATCAAACATGCGGTCTGACGGCTATATAGACCGTTCGGCATCTACCCTTCGATCTTATTTTTTAAGCGGAGCCTATTATGGCAAAACCAGCGTATTACGATTAAATGTTTTCGGTGGATACGAGCAAACGCACCAAGCCTGGGACGGCGTGCCCGAGGATAGCGTAAAGTTTGGCAACCGTAAGTATAACGAGTTAGGTTATATCAATTCAACCGGAAAATACTATGGCAACGAAACCGATAATTATAATCAGAATTACTACCAGTTGCTGTATGATCAACAGATTAGCCCAAAACTTTCATTTAGCGGTGCCCTGCATTATACCCACGGCTACGGTTATTACGAAGAATATAAAAACGATGCCGCATTAAGCGACTATGGCGTTACCCCGGTTGTTGTTGGCGGTACTACCATCAGCACTACCGATTTGATACGCCGCCTATGGCTGAACAATGATTTTTATGGCGCAACTTATAATTTCAATTACAAACCAAATACTAAGTTAGATATAACATTAGGTGGTGCCTACAACGAGTACAAGGGCCGCCATTATGATAACATTGAGTGGACACAACTAAGCACCAACATCCCGCAGGACTATGAATACTCACGTAACAGCGCCAAGAAAACAGACTTTAACCTGTTTGCCCGTGCCGAGTACCATTTGGGCAATGTATTATTATATGGCGATGTGCAATACCGCCACATCGGCTACTCGTTTTTAGGGTATGATCAAAATTTGAAGAATGTACAACAACAAGTAGGCTTAAACTTTTTTAACCCTAAAGCAGGTATAACCTACCAGGTGAATGATAATAGCAATGTTTACGCATCAATAGCCGTAGGTAACCACGAGCCTAATCGCAGCGATTTTGTAAACTCATCACCATCAAGCCGCCCTAAGGCAGAAAATTTAAAAGACCTGGAGTTAGGCTACCGCACCAGCCAAAGCACCTTTAGCGCGGGCATTAACGGGTTTTACATGCTGTACAAAAACCAACTGGTATTAACAGGTGCGTTAAATGATGTAGGCGAAGCTATCCGCACCAATATAGCCGATAGCTATCGCGCAGGTATTGAGGCTAATGGCATGGTTAAAATAACATCGCAGTTAAACTGGGCGGCAACAGCCACAATAAGCGCCAACAAGGTTAAAAACTTTACGCAGTTTTTATATAATAATGATACCAATACCATGGACCCTACGCAATATGCAAAAACAGATATTGCTTACTCGCCAGGTTTTGTTGGATCAAGCACCATCAGTTATCACCCGGTAAGAAATGCGGAGATCGCTTTTATCAGTAAATATGTTAGTCAACAGTATTTAGATAATACATCAACACTTGATCGCTCATTGCCGCATTATCTTGTGAATGATGTAAGGCTTAATTACAACTTCGCCATTAAAGGCGTTAAAAATATTGGTGTTGGCTTGTTGATCAACAACGTATTTAGCGCCAAATACCAATCAGACGGGGCAACCTATCCGGATATTGAAGGAGCTAAAGTTGTAAAATACAACTACTGGTTTGCACAAGCCCCGGCTAATTTCTTAGCATCGGTTAATATTAAATTCTAAAGAACGATAACAACAATGGCAGGAAATAAGTCCTGCCATTGTTGTTTAGTGGGTTTCACCAATTAAATCATAAGCCAATAATGATAAACATACATCAATGGCTGCACTTATTTATTGACCAGGTAAACCAAACCACCTTGTGGGAGTGGGTGGCGGTAATATTAGGCGTAGCCGAAGTACTGCTGGCCAAGATCAATAATATATGGCTTTATCCAACGGGCATAGTGGGTACTATAACAGGTATCTATATTTTAATGTTGGCTGGACTGTATGCCGAATCGGCACTAAGTATTTATTATATAGTAATGAGTGTTTACGGCTGGGTGCACTGGATAAAAAGACGGGATGCACCGCCTGTAAAAATTACCTGGGCCACTAAAAAAGAATGGATAATTACCATCTTGATAGTAGTAGTGGGCTGGGTTGTATTTTATGTGTTGCTTAAAAAATTCACCACATCAAACGTACCGGTATGGGATGCCTGGGTATCATCAACGGCGTGGGCAGGTATGTGGCTGCTGGCAAGGCGAAAGCTGGAAAACTGGATACTGTTAAACGTTTCTAACCTGTTTGCTATACCACTGCTTTGTTATAAGCATTTAATAATGTTTGCCGCGCTTACGCTGATATTGTTTATCGTAGCCTTCTTCGGTTTTTTTGACTGGCGCGCTATCTGGAAAAAAGATAACATGCCCGAACTTGCTTTAACTACTTAAACATGGAAAACACTATCCCACATCCATCCACATTTATTACTGCGGATGATATAAATACCATAAGAAATACCGCCGCCGAAGCCGAACAATTGGGCATGTTGCATCCGGAACAACTTGCAGTAATTTACCGGGAACGTTGGTTTAAATTATTAGTACCCAATGTTTATACCGGGCGCCAAATAACTCTGCCCGAATTGGTGCGGCTACAAGAAGCCATCAGCTGGACAGACGGTAGCACGGGTTGGGTAGTTACCCTTTGCAGCGGCGCGGGTTGGTTCGGCGGGTTTATTGAGCCGGAAGTTGCGCAACAGGTATTTAACAATACGTACGTTTGCCTGGCCGGCAGCGGTGCAGTAGGCGGAACAGCCGAAATTACAGATAACGGCTACCTGATTAACGGCAGTTGGAAATACGCCAGCGGCGCGCATCATGCCACCCATATTACCGCTAATTGCACCATAAAAAACAATGGTAAACCCGTTTTAAGTAATGATGGCGAACAATTGGTATTGCCATTTATATTTGATAAAAAAGACGTAGCCATACTCCCCGCCTGGAAATACATCGGCATGGTGGCTATAGGCAGCGATGCTTTTGAGATTAAGGGTTTGGTTGTACCGGGAGATCGCCAGTTTAAAATTGATCCATCAGCAGTAAAAGTTGAGGGTGCTTTATATCATTACCCATTTTTGCAATTGGCAGAAGCTACACTGGCTGTTAATATATCGGGCATCGCCATGCATTTTATAGATCTTTGTGCCGATGTGTTTAACGACAGGATGAACCATCCACGGCTTACCAATCAGCAAAAAATATTTTTAATTGATGCGCTGGCCCTGGCGAATAAAGAAATGACCGACCTGCGTAAAGCATTTTTTGAAGCAGTTGATATTTCATGGGAGGCGATAATGGCAGATAAGATATTGCCCGAAACAAAATTGAATATGGTTAGCGCCACAAGTCGCCGCCTGGCAATAACTGTCAGAGAAATCGTTGATCGGCTTTATCCGCTCTGCGGATTGGTGGCGGCGAGCGCCGATAGCGAGATTAATAGGGCCTGGCGAGATCTGCATACGGCCAGCCAGCATACCTTGTTAACGTTTCCTGCCGGTACTTAATATTAATAAAAAATTCATCTGCAATTATAATTGTATATTGATATTTGAGTTTCTTAATATTACATTATTGGTGATGCGTTAATATTTTTCAAATTGATGTAAATTACTGATATATAATATATTACATTCGTTCTTTGATTTTTTGATTTGAA
>DHIR01000225.1:0-923 GCA_002403905.1 Mucilaginibacter sp. UBA4741
GCTCTAATACCCCGGTAACGCATAGGTGTTTCTTTTTAAGATTAACCCAATCCAGTTGCAGTTTATTGCCCTTTACAGCAATAGTAAATTTTTGATTAGGGAAAGTGCCGCCCATGTTTAACAGCGTTAAGGTATCGCTAACTATTTTAACGCCATAAACGGTATCGCAAAGCGTAACAATTTTGCCAAGATGACTTTTAGAATCGGCCAGGTTAATAGTTTGTTTCATGGCTGTTTGCTGGGCCATGGCAGTAAAGCCAAAGCAAACGATGATGATAAATGCAGGTATAAGCTTTTTCATGGCGGCGGTATTATTTTTGATAAAAAGCAATTACCGTCATAAATGTTTTACGTTATAGCTACTTAACCTTATTTGTTGCAATGGATTGATCCAGCTTAAGTTTACTTAATACAAAATCATCGTATTTTACCTCGTTGCTGTTTAATAACACTATTTTTTGTTCCTTTTTAGATATATGCTCGCTTTTAATTATCCGGGGGAAATCTTCAATATCATAAGTTAACAAAAGCGTATCCTTTGACAAGTATTTCCAGCTGCCCAGGTAGCCTGTTTTCCTTTGAAAATTATCAAGCGAAAGTAGGAAAGAACCATTTGAATTAAGCTTCAGGCTGTTGATATAAGCAGCCGATCCGTGACTATAATAATTGCCGGCGGTGGGGCGTCTTACAGAGCAGGAAACTAATAATAGGGCAACTACTGCAATCAAAAAAAAAGGGGGCGTACTTTTCATTATTGTTAAAGGTTAAGCGATGGCTAAATCTCCTAAATTTTATTAATACCAAAAAGCCCGAATTTGTTTGTCCCTGATCTGCCCCATCAATTTAAGCCGGCTTTATACGTAAACTGAATTTTTATGGTTGTTTTGTAATAATAAAGTTACAATAAATAATAAGGGCCATGT
>DHIR01000225.1:1020-3102 GCA_002403905.1 Mucilaginibacter sp. UBA4741
AGGTTATTTCAACTCGGCAGCAAAGCCGCCATTGCGTACCATGGTGATGGTCATTTTATCGCCGGCTTTAACTTGTTTGGTTTTGCGGCGGTAATCCATTGCCTGGCGGCCCGCGTTTATGCCATCCTCAAAATAGGTCATTGTATAGGTTTTGCCTTTTTCTAAAAAGTCAAAGTTCAGTTCTACCTCCCTTGTCTTTTCTTTGCCGTTTGTTATGCCGCCAATAAACCATTTATCGCCTTTGCGTTTGGCAACTACAGCAACTTCGCCAATTTTGGCTGCCAGTGCTTTGGTTTCGTCCCAGGTAGTTGGCACGCTGGTAATAAACTCTGTACAATCAGGGCTGCGGTAATAAAGGGTAGGGTTGTCGCATAACATTTGTACGCCGCTTTCAAACACTACATACATAGCCAACTGGTTAACACGCGTGCCAATGGCGGCAGAGTTAGGGCGTGTTGCACGGTAAACCTCTGGCTGCATGTTAATCATAGCACCCGGCGTAAAATCCATTGGGCCAACAGCGTTTCGCATAAACGGAAAGTAAGTGCTGTTATCAGGTGCTGTGCCTCCCATTTGCTCCAAACCACGCACACCTTCGTACGATATCAGGTTGGGATATTTATACTCTAAACCGGAAGGCTTAAACGCGCCGTGAAAATCAACGAACATTTGATGTTTAGCTGCTTCTTTTACTACATCTTCATAATAGTTAACCATCCATTGGTCGGTGCGCTCCATGAAGTCAATTTTAACACCTTTTATACCCCATTCATGGAAGGTTTTAAACAGGTCCATATTATTATGCACTGTTAACCAGGTTAACCATAAAATAATGTTTACGTTTTTTTCTTTTCCGTAACGGATCAGTTCCTTCACATCAACCTTAGGGTTTGGTGTGTATGGGTCGGTGGTGCTTTTGGCCCATCCTTCGTCCATCACAATATATTTAATGCCGAATTTTGAAGCGAAGTCTATATAGTATTTATAAGTATCAAGGTTATAGCCCGATACAAAGTTTACATCTGGTCCGTATGGCGCGGCATCGTTCCACCATTCCCAACTGGCCTGACCCGGTTTTACCCATGATGGGTCGGCAATCACACTTTTTGCAGCCAGCTTTAAGGTCATGGTATTTTCTAATAGCTGTTTGTCATCCTTAGTGATAACAAAATAACGCCACGGGAAGTTTCGTGTACCGTTGGTCTTGGCAATATAATCGGCCTCTTTTAAGATCCGTTGGCTACGATCACCTTGCGGCCCAAACTCAAGCGGAGTTTTAGGGAAAGTGCCTTCTGCACCGCTTCCGGTACCTTTTAAAAACATACCCGGGTAATCAGACAGGTCAGACTCGCTGATCAATATCTTATATTGTTTCTTGGTATCGATCAACGCCGGCAGGTTAGCCATTTTATCGGTGGCTTTCCAGTCCGCAGATGCTACATGTTGATATAACTCTTCATAAGCAGATTTAAAACCATTGTTCAACTGTAAGTGCAATAGGTATTCAGACGGGAAATTGATAGCAAAATCCTCGCTCATTACTTCTACGTTACCTTTTTTGCGGGTGATGAAACGGTAAGCAATACCATCATCAAACGCGCGGAACTCTACCGAGTAATCGCCTTTAAAGGTCATTAGCAGATCATTATAAGTGCTTTTTACAGTCGAGAACTTTAACGACACATAAGGTTTTATAATTTCTTCGCCTTTAGTTTTTTTGGCTGATATTAACTTGGGGTTTTCGCCAAGTGCGCCATCGCGCAAGATCAATCCTAAATGGTTTTTAGTTAACAGGTCCTGGCCGTTGCCGGATACAGAATAATATATTTTATCGCCTAAATTGATCGATACTTTTAGCTCGCCATTTGGCGATGTTAGGTCGATAGTTTTTTGAGCAAATAGCTGCGTTGCCGATACTAAAAGCAGCACAAGGCAGCATACAAATTTATTGGTAAGCTTCATGATTAAATTGGTTGGTTTATTATAGCGCCCTAAAAGTAACTTTTTTTATTATTGAGGCGGAATGTTTTTGCGGAAACGTTTGCGGGAAAACCAAAAATGTCATTTCGAACGAGGTACGAG
>DHIR01000109.1:0-3917 GCA_002403905.1 Mucilaginibacter sp. UBA4741
GTATGATGATGGGTCTATACAATAAAGATTCGAAAGCAAAAGAATTACCATCATTAGATGCCGGTCACCTGGTATTTACTCAAAATTGCTCTCCATGCCATAAAATAGGCACAGAAGGTGGAAATATCGGCCCCAATCTGGATGGTGTAAGTAAATGGGGCCCTAATGCATTGGCTACAAAAATAATAGACCCTAACCGTAATATTTCTGAAGCTTTTAGAAACTATACCATTAAACTAAAAGATGGCAAGGTGGTGGCCGGATTATATCGTAGGGATGAGGGTGCTATAATGATCTTTGCCGATGCTTCAGGACAGGAGTTTTCGGTAGCTAAAAGTGATGTAGCCGAACGTACCGCGTCTAAGTTTACATTAATGCCTGATAATTTCAGGAATAAACTTTCGCAAACTGAATTTAATGCCGTTATAAACTACTTGCTTAATCACAAAAGTTAACATCCACTTAAATAAAAAGAACGAAAGATGAATAGGTTCAATATTTCCTTTGCAGCATTATTTACACTTACAACGGCCATATGTTATGGCCAGGCTGATAATACACAATTTAAAAAGCATACGCTAACCAATGATTTTATTTCTGAAGGGGTAACGGTAGGTGATGTTAACAAGGATGGAAAGATGGATATTTTAGCTGGCCTGTACTGGTTTGAGGCACCCGATTGGAAACGCCATGAAATTGCTCCTGATAAAGTATATAATCCAGGTAAAGAGTACAGCAAGTCGTTTTTAAATTGTGGTATGGACGTTAACCAGGATGGGTGGGTTGACCAGGTAATTATAGGTTTCCCCGGTACGCCCGCTTTTTGGTATGAGAATCCTAAAAACAAAGGAGGATATTGGAAAAAGCATAGCCTGATGGATAATGTGGGCATAGGTGACGAATCGCCAAACTTTGTTGATGTAAATGGTGATGGCCGTATTGATATACTTTGTGCGGATGTTAATGCCAAACAGATGGTTTGGCTAAGCCCGCCGGTTAAAAAGGGGGATACAGTATGGACACGCTATCCTATCAGCATAGTAAATGCACCCCAAACAGATAAATTCTCGCATGGGCTTGGCCTGGGTGATGTTAATGGCGATGGCCGTGCCGACGTGATTATAAAAAGCGGCTGGTGGGAGGCCCCTGTCGACCGGAAGCAACCTAACTGGACTTTCCATCCGGCAGACTTTGGCGAGGATTGCTCTGAAATGTACGCTTATGATGTGAATGGTGATGGCTATAATGATGTGATCAGTGCATCGGCACATAAATATGGTATTTGGTGGCATGAGCAGGTTAGGGATGCGCAAGGAAATGTTACCTGGAAACTACATGAGATTAGCAAAGCATTCTCCGAAACACATGGATTAGCATTGGTGGACATGAATGGAGACGGAGCCCCAGACCTGATAACCGGTAAACGCTGGTTTGCTCATAACGATACTAATACAGATCCCGGATCGCATGAACCAGCCGTTTTGTACTGGTTTGAATTTAAACCCGGTAAAGACCCCTCATGGATAGCGCACGAGATTGACAACGAATCGGGCGTAGGCCTGCATGTGGTTATACAGGATATGAACCATGACAAAATGAAAGATATTGTTATCGGAAATAAAAAGGGGGTGTTCTATTTTGAAAATATGATGAAAAAGAAAAAGGGGTAGCAAAGAGTTGGTAACAGGCAGCTAACATTTATTAACCACAGCATGATGTACCCTGTTGGATGGGGGGACATTTAACTGTACCATGACTGCAAAAAACACAGCAATCGCCTGCAATCGGTTTTAACGGGGCTTTGCAGTTCTCACACTCATAAAAGTACTGGCAAGCATCGGTCGGCATTTCTTCTTCTTTTTGAAAGCCGCAGTTCGGACAAGTAATTATGGAATTAAGTTGGACCGTTGTTGCCATGGATTAATTGTTTTGACCAAAGTGGATTAGCACCCTATTTAGTTCATTTTAAGATGGACGTTGAACCCTTGGCCGTTTAGGTTTCATTGCCGCCGGGGTGCTTTTTTTCTGATCTTCTTCCACTATACTTAAACGCAACTCACGGCCTGCCAACTTTGTTCCGTTCAGAACTTCGATCGCATGTTCTGCACCGGCACGGTCCTTTATTTCCAGGAAGGCATAGCCCTTACAAATTTTGGTTTTTTTATCACGGACGACCTTGATCGTGCTGACTTCAGCATAAAAGGCGACTAGCTGTACAATTTCCAGCTCGGACATTTCGAGCGGAAAGCCGCCTATAAATAATTTAATCATTGAATTATTGAAAAACTTATAACTATGGTAGCAACTTTTTGTTTTGTGTTATTTGGTAATAATTATAGTTGGCGAAACTAATAAAATTCGCTCAGTTATTGGTTGGCTGTTTTATACTCTTAAAAAGATCTTTTTTTGATACATAATGTATAAGAATAACCATTTGATCAGCAAATAGCAAACAGCTCCAACTACCAAGTTGTACGGATCGCCAACTATATGAAACAGCCAGTTAAAAAATCCTTTAGTGGTATATTCCCAATTAATAAACTTCCCGGACATGTAGATTAGTATAGAGTTCATGCCGATTACTTTAAAAAAGAACGCCCATTTTTTATATCCTAGTACATCTATTATATAATAAAACAAAGCCATCAATAATAAGCTCAATCCGCCAACATTTAAAACGAATGAGCTTGTCCAAAGATTTTTGTTGATAGGGAAATCAAGGTTCCATATTTGTGCCAATACCAGGAAAATAACGCCTACAATAACCATCCTCAACACTTTTTTGTTCTGACTAAGGCCTGTCTTTTTTAAGGTGATACCTGTCAATATCCCTAATAAGCCCGTACTGATAGCAGGAATGGTAGAGAATAATCCTTCAGGATCATGTATGCCCAGGTATAGCCTGCCTGGCAATAAACATCTGTCGACATAAGATGCGAAGTTTCCCTCCATGGTCAGATCGCCTGCGTGAAAGCCGGGAGCAGAAGTAAATTTCAGTATCAACCAGTAAGCGATAATGAAAAACCAAAAACAAAATATCTGGAATTTCTCTGTTGAGTATATATAAATGATATTGGCAAACATATAAGCCAAACCAATACGGCCCAGCACTGATGCAAAGCGTATCTCGGCTATAGGTTTAATATTTAACCCGTTATTATAAATGATCCCTAATATAACCAGGATAAGCCCTCTTGTAATCACCCTTAGCAATAATTGATTGCGTGATTTACCTTTCTCTAATTCGCGGCCAACCGAAAATGGTGTGGATACGCCAGCCATGAACAGAAAAAGCGGGAAAATCAAATCATACAAATGAAAACCGTTCCAGGCGGGGTGACTTAACTGGTTGGCTACACCTCCCCAAAAAGGCGAATGGGTTGTTTCGGCCAGCTTACTAAATATTTCTTCGGCACCCATTATCCAAAACATATCGAAGCCACGCAGGGCATCTAACGAATAAAGGCGGGTAGGGGTTTGCTGAAAATCGTCAGCCTGGGTTGTAGCAGCCATGGTTTTAATTATGAAATGATTTTTAGGATTATTTTAAATAAAACTAAAAATTTCAATCAATTAATCCTAATACTTGCCAACTAAAAAGAAATCGCCGGCTATTTGATCAAATACGGCCTTACCGCTTTTTCCCATATAGCATAGCCCAACTTAGTCATATGCAACTTATCCCCAACATAAAGTTCAGGTCGTAGTTTACCATCGGTAAGCATTAAGGGGTACACATCTACAAATACAGTATTCTTTTCGTTAGCAAAAAAAGCTTTGATCCTTGCGTTAAAATCAATTTCCACTGGCATAATTTTTTCGCGGGACGGGCTTGGTTTCATGCCTATATAAAGAATAGGTACTTCGGGCATTTTAGCCCTTATAGCCTTGTAAAGTATCATAGTTCGGTTATAAAC
>DHIR01000109.1:4043-6447 GCA_002403905.1 Mucilaginibacter sp. UBA4741
GTTATAAACTGAGTCGACGTTTGATATAGATGCTTTGTCAACCAAGTCATTCTCGCCCACATAAATCACAATTTGTTTAGGTTGATACTTGAAAACAAGCTCATTTAAATAATAGATAATATTGTTGGTAACGGCACCACCTATGCCGCGGTTTAAAGCACCGTAGTCGGCAAATGTATATTGAACATCATCCCACTTACGGATAGACGAACTGCCGGTAAATAAAATAGGGTGCAGCGGGGCGGCAAACATGCCATCGTATTTTTTTATCACTTGTACATCATCCCAATAAAGTGGTTTAGGTTGTGGCGTTTGGGCTGTCTGTGCAAAAGATACTGCTATAAATAAATTAAGAATAGCTATAACTACCAGGTGCTTTTTCATTTATAATTAGTTTAATAAGTTGGTTCTGTTTGGTTTGGCAAATTAATATAAAAAATTACAGAATAGCTATTCTCCCGCCTCAAAATGCTGGCGCAGTTTTTCTTCTTCAAGGTCCAATAATTCTAATTGGTGTTTTACCAGTGTATCACTAATGTTTTCTTTTTTGTCCAGGATGTGTTCCAAGCGGCCTCATAAAGTAAGGGTGGAAGAAATATTACAAATATCAGTTCGGGTTGTATTTCTACACCCCGCAAAAAAGGTACAAATCCTAACGGCAAGCCAATTAAAACCAATACAATAGGATAGGCTATTTTTATTTTTTGCGCCAGCATTACGCTAAACAAAATAATGGACAGCAAGCAGGTATATTGAATTACAGTAGTATGCATGCATTAAAAATACAATAAACCGTTAAAATTTTAAAGGCTATTTT
The DNA here is from genome assembly GCA_002403905.1 of Mucilaginibacter sp. UBA4741. Lineage (GTDB taxonomy): Bacteria > Bacteroidota > Bacteroidia > Sphingobacteriales > Sphingobacteriaceae > Mucilaginibacter. The sequence goes on from DHIR01000109.1 coordinate 4,861, forward strand.
TTTGCCAGCTCATCATTGCAAAAAAAACAGTTAGTTTTTACTATCGGACTGTTATTTAGCGTAATAAATACACTTTTAAGCACTTGTCTGTACAAGTAATTAAATTCAAGTTCGATAGTTTGGTTTTTATGGCCAGTATTTTTATATTATCTATTTTTTTAAGCATAAAAAATGTTGGGATAATTAACTTATTAATTACATATTTGTATTAAACCAATTAGTGCGATTTCTTTTCAATTGCCTCATTAAATTTAAATTTATGCAAAACAAGTACTTGCTAAAATGCATCCCGGTGCAGTTGCTTTTATTGGCAACCTGTATACCATTTTTTGCCGGAGCGCAAAACCGGTCGGCCGCACAAGTTCCATTGAACGATCTTTCGGCTTTTAAAAATCCCAGTGCAAACTGGTCAATAGCCGGGTCAGTCACGGCAGATTTTGTTAAACCAAATACCATCACCAAAAAAGATGGCACCGGTATACTGGTAAGCATGCCCGGTAAAGGAAAAAGCGAAGACCTTTTTACAAATGTAGAACATGGCGACCTTGACCTGAGCGTTGATTTTATGATGCCGAAAGAGTCAAATTCAGGCATATACCTGCAAGGACGTTACGAGATACAACTATTAGACAGCTGGGGTAAAGAAGCACTAACATCAGGCGATTTGGGTGCTATTTATGAGCGCTGGGACGAAACCCGGCCTGCGGGCCAGTTTGGCTTTGATGGTGTTGCACCACGCATAAACGTAAGCCGTGCGCCGGGTTTATGGCAAAATATACGCATACTTTTCCAGGCGCCTAAGTTTGATGCGTCAGGCAAAAAAATAGCTAATGCCCGTATTGTACGTATTGTTTTAAACGGTGTTACCATTATAGAAAATGCAGAATTACAGGCACCAACCCGTGGTTCGGCATTTGCTAACGAAGCCGCTATGGGTCCGCTGCGCTTACAAGGCGATCATGGAGCTGTTGCTTTTAAAAATGTACGCTACAACACAAGGGTTAATACTACCCAGGTTGATGGTACCAAAAATGTTTGGGACGATAATGAAAAACCGGTAACTATAGATATTAAAGGTGAGCCTGTTGTATTCCGCAGCTTTGTGGATATACAGCCTCGTAGACGGATAACTCACTCCGCAAGCGTTGGTTTATTGCATAATATAAGCTTTGGGTACGATCTTAGTAACGGAGCTGTTTACCAGGTATGGAAAGGTGGTTTCCTTGACGCGTCACCAATGTGGTTATCGCGCGGTGATGGTAATTCAAGGGCTTTGGGCAGTGTAATAGCTTTAGGCGATGCACCTGCTTTAGCTTTGATACATAATGACGACCAGGCATGGCCTGATACCTTAGAAAAAGGTAGTTTCCGCGCTAAAGGCTATGAGTTGGACGAAGCTGGTTTACCTACTTTCAAATATAATTTTGATGGTATTTCAATTAATGATAAATCAACCAGCGATGATGGTAAAGTTTTAACGCGGAAGATCAGCGTTGATGGCCCTGCACCAAAAGATCTGTTTACCCGTGTAGCTAGCGGAAGTGATATTGTTGAGTTGGGTAATGGTTTATATAGTGTAAACAACGC
>DHIR01000109.1:6563-12161 GCA_002403905.1 Mucilaginibacter sp. UBA4741
GTAGAGACAGGGTTTATATAGTGTAAACAACGCTACTTACTACGTTCAGCTGGATAAAGGTACAAAACCGGTTATTCGTAATTCGGCAAAGGGTAAGGAAATGCTTCTCCCTATTAAAAATACCGATAAAGGGACATCTGTTCAATATTCACTGATCTGGTAATTTAAAATACATTAAGATGAAAGCTATTTTTAAAAATATATTAATTACTTGTTCTGTTACAGCAATGTTGGGCAATAGTGCCGCATTTGCACAAAACAGGGCAGCAAAATCCGCGCTTGGCGAAAAAGATTTCTATAGGATTGTAACGGTACCCGTTCCCGAAGGCGTTGAGCTGGAAGTTGGCGGGTTGGCGCTTATGCCTAATGGCGATATGGGGGTTTCAACCCGCAGGGGCGATGTGTACATTATACAAAACCCTTATCAGCTTAATGGTAGCCTGCCTTTCTACAAAAAGTTTGCTACAGGTATGCACGAGCTATTGGGCCTTGCTTATACTAAAGGAAATTTTTACTGCGTACAACGTGGCGAGCTAACCAAATTGATAGACAAAAATGGGGATGGTAAGGCTGATATTTACGAAACTGTATATGCCTGGCAATTATCCGGCAACTATCACGAATACTCATACGGACCAGTAGTAATGCCTAACGGTAATCTTATGGTAAATCTTAATGTGGCTTTTGGTGATGAATGGTGGCGGGGTAAAAGTTTGGTGCCATGGAGAGCCTGGAGTTTAGAAATAACCCCTGATGGCACTATGAGCCCTTACGCGACAGGTTTCCGCTCGCCTTGTGGACAGGGAGTGATAGATGGTAAATATTTTTACTCTGAAAACCAGGGCGACTGGATAGGCTCAGGTTATATTATGCAATTAGACAGGGGAGACTTTGCCCTGCATCCAGCTGGTTTAAACTGGGCGGCTGATCCTGCATCGCCGGTAAAAGTTCGTGTAAGTGATATTTACTCTCGTGTTAACCCGCGTTTTAATGATCCGGAAGGAAAGATCGAGGATAGGGACCCAAAACGTCCATTCAAAACGTTAGCAGAGGTATCAGCTGAAGTTAAGGGTATGAAAGCACCTTCTGTTTGGCTGCCGCATGGTGTATTGGGTAATTCAACATCAGGAATGATACAAATACCAAAAGATGATTCGTTTGGACCCTTTGCCGGCCAGGTATTAGTTGGCGACCAGGCGCAGAGCCGTATAAACCGTGTGTTTTTAGAGCAGGTTAAGGGCCAGTACCAGGGAGCCGCGTTTGCTTTCCGTGAAGGTTTTGAATCAGGCGTATTAAGATTAGCCTGGGGCGCCGATAACTCTTTATTTGTTGGTCAAACCAGCCGTGGTTGGGGATCGACCGGTCAAAAAATATTTGGATTACAACGTTTAGTTTGGGCCAAAAAAACGCCGTTCGAAATGAAAGCCGTAAGGGCAATGCCTGATGGTTTTGAAATTGAGTTTACCAAGCCTGTAGACAAAAAAGCGGCTTCTGATCCTGATGCTTATACTATTACCGGTTTTACTTATAAATATCATCCGGTATATGGCAGCGCTACTGTTCGCGAAAAAACAAGTATAGTAAATGCCGCTATTGTATCCGAAGATGGATTAAGAGTACGTTTAGTTGCTGATAGCCTGCGTGAAAAATATATCCACGAAATTAAGGTTGACAGTAAAGTAGTATCGGCAGATAGCAGCTTTACTTTATTGCACCCGGTAGCTTATTATACATTAAACAACATTCCTGAGGGCGCTAAATTAAACGTGCCTAAACGTAAGCCAAAAATGGAGCATGATATGGCCGGCATGAAAATGGATATGGGCATGCAGGCACCATCTACCGCTAAAGCAACGACAGTAAATGGTATCGCACTTAAAAAGAACCAAACTGTTAAACCAGCTACATGGACAACTATAGATCAGACAGTTACGCTGGGTACAAAACCTGGTTTAAAGTATGATAAAACAGATATTACAGTTAAAGCAGGTACTAAAATTAAATGGGTATTTACCAATAACGATGATATGCCGCATAACTGCGTAATTGTACCGCAGGGACAAGCTATCGCAGTAGGTGAGTTGGGAATGAAATTGGGCTTAGAAAGCGTTAAACTAAGCTATATTCCAAGTACGCCTAAACTGTTATTTAACACTACGCTTGTTGGGCCTGGCTCAGCACAAACTATTTATTTTGTGGCTCCTAAGCCGGGCAAGTACACTTACGTTTGTACAGCGCCTGGTCACTTTTATGTGATGCAGGGTATATTAACGGTTGAGTAGTTAGCGTTAACTACTTACCTTAAATGGTAATAATGATAGAACAAATTAAACTATCATTATTACCATTTTTTGTTTGTTGGTATCTATTTCATTACACTGATTTGCTTTAGCGTTTAATTGGTTAATTTAGTTTATCAATAAAACCCTGATGATATCCTTAAAAATAAAAACACTGCCAATTGTTGGAGCGCTTTTACTTGCCTGTTTGTTTTGCCCGTTTATTTCAAAGGGCCAGGATAAAACAAATGACTTTACGTTTAAGCATTCTACTCCTGAGGCTGAGGGAATGTCGCCCACTAAATTAGAAGCATATAAAAAAAGCTTATTATCAAAAGGGACAAAGAAATTACTCATTATCAGGAATGATAAAATAATATGTGAGGCATTTGCAAAGGGTTGGAGCGATTCTGTCGCTCAAAGCGGTACAGCATCGTTGGCTAAAGCGTTAATTAGCGGTATGTCATTAAACGCGGCCATAGCTGATGGTTATATTAATTCCGATGCACCGGCTTGTTTATATATCCCTGCCTGGAAGAAGTCTGATATTAAATCAAAAATCACTATCCGCCAATTAGATACCCATACATCGGGTTTGGAAGATTCTGAAGGAACCGATGAGCAGATGGAGAAACTCGTTGCGCAAAAGAAAGACAGGCACATGGATCTTCCCGGCTGGAAAGGCCAGTTTTGGCGAAAACAGCCTGATCCATTTACATTATCTCGCGATAGCGCGAAGGTTCTGTTTAAACCCGGTACAGGATCAGAATATAGCAATCCTGGTATTGCCATGTTAAATTATGCGGTTACAAGAAGTTTGCAAAACTCACCTTATAAAGATATAGCTAGCTATTTAGATCAGCGTGTATTTAACCGTATCGGTATAAAAAAAGGGACGTACTCTATGGGTTATAAAACATCCTATAAGGTTGATGGATTAAATATAATCCCGGGTTGGGGTGGCGCTACTTTTACCGCAGATGGTGTAGCAAGGATAGGCAGGCTGATACAAAAAAAAGGCAACTGGCAGGGCGAGCAGATAATAGATTCGACCGTTGTAAAACAAGCATTAACTGTTGCTGGCACAACCAACTCCATACGTACAGATGTATTGAGTATTGCAGATCGTTCAGATAAATCGGGACAAGATCCTGCGCCGGTAGCGGTATTAGGATGGTTTACTAATAGCAATGGTTCTTTTAAATCGCTCCCGCGTGATGCATTTTGGGGCGCAGGTGCCGGCGAGCAATTATTGCTGGTTATACCAAGCCTGAATATTATAGTTGTACGCATGGGCGAGACCATGAACAAAAGCACCACCGGCGATAGCTATTGGAAATTTATTGAGGACAATGTTTTTAGCCCGGTTGTTGAGGCTATTGAAGCAGCACCTTATCCAAAAAGTGATCTTATAACGGCTGCAACATTTGCACCTGCAAACGAAGTGATCCGAATGGCAGAGGGCGGCGACCTATGGCCGTCAACCTGGGGCGATGATGGTTTAATGTATACTGCTTATGGTGATGGTAATGGATTTAAACCACAGACGGAAATAAAATTGAGTTCGGGATTGGCGGTTGTATCGGGTAATCCGCCAAATTTAAAAGGTGTAAATATCAGATCGGCATCAGGTGAGCGCGTAGGGCAAGGCCCCGCCGGCGAAAAAGCCAGCGGCATGATAATGGTTGAAGGTAAATTATACATGTGGATGCGAAATACGAATAATGCTCGTTTAGCTTGCTCTGCGGATCATGGTAAAACCTGGGCCTGGGCCGATTGGAAATTGGATACCAGTTTTGGCTGTCCAAATTTTGTTAACTACGGCCAAAACAATGCCGGTGCAAAGGATGATTATGTTTATATTTATTCTGTAGATGATGCCAGCACTTATAAATATGCGGATCAAATGGTAATGACCCGTGTAAATAAAAAACATATCATGGATTGGGAAGGTTATCAGTTTTTTGTAGGTTATGATAAAGCCGGTAAGACGCTATGGTCTGAAGATATCCGCAGGAGAAAACCTATCTACGTTAATCCCGCTAAAACTTATCGCTCAGGAATGACCTATGATGCCGCATTGAAACGATATTTATGGTGCCAGATTTTACCATTATATGGAAACAAAGAGGAGCAAGGGCCGCGATTTAAAGGCGGGCTAGGGATATTTGAATCTGCAAATCCATGGGGCCCATGGAAAACGGTGTTTTATAATCGGGAATGGGATATGGGACCCGGTGAATCGGGTAGCCTGCCGACTAATTGGATGAGTAAGGATGGCAAAACGCTTTATTATTTATTCTCAGGCAATGATTCTTTTTCTGTAAGGAAACTGGTGCTTCAAACAAAATAGATCGGATGAAAAAACGCTGTATAATATTATTCTGCGGTATGATAAATTGTGCGGTATATGCACAGCAGGTTAAATGGCAGCATTTATCAACCACTACCAATGATATCCCTTTGCCGTGGAATAGTACCGAACAAACAGGCGCGTTAATTGGCGATTTGAATAACGATGGGCTGAATGATATTATACTAACCTGCCGCAAAAAGGCTCCTGCTGTTGTTTGGTACCAGCGTACGGCTAAAGGCTGGATGCGGCATATAATTGATTCGGCAATGCTTACCGTTGAGGCAGGGGGCGTCATTTACGATATAGACCATGACGGCGACCCCGACCTTGTTTTTGGCGGCGATTATCAAAGCAACGAAGTTTGGTGGTGGGAAAATCCTTATCCTAATATCAATCAAACCTGGAAACGGCATATCATCAAAGATGACGGTAAATCTCAGCATCACGATCAGGCTATCGGTAAATTTGAGCATACAGACAAGGCCCAGCTTGTTTTCTGGAACCAACAGGCAAAGACACTTTTCCTGGCTGAAATACCTGATGATCCAAAGCAATCGCCGTGGAAATACAAGGCTATTTACGTGGCTAATACTAATGATGAAAAACATGGATCGTACGTAGAAGGGGTTACCAAAGGAGATGTTGACGGCGATGGTTATGAAGATATTATTGCCGGGAACAATTGGTTTAAATATGATGTAACAACTAATAGTTTTAAGGCCATCCGCTATGCAGATGCAGCAGGGCGTGTTGCTGTAGGTAAATTTAAATCGGGCAAGACCTTACAGATCGTAGTATCGCCTGGCGATGGGGAAGGTGTTGCTAAATGGTATGAATGTGTGGGCAATCCTGAAAACCCTGCTGATTGGGTAGGGCATGATTTGATAGGCCGTAAATTGGTACATGGGCATAGCTTACAAGTGGCCGATATTAATGGTGATGGCAACCTGGATATTTTTGTAG
>DHIR01000283.1 GCA_002403905.1 Mucilaginibacter sp. UBA4741
AAATAGTGAATCACTTTGAATCATCTGAATCACTTTTCGATCGTAAATAATTAAAAATAAGCTACTTACATAAACCGAGTGAATCACCCTGAATCAGTACAAAAACTTGAGGTGAATCCAATTAAATAATTGTAGATAAGTCATTTATATGATTTCCAAAATATTTTTAAATTTCAAATAAATCACTTTTGTGAATCACCTGAAATTTAAAAATATTCACCAGAACAATACCCCCATTCACAGGTTATAATAATACAAATACAATATGACAATTAAATTATATGTTTAAACATCTATTGTGTTACATTTGTATCACTAAAACAAAACAATCAAAATCATGGCAACACAAAAATGGGTTTTAGACCCAATGCACTCAGAAGTACAATTTAAAGTAAAACACTTAGTAATATCAACTGTAACCGGATCTTTCAAAACTTTTGAAGGTAGCTTGGAAACAGATAATGACGATTTTTCAGGCGCTACAGCTAATTTTTCATTAGATGTTAACAGCCTTGATACTAACCAGGAACAACGCGACGGACATTTAAAATCAGCAGAGTTTTTTGATACAGAGCAATTCCCTACTATCACTTTCAGATCAACATCATTTGATGGCGAAGTGCTTAAAGGTGATTTGACCATTAAAGGCATAACCAAACCGGTTACTTTAGCGGTAGAACATGGTGGCACCGCAGCCGATTTTTATGGCAATACTAAAGCAGGTTTTGAAGTTACCGGCAAAATTAACCGTAAAGAATTTGGCTTAACCTGGGATGGTATTACCGAAGCAGGTTCTATCGTATTAGGCAACGAAATTAAATTGATCATCAACGTTCAATTTGCCAAACAAGCGTAATTTTTATTTCGAATTTCGGATGTTCGATTTCGAATTTTGAAATATTTATTGGCATGTTAAGTGCTATATAACAAAAGCGATCTCAGGGTGAGGTCGCTTTTGTCGTATATTGCAAAAAATAAATTCGAATTGAACATCCGAAATAATAACGCATGCTAATCAAAATATATCCGGAGAATCCAAACCCAAAAGCCATTGAGCAGGTGGTTGAGGTATTGCGCAAAGGCGGTATCATCATCTACCCTACCGATACCGTTTATGGTTTGGGTTGCGATATAACCAATCATAAAGCTATTGAGGCTATCTGTAAGATAAGGAACATTAAGCCCGAAAAAGCCAATTTCTCTTTTATATGTTATGACCTGAGCCATATATCAGATTATATCAAGCCAATTGACAATACCACTTTCCGTATTTTAAAGAAAGCTTTACCTGGGCCATTTACCTTTATTTTTAATGCCAGCCATAATGTACCCAAGCTACTAAGTTCTAACAAAAAAACCGTTGGTATACGTGTGCCCGATAACGACATTGCCCGTTGTATCGTAAAAGAATTGGGTAATCCTATTCTATCTACCTCTATAAAAGACGAAGATGATATTATAGAATATTCAACTGATCCGGAATTGATACATGAAAAGTATGAAGGATTGGTTGATATAGTAATTGACGGAGGTTATGGCGATAACATAGCTTCTACCATAGTGGACTGCACATCAGGCGACTTTGAGATTATTCGTGAAGGTAAAGGGGAGCTGGAATTGTATTTATAATACAGATTGTGCGGCTGCTATGCAGGCTCCCGATAGCTATCTGGAGGAAGCATTAGGGTGGGCCACTACGTTTACAACCTATCCTTTTATAGATTTTACAAACGCCGATATCTTATCCACATAATTATCCTCTTCTAACAGTTCTACAAACTTACTCCCTACAATTGCACCGTTAGCATATTGGCAAGCTTTTTTAAAGGTGGCATTATCCGATATCCCGAATCCAATAATGGTAGGGTTATTTAACTGCATAGTTTTAACGCGGGCATAATAAGCCTCAATACTATCTGATACATTTAAACTACCGCCGGTAATAGATGATGAAGACAATAAGTAAATAAAACTATTACTCAACCCATCAATTTTTCGGATACGATCGGGCGAGGTTTGCGGGGTAACCAAAAATATATTGCTCAGGTTATTGTCTGTAAAATACTTGGCATACATGGTTTCATACTCATACATCGGCAGGTCAGGTACAATAACACCGTCTACCCCTACTTCAGCCGCTTTTTTGCAAAAACGCTCAACACCATATTGTACAATAGGATTAACATAGCCCATTAAAAGTACAGGGATAGTAACACGTTTACGTAAATCTTTTAGTTGATCAAACAAAACATTAAGCGTCATGCCATTATCCAACGCCTGTTGCGAGCTATGTTGTATAGTAGGCCCATCAGCTACCGGGTCTGAATATGGGAAACCTATTTCCAAAAAATCGGCACCGGCCTTTTCTAATGCTTCGGCTATATCAACCGTAGTGGTAATTGCAGGATAACCTGCGGTATAATAGATGGATAATAAATTATCTTTCTTGGTAGCGAAAAGATGGTTTAAACGGTTCATAATAGCTTATAGTTGATGGTTCATAGTTCATGGAGAGATAGGTACTATGAACCATGATCTACTTAGTAGTTAAAATATTTTATATACGTATCCAGATCCTTATCACCACGACCCGAAAGGCAGATGATTACGTTATCATCTTTTTTAAATTTCATTTTCTCCAACTGCGCCAACGCGTGTGCCGATTCTATGGCCGGAATTATACCTTCCAACTGACAGCATAATAAGCCAGCCTGTAAAGCTTCATCATCCGTTACACTTGTGTATTGCGCACGGTTTATTTTGTACAGGTGCGCATGCTGAGGGCCTATACCGGGATAATCTAATCCCGCTGATATGGAATAAGGTTCAACCACCTGCCCATCATCAGTTTGCATAAGTATGGTGCGGCTGCCGTGTAAAACCCCTTCCCTTCCTAAAAACGTAGTCGCTGCCGAATGGCCGCTGTCCACGCCTTTTCCGGCTGCTTCAACCGCGATAAGTTTAACGCTTTCATCATCCAAAAAATGGTAAAACATACCCATAGCGTTGCTGCCGCCGCCCACACAGGCCATCACATATTCGGGCA
>DHIR01000065.1:0-188 GCA_002403905.1 Mucilaginibacter sp. UBA4741
TGGTAGCGCCTGGGCCGCTTGTGGCGAATACCACACCCACTTTTCCCGATGTACGTGCATAACCCTGACCGGCATGTATGCCGCCCTGTTCGTGCCTCACCAGGATGTGGTGGAGTTTTTCGTTATAATCATACAAGGCATCATAAATAGGCATAATAGCGCCTCCCGGATAACCGAAGATGGTATCA
>DHIR01000065.1:458-4058 GCA_002403905.1 Mucilaginibacter sp. UBA4741
CCCGGATAACCGAAGATGGTATCAACGCCTTCCGCTATCAATGCTTCCAATAATGCAACAGAGCCCGAAATATTTACGGTTTCCTTCTCTGCAGCTTTGTTTAGTATTTCCTGTTGTGCAACTTCCATATTACCCCCCAACCCCCTAAAGGGGGAGCGTTAAGTTAATTTCTTTAGTTAATTTATACCCTCTTGTTCCCCCTTCAGGGGGTTAGGGGGCTTATTCGTCCGTTACGCAACCTTCTGCGGCTGTGGTAACAGTTTTGGCATATCGGTATAATAGGCCTTTGGTTACTTTTAACTTGGGTTGTTTCCATGCTGCCCGTCTGGCTGCCATTTCTTCGTCGGTTAAAATAACATTGATGGTATTGTTAATGGCATCAATAATTATTTTGTCCTCGTCTTTAATTAAGGCAATGCCCCCCCCGTCAAAAGATTCAGGGGTGATGTGGCCCACCACAAAACCGTGTGTGCCGCCGCTAAAACGGCCATCGGTAATTAATGCTACCGAAGCGCCCAGCCCGGCCCCAAAAATGGCCGATGTTGGTTTAAGCATTTCGGGCATACCCGGTGCGCCTTTAGGGCCTTCGTTGCGGATAACCACCACATCACCGGCTTTGACTCGCCCGCTTTGTATACCATGTATCAGTTCAAATTCGCCATCGAACACACGGGCAGGACCCTCAAAGTGTGTTCCTTCTTTGCCGCTTATTTTGGCTACGCTGCCACCTGTGGCAATATTGCCATATAGTATTTGCAGGTGGCCTGTTGCCTTAACTGGTTTTTCAACGGGCCATATTATTTTTTGGGTATCAAAATCCAATTCGGGTATTTCTTCTAAATTTTCGGCAATGGTTTTGCCGGTAACGGTGAGGCATTCGCCATGCAGCCAGCCTTGTTTCAGCAGGTATTTCATTACCGCGGGTACACCGCCTACTTTATGCAGGTCCTCCATCATGTATTTGCCGCTTGGCTTCATATCGGCCAATACAGGTATGCGGTTGCTCACCTGCTGGAAATCATCCTGTGTTAATTTTACATCAACACTTTTGGCCATGGCTATCATGTGGAGCACCGCGTTGGTGCTTCCGCCCAGCACCATAATTACCACCATAGCATTTTCAAATGCTTTGCGGGTCATGATATCGCTCGGTTTAATATCTTTTTCCAGCAATATCTTAATGGCCTTGCCTGCTGCCAGGCACTCGGCGTTCTTTTCATCACTCAATGCCGGGTTTGATGAGGAGTAAGGCAAGCTCATACCCAATGCCTCAATAGCTGCAGCCATGGTATTGGCTGTATATATGCCACCACACGCGCCCGCGCCGGGGCAGGAGTGTTTAATGATCTCTTTAAAGTCGATCTCATTCATTTGTCCGGCAATTTTTTTGCCCAAAGCCTCAAATGCCGATATGATATTCAAGTCCTCGCCTTTATAATGCCCGGGCTTTATGGTACCGCCATATACCATTATCGACGGGCGGTTCAGCCTGCCCATTGCCATTATGGAGCCCGGCATGTTTTTATCGCAGCCCGGTAAGGCAATTAAAGCATCATAGTATTGCGCGCCAACTACCGCTTCTATCGAATCGGCAATTACATCGCGGCTCACTAACGAGTAACGCATACCCGGAGTGCCGTTGCTCATGCCATCGCTCACGCCAATAGTATGGAACACCAAACCTACCAGGTCCTCGCTCCATATACCTTTTTTAACCAGTTTAGCCAGGTCGTTAAGGTGCATATTGCAGGTATTACCATCATAGCCCATACTGGCTACGCCTACCTGTGGCTTTTGCATATCATCATCGGTTAAGCCAATACCGTAGAGCATGGCCTGTGCGGCGGGCTGGGTAGGGTCCTGCGTAAAAGTTTTACTATACTTATTTAATTCTATGCCGGTGATGGTATCAGATAAACTCATTTTTTTATTAATTTTTAGCTCCGGGATTAGGTTACCCTGATTATTGTATTTCAGAGACCGTTAAGATAGGCAACCCTGAAAAAACTGGCAATAGCATATCGCTGTTTTTTTAATTAAGTAGTATATTCTATTTTATTTATAAATATAGATATATAATTCTGTATTTATTATATTATAAGATATTAAATTTTTAGCTTACTATACCAAAGTTCAAAACGGTATTTGGTATAGGTTTTATGCATGCATAGTAAAAGGTGTTTTTTCTGCCTGAAATGGGGCGGGAGGGTGAAAAAGTTGGTGGGAAATTAGGAGGTGGACCACCTGGTCCGGGTGGTCCGGCCTGGTCCACCTGGTCCGGGGTGGTCCACCTGGTCCGGTGCAAAAAATAAGCCCCAATAATTGCAATAAAATTCAGGTTAATGGAAATTTTAATATTACTTTGTTAAAGCTGAAACAAGCGCCAAGAATGGAAACAATTCAATTTGAAATATTATCGTCGGCATTGTTAGAGGAGTTTTGCAGGAATATAAGCAAATCTGCTTTCCAAAAATTTGAAGCGTTAAAGGATAGCGAATTGTCGGTAAATACTTTCAGTTTTTATACTTCTGTATCTGCTGTTTTTTCATCTAAAATAGAGGGTGAAGAAATGGAGCTTGATTCTTTTATAAAGCATAAGTTAATGGGGGTACAGTTTATTCCCGATCATACGCAAAAAATCGACGACCTGTATGAAGCTTACCAATTTGCTAAACAAACCAGCTTAAACGCGTTAGCCATTAAACAGGCGCATATCCTGTTAACTACCCACATTCTGCAAAAAGCGCAACAGGGCGAATTGCGTACAGGGAATATGTTTGTAACTACAAAAGATGGAAAGATTGAATATGTGGCCTGTGCGCCGGGGATGGTTAAAGCCGAACTCAATAAAATATACAACGATATAGATTTATTGATAAAGGCAAACCTAACTTTTGAAGAAGTATTGTTTTTTGCATCAATGATACATTTGGTTTTTGTGAAAATACACCCTTATAATGATGGCAACGGCCGTACTGCACGGTTATTAGAGAAATGGTTTTTAGCGCAGAAGTTAGGTGATAAGGCCTGGTTTGTTCAGTCGGAAAAATACTACTATGAGCAGCATCAAACCTATTATGCTAATATAAGGCTGCTGGGGTTGGAGTATGAGGTGTTGGATTATTTGAAGGCGATGCCTTTTTTGGGGATGTTGGTGGAGGCGTTGGGGTAACTACATACCCCGAACATCGGGGCGGACTTACAAAAATCTTAAATGATTGTAATTTATTGCAGGCTTTGAACTTAAAGATAAAAATTGATACAACGATAAGTCATCAGTTACAATTAATATATCTTCGGTGGCTGCATTCATTATTGAAGCATCGGTCAACCCTAATTTAATAAATGCAATTTCATTGTTTCTTACGATGGTTTTGCTATCAACATTGATCTCAACAAATTGATCAATAAAGTTATAAAGAAACTGAAAAAAGGTATTATTCTTATTTAATGTATCGTTATCAGTTAAATTCGTTAACTCTGTTAAGATATTTGGAGTGGTGTAGAGACATCCATTACAATTAGCTATGATACCTATTAATTTATCAAAATCATCAGATTCAAAAGTCTGTGTTCTTTTAAATTTGCCAATTAAAGATC
>DHIR01000065.1:4102-4899 GCA_002403905.1 Mucilaginibacter sp. UBA4741
ATCAAAAAGTCCCACTAAAACTAATAGAAGTAAATTTGTATCGATCAAAGCGCCATTGAACTTTTGGTCAAATGCAAATCGTTTAAAGGGCATTATTATAGTTTGTGAATTTTGGCAGATATTACTTCTTTTGTTTCACCGTTTATTTTAAAAGTTTTATATTTTTTATCTGTCTTTTGTTGAGCCAATATGCCAAAAATATTTTGAGGCCCAGATAAGGGGGATTTATCCTCAAAAAGACTTTTAGGCTCTTCATATCCTAAAGTGATTAACCAATATTTACCCTGAACTTCCACCTCTTCGATAGTTCCCGATTGTTTAAATACCTCATGTCCAAATTCACTTGCAAGTTCTGCCGCTTCTCTAACTGAAATCATAACTTTATTTTAATTTGCTGGAATAATTCGCTCGCCTTTAATAATTTTGGCAGCTTCTTTTCGACTATAGGATTTACTTTTCCCACTTAAATGCAATTCACGTTCTTCATCCAATATTTGAAGTTGTCCTTTGGATAATGTAAAAGTATTTTTTTCTTGTATATCGTTTTTCAGAAGCGCATAAATAGCTTTTACATTACCATCATCGGCATCAGCCAGGTGGATCATTAATTTTTGACGAATGGATAGTGTTGCCATAAGATTGCCTTATAAAACAAATTTAAGTTTTTTAAACGAGGAAGCAAAATACTACTTTGAAACAAAATAAAACAAAAAATGCCCGGATAAACTACCCAGGCACCCACAAAAAAATATCGTTAAACCTTAACTTACCTCAATCCCTTCAGCCAACACCGTAAC
>DHIR01000007.1 GCA_002403905.1 Mucilaginibacter sp. UBA4741
GGTTTTTACGCTGAAAATAGCGCCGATGATCTCTTCTTTGGTATAAACGTCAATAATATCTTTCCAAACAAAATCAATAAATTTTATAGACAGGCCCAGGTTGGCCGGGGTAAAAAATAATATGCGTTTATTGGTTAACGCTATACAGTCGGGCAACAGGTTTACCAGGGGCTTTTTTTGAACCGCTATATATATTATTTCTTCTCCCGTTGTAAGCAGGTCAGCCAGTCGTTTATAAACTTTTTCAACTGCTTTAGGGTCCTGTTCGTCGTTCAGAAATTTCTCTATCATGTTGTTTTACTTTACTGCAAAAATAATTAAATTCTGTTAGTATATTAAGTTTTAAGCTATCAGTAAATTACAGCCGCGAATATCGGCATTATCAAATCGCCCCAATACCTCAAAACTGTTATCCTCATATATCTTACCCAGGTCCTGTGTAGCTATAAATGAGCAGGAGTTGATATTAGCCAGGTCGATCACATTAATACCCCCGGCTTTTCCATTGGTAACGATGCTCATGGGGTCGTTAGTATCGCGGATAATAATGTGCATCCAGGGCGGGCAGTTAAATAATCCCGAGCCTTTGGAGTAGGCCTGCGATAATAACTCGGTCATGCCGTATTCCGAATGTATAGTGTTAACGCCAAAGCCTTTGCATAGGGTATCATGCAGTTCTTCGCGTATCATTTCTTTGCGGCGGCCCTTCATACCGCCTGTTTCCATCACTATCAGTTCAGGAAAATTGATCGTATACTGTTCAACAAAATCAAGCAATGCAAACGTAACACCTATAAGCAAGGTTTGTTTTTTTGCCTTTTGCTGTTTGTTTATTTGGGCGGCTAATTCATCGTAATTATATAAGTAGAACCCGCTATCGGGATTATTTGATTGTTTTACCAGGTCTTCAGCCATATAGATCAATGATGAATCCTTCCGCTCTAAATAGGAAGGCAGCAATGCCAAAATGGTATAAGTTTCTATATCACCATAAAACAGTTTAAACGCTTTGCGGAAACTATCCTCGTACCAGCTTATATCGGTAACTGAATGGCTGCTGGTAGTTATGCCTGTAGTGCCTGAGCTGGTAAAGGTTACCTGGACAGCATCGGTTGAACTAACTATAAGCCGCGACTTAAAAAACTCAATTGGTAAAAAGGGAATTTGCTGGATAGTTGTAACCGAAGCGGGGTCGATATTTAACCCCGCAATAAAATCAGCATAAACTTTACAATTTTTAGCCTGGTACTGAAAAACCTGCAAAGCAAGGATATTAAATTGCTCCCATGTGTTTATGGAGAATATTTGCTGCTTGTCCGATTTGTTCACCCTGCAAAGATATACAGATGTGCAGATATGCGGATGAGCAAATATGCAGATAGGATAGTAATGTGACGTTTATAATTTATTTTCTTGCTGATACTTCAAAAAATCGCCATCAACAATAAGCAATTTTACAGGGGTTTTAGCTACAGAACGGTGCGAACTTAGCTCATCAGTTACTACGTAGCTCATTCCTTTTTTAAGGGTGAAATGTTCGCCGTTTTGCTGTTCGGTAATAAATTCGCCTTCCAGGCAATGAACGATATGTCCTTTTTGGCACCAATGGTCGGCAAGATATCCGGCGGAGTATTGAACAATGCGGATGCGCAGGCCTGCAAATTGCAGGGTTTGCCAGGCCGCATTTCCAGTCTCGCCGGGATGATCTGTTTTTTTGATCAGATCCCAGTCAATTATTTGGAACGGGATATTTTTATTGTTCATTTTTACTCAAATAATAGATTTTAGGCAAGTTAATAAAGAAAAAACAACTGCCCGTTTTTAGGGTTGTTGATTAAAACAAATAAAATATACCATACTATGAAAACATTAAAATTGTTAGGGCTACCTGTTTTATTGAGTTTGTTCCTGGTACTGTTATCAGCCACCGATCCCAGCAAAGAAATTGAAAAGATACATGATTCTGCCAATGTATTAAAAGCCTTTGGCAAAATGAAGGAAAGCATCCCTCACGACCTGCTTGAAAGTTACCAGGGCGTAGTTATTATCCCCAACCTGCTAAACGCTGGTTTTGGTATTGGCGCTAAACGCGGCAGGGGCGTTGCCCTGGTAAAGCTCCCTGACGGCAAATGGAGCGACCCTGTTTTTATTACGTTAACAGGCGGTAGTTTCGGCTTTCAAATAGGTATGCAATCTATTGATATGGTATTAGTGTTCCGTCATAAAGGGGTGCTTACCAAAGTGAAGAATGGCGATTTTACAATCGGTGGCGATATATCGGCAGCAGCCGGCCCGGTTGGGCGAAGCTCAACGGCCAGCACCGATTATAAACTGGAAGCCGAGGTATATTCTTACTCGCGCAGCCGCGGGCTTTTTGCGGGCATTAGTATACATGGTTCAAACTTATCGATAGATAAAAGCGCGAACGCTGCGTTTTATGGTAATGACATGAGTTCGCAGGATATATTCGAGACGGGCAAAAGCGACCATGAGGCCGTGCGGGTATTAAAAGAAACTTTAAACGCTTTATAATCAAATCAATTCATCTTTCCGAAAAAATAGCGATGGGTTTAAAACCCATCGCTATTTTTATTTAAGGTGTATACGGTTGTATATTAGCAGTCAATTATGGGCACACCATCTACTACCAATAAGCTTATCGTTTATCAATTATTGCCGCGCTTGTTTGGTAATACCAATACCACTAATAAATATTATGGCACCCTTGATGAAAACGGCACCGGCAAATTCAATGATATTACGGATAAGGCCCTTCAGGAACTATCAAAACTGGGTGTAACCCATGTTTGGTTTACCGGGGTTATTGAGCATGCTACCATGACCGATTATTCCTGGTTCGATATAAAGCCTGATGACCCCGATGTGGTAAAAGGTATTGCCGGATCGCCTTATGCTATAAAAGACTATTATGATGTTGACCCCGACCTGGCCGTGAATGTTAACGACCGCATGACCGAATACGAGGCGCTTATTAAACGCACCCATGCTAACGGCTTAAAGGTAATTATGGATTTTGTGCCCAACCATGTGGCGCGTACCTATAATTCGGATGTTAAACCAAATGGCGTGCGTGATATAGGCGCTGATGATGATAATACCAAAGCATTTGCTGCTGATAACGATTTTTATTACCTGCCGGGACAATCTTTTATCGCACCTGTCGGCTATAATGCCGGGGGCGATGATTTTACAAGTCCGCTTAAGGATGGCCGGTTCGAGGAGAACCCGGCAAAAGTAACCGGGAATAACCTTTTTAGTGCCGCGCCAGGTATTAATGATTGGTTCGAGACGGTAAAGCTAAATTATGGCATTGATGTGCTTAATGGCAATGCCATCCATTATAACCCGCCGCCGCCTTTATGGCATAAGCTATATGATATACTTAATTATTGGTGCGCCAAGGGGGTTGATGGTTTTCGCTGCGATATGGTGGAGCAGATACCTTTTGAATTTTGGGGATGGGTGATAGGGCAATTAAAAGCTCAATACCCCTGCCTGGTATTTATAGGCGAAGCTTATAATACAACGGACTACGACAGCTATATTTTTGACGGTAAGTTTGATTATCTTTATGATAAGGCAGGCATATTGGACGCGGTAAGGAAATTAACCACTAACCAAACCGGCGCCACTGTTTGGGATATTAACAACGTATGGAACAACCAGACCAACGGGATCGACGATTATATGCTGCGCTTTATGGAGAACCACGACGAGCAGCGTGTAGCCTCTGGTAGTTTCGCGGGGGATGCGTGGTATGGGGTGCCGGGGATGATAGTTTGCGCTACCCTGGCGAACGGGCCGGTTATGATCTATTTCGGGCAGGAGGTTGGTGAGCCTGGCGAGGGGCTGGAAGGGTTTGGCGATAACGACGGGCGCACCAGCATATTTGATTACTGGGGTGTGCCCGAACATCAGAAATGGGTAAATAATGGCTTGTATGATGGGGTCCGGTTGTCTGATGGTCAGCAACGGTTGCGTGAGTTTTACAGTAAGTTGTTCAATGCCGTGCGGAATAATGAGGCCTTATATGCCGGTAAGTTTTATGAACTGCTGTTAGATAACCAGGATAACTTTAACGACCGCATATACCTATATATGCGTTATACCGATAACCAAAGGGTATTGGTAATTGCCAGCTTTGACCGTAATGATCAAACCATTCATGTCAATATCCCGCAAGACTTGTTATTGTGGATGAACGTGAGCGGCCCGGTAACGTTTACCGACCTGTTAACCGGGAACCGGTTTGATACCGGCAATATAGAGACGATGGGTTTAACCCTAACTATACCGCCAATGAGCGGTGTGCTGCTTGCTTTTTAATGTGTTCTGTTACACGCGTGTGTGTAACAAGTGGAACAGGTGTAACAAGATTTTGGCTTAACCTATTGAAAATAAACCAACTACAAAAAGTGGGTGTAACAAGATGTAACAAAGCGTTACGACGTTTAAGTCCGTGTTTTTATGCGTAAATTTTAGTTAATTGGTTGATTATTAAATAATTAAAAAATAGCCAATTTTGGATAAATGTAACAGCGTAAAATAACCTGGTGAAACAGGCAAAAATCACTATTCTTTTATTTACAGATTTTCCAAAATCTTTTTAAAGTCAATAGTTTTTATGGCGTTAACTGATGGGAAAGGAATATGCTTTAATATATTAAAATGCTTATCTTCTGAAACGATATAATCCGCATTTCCCGCTACTGCACAATCAAAGAATTTATTATCATCGGGATCTTTTTCCATGATATTCCATTCAAAATAGCGGATAGTATGAACAATGTTTTTCTGTAGAATAATTTGCGTTAGGGCATATTCCGCATCTTTTGCAGAAAAATATCTTTCAATTATTTCGGCGTATTCGTTTAAAATGTCGGTGGTTATACATAACTCATACTTGCCTTGCAAAAATGATTGCCAAACCCAATGATAGGGTGATTGACGCGAAATGGCGGCAACCAATACATTAGTATCTAAAACTACCCGGAGCATCTTAATGCGCTTTACGCATGTGGCCGGTTAATATGTTTTCAAAATCAGTTGCGCTATATCCTTTTTGGGCGATGGTTTCATCCAGGTGCTGCTGCATTTTACTGTTGTTAAAATCCAACAATAATTTATGCAGGTCTTTTATATCCTGCTCGTCATACTGCTCATTAACTACCTGCAAAACCATTAACTGCGCTTCGTTTAAAGGTTTAGCTTTTACTGCATTTTTCATGGTTTATTTTGTTTTTTATTTGTTATGAACCTGCCTGCCGTCAGGCGGGGCTATCATGAGCTTGTTTGTGTTTAATTGTAGCCCATGATGGTTTCATGGTAATAATAATTACTAAACAAATATAACAAATTGTATAATAAACTCGAGTTCTAAAAGGCAGATAAGGTGCGGGTAGCCCCTTTCATAACCTTAAACCGGTTATTGTCGTTTTGTTGATGCCACCGAAACGATAAAGTGCATGTTAGTCCGGATTGGCAATTACGGGTGTTCGAAAGATTTGAGGCACTTTGTTTTAAGAGCCATCGGCTCGACAAATCTTGTAACGCCGGGTTTTAACCCGGCGGGCACATGCAACGCTCAATAACAAGTGCCATCGGCACGACCCATATTTATATTGGCCGAACCGATGGTTCTTTTATTTATTTAGCTTGCACACTCAACGGATTAAAATCCGTTGT
>DHIR01000056.1:0-4472 GCA_002403905.1 Mucilaginibacter sp. UBA4741
TGATTATTCTGACTATTAAACTTTGGAAGAACGCAATTTTGATGCGATAGTAGTAGGCCTAGGGCAGGTCAACACGATAAAGATCGTCCGTGATTTTACAGCGGAATCGGTTGTCAACCTATCCATGAATCAGGTGGTCAATATCAGCGGAATATCCACCGTGATAAAGAAACCGGAAAATGCAAAGATTACGCATTTCTCGAAATGACGGTATTGTTCCGTGATGGGCCGTTAACAATTGACTTAACGGCCTGTTTTATATCTTACCAGGAAAATATTGATACCCCTACAGGGGAATTGATATTTCATGTAATGGGGTAAAAGCCAATAAGAATCCTTTGCTCACATAAATTCATTTTTTTATACATAGGCAATTCCATATGTAAAGATTTTGCCATTTTCTTTACACAATACTTTATATTTGTATAAGTTTTTTAAATTTCTTTACATATGAAAGGCTGGACATTAGATAAACTTCCTTTAGCAATAGAGCTAGAAACCATAAAAGTGCTAAAAGCATTGCCTTCTGCACATGCGGCATTGGCAGAATTGAAAGGGATCGCTTCAACAATTCCAAATCAAAATATTTTAATAAACACGTTAGGACTTCAAGAAGCAAAAGACAGTTCCGCTATTGAAAATATCATTACTACCCACGATGATTTATATAAATATGAACTGAATCTTGATGCATTTAAATCGCTGGAAGCAAAAGAAGTACAGAACTATATATTGGCTTTAAAAAAAGGATTTGAACTTATCAAAACAGATGGTTTATTAACCAATAGAACTATTATTAAAATTCAGGAAACTTTAGAAGATAACAATGCTGGATTTAGAAAACTTCCTGGAACTGCCCTTAAAAATGCGGTTACGGGTGAAGTTGTTTATACCCCACCACAGGATTACGAAGAAATAACTCAGCTGATGTCTAATTTAGAAAAATACATCAATGATTCTGAAATGCAGGATTGCGACCCATTAATAAAAATGGCAATGGTTCATTTTCAATTTGAAAGCATTCATCCATTTTATGATGGAAATGGGCGTACTGGAAGAATTATTAATATTCTCTATTTGATTTTGGAAGGACTACAAAACCTACCCATATTATACTTGAGTAGCTATATTATTAAGCATAAAGTTGATTACTATCGTCTTTTACAAAAAGTAAGAGATGAAAATTTATGGGAAGAGTGGCTTTTGTTTATGATCAAAGGAATTGAAATTACTGCCAGGGAAACCATCGAATTGATTATCAAAATCAAAGACTTAATGTTGGATTATAAGCATATATTAAGAGACAATTATAAATTTTACAGTCAGGATTTACTGAACAACTTATTTAAACACCCTTATACTAAAATTGAGTTTTTAGTAAACGATTTAGGCGTTTCCAGATTAACTGCCGGAAACTACCTGAATAAACTGGCAGAAGATAAAATGCTGAGAAAAGATAAACTAGGTACTGGAAATTATTACATTAACGAAGGTTTATTTGAACTGCTAACAAAGCGGTAATACAATATCATATTTAGTTCTTAATGCAGGCACTCATGCTTGACAGCTTCCGTTATTTCCGCTTGTCAATAGAAAACCCCTTCAAATCAATTGTTCTGAAGGGGTTTTAATTTAAATTTTTATTACAGCGTTGCCATATCAATTACAAAGCGGTAGTGCACATCCCCGGCAAGGGTGCGCTCGTAGGCCTCGTTTATTTGAGCGGCGCTAATTACTTCTACATCTGATGTGATGTTATGTTCTGCGCAGTAATCCAGCATTTCCTGGGTTTCTTTTATCCCACCCACTAATGATCCCACCAGACTGCGGCGACCCATAATAAACGGAAAAGCAGACACAGGTGTTGGCTGTGGCGGAGCGCCAACTATGATCATTACACCATTGGTTTTTAAAAGACCCAGGTATTCGTTATAATCGTGCTGAGCAGAAACGGTATCTAAAATAAAGTCAAAGCTGCTGGCCATTGCTACCATCGCATCTTTATTGGTCGTCAGTTTAAAATGCTTTGCACCAAGTGCGGCCGCATCTTTTTCTTTACCCGGCGAGCGGCTAAGCATGGTCACTTCGGCACCCATTGATGCGGCTAATTTAACCGCCATGTGGCCCAGGCCTCCTAAGCCAACAACGGCCAGTTTATCGCCGGCTTTTACACCCCAGTGGCGCAGCGGTGAGTAGGTGGTAATGCCTGCACAAAGCAAAGGTGCTACCTTTTCGAGCGGTAATTTATCGGATACTGACAATACAAAATGCTGGGTAACCACAATGTGGCTGGAGTATCCGCCCAATGTAGTATATGTTTTGTCCTGACTTAAGGCATTGTATGTTTGGGTATTTCCGTTCTCGCAATATTGCTCAAGGTCAGCTTCGCAATTTGAACAATGCATGCACGAATCAACAAAACAGCCAACACCTACAGTATCTCCAACTTTAAATTTACTTACACCAGCACCCACGCTGGTTACCTTACCTACAATTTCGTGGCCCGGAACAGTGGGGTAAATCGTTCCGCCCCATTCATTTCGTGCGGTATGAATATCGGAGTGGCAAACGCCGCAATAAAGAATTTTGATTTCTACGTCGTCGGAACCGGGCTGGCGGCGCTCAATGGTAAATGGGGCAAGGGGTTTATCTGCAGCCTGTGCTGCATAAGCTTTTACTAATGTCATATCGTGTTTTTGTTTGATTTGCTGCTTCAAAAATGGGCACAAATAACTTAACGAAAGTTTGTGAAAAGCAATATTTTGAAATAGTGGCTGATATTGTAGACGTAAATAATACGACACTCATACAAACTGAATAATTACACCGAAAGTTTCTGCCGCTAAACTATTAGCGCCCATCGAAGGCGTTAATAGTTATCTCCCTCTCCCCAGTACCACATTAGTGTTTTTTATACCCGGTGTAAACGTTTTGAAACGCAATAATCCCGGAGGCTGAGTTTTTTATAAATTCCTTTAAGTTGATTATTAATATCTTATAGCAATAAAATTATTGCAGGTCTCTGAATAGGTCTCTCAAGCTAAGAGTGGCATAAAACGCTAACTCTGTAGTAAAATTTCCAATTTATTTGATAACTTAAAAATAATTACCGTTTAACAAACAGAAAATGTTGTGTTGGTTATCTGTCAGACTATTTTCAGCTAATAGATTTCACGATTTTTGCATAACTAAAAATGTTACTATTATGTTACTTTATTTTTTATTAAATTGACTATCAGCGTTGATGTAATCATAAGGACGATTCAAAAGATCATTCTCGGATTCTGGATTACGTTTTAATCAGCGCAAATGAATTAGATGCTATTATAAAAGATATAACCTGTAAAACTTATTCGGAAGAGTGCGAGCATATAATTACCTTAGGGTCAAATAAGTATAAAACATTTGTAGCATAAAGGGGTTTGATACTTGCCTAATGTTACTGATTAAACTAAGATGGACGCTGCTAAAGATATAAGCCGTTTGCTCGTAAATGAAACATTTGACGTGGATCTTTTTGTTCAATTATCGCCAGATATGATCTGCATTGCAGGCTATGATGGTTTTTTCAAAAAAATCAACCCGGCGGTGTCAAATACACTGGGATATACCCAGGAGGAGCTATTTTCAAAACCTATAAATGAATTTGTCTATATTGAGGACAAAGTTGCCACTATAGAAAGCAGAGAATCAGTCAAAAGATCCATCCCGCTAATCGATTTCGAAAATAGATACGTAACAAAATCGGGTGAGATTGTATGGCTGTCATGGACATCCATAGGAATAGAAGAAAAACAGGTTGTATTTGCAATTGCCAAAAATATTACCCACAAAAAGCGGCTTGAAGAAGATAGGAATTTATTATTAACTGATCTTACAGAAATCAATAATGAGCTTAAACAATTAGCTTATACTACCGCGCACGATCTAAGATCACCAGTAAATAGTTTACTTTCTATCTTCAGCCTGATAGACAATAAGAAGGTTGATAACGAAGAGGTTGTTGAATTATTGGATATATTAAAACAATCTACAGAGAGTCTTCGCAATACATTGGATAACTACCTCGATACCCTTATACAAAAAAGGAGTTTGAACATAAAGGTAAACAAGATTAGTTTAACGGAATCGTTTGACACAGTGCTAAGATCGTTACGGTCATTGATAATCGATACGAAAACTGAGATTATATTAGATTTTACGAAGGCGGATGTTGTAAATTTTAACAAAACCTATTTAGACAGCATATTCCTCAATTTAATCTCTAATTCAATTAAATATGCCAAGCCTAATACTTACCCTAAAATATCCTTGCACAGCGAAAACGTGAATGGAGTAGTTGTACTGGTCATTAAAGACGAAGGCCTGGGATTTGATATGGAAAAAGTAAAAGATCGGATTTTTGGATTTAGCCAAACGTTTCACGATAATAAAGACAGCAAAGGTATCGGTTTATATTTGGTGTACAATGC
>DHIR01000056.1:4607-6450 GCA_002403905.1 Mucilaginibacter sp. UBA4741
TCGATATTGACAGCCGTATTAATGAAGGTGCTACATTTACAATCACATTTAAGGCTTAGTGCCAAAACTTGATCTGAAAGGTACCCGCCTCCAGGCTCTACAACACAATTTCTTCAAACTAAAAGTTGTTCGTCGGGTATATTACCTGCTAATTCCGCTAACTTTTCCATAGTATAACCTTTCTCCTTTCGTAATTCTCTTACGCGGATTCCAAATGCTATAATAAGTTCATCGTTTCGGACGTTAATCACACTCGCTAAAATGCGATACCGAAGAGTACCCTTAAATGACTGCATCGGTTTCCCCTGGCTGATCAAGCCGTTTATTGCCCCATGTTGAAATTATTT
Source organism: Mucilaginibacter sp. UBA4741 (assembly GCA_002403905.1). GTDB lineage: Bacteria > Bacteroidota > Bacteroidia > Sphingobacteriales > Sphingobacteriaceae > Mucilaginibacter. The sequence continues at coordinate 4,955 of DHIR01000056.1, forward strand.
ATGCCTTTCGACGGGTTTGAAGGTTTGCTGATCAAGAGCCTTTAATTGCTAAGGGCCAAAGTCATTCCAAATTATATAAATCTTTGCTGAAATCCTGTAAAATTTCTACTTGTTCCCCGCCATAAGTTGTACTGTCAAATAAAATATCATGGTAGCACAATTTTTAGAAACATTAATCCTTCCCGTTATGGGCATTACCTGCGGTGCCTGCGCGTCCAGTGTGTAGTCGATAGTTGGTGCGTAGTAAGGCGTTGAAAAAGCGGAGGTTAATTATGCCAGCCAAACGATAAAGGTCATCTTTCATCCCGAAGGCATACAGAAAGCTGATATGCAAAAAGCAGTCAGGTCCATCGGGTATGACCTGATCACCGATACCGATAATGCAAGGGGGTGTTGCTAAAAGTTATCTGGCGTTAATATTTAATTTACAATAATTTACTTTATTTGACAAATAATTAATAGTTTTATTTTTCTAAACCGTGAGCGCGCTCCAAACACTTGATGATTCAGAATTACTTACTTTGCTAAAAGGAGGCAATGTGAGCGCATTTGACATTTTGTATAACCGCTATTGGGATAAAGTACTCAGTTTGGCTTATTGTAAAACGGGTGATTTGATGGAAGCTGAAAATATCATACAGGATGTTTTTGTTTCCCTTTGGAAAAGACGCGATTGTTTAAATATTAACGGTGAGTTTGCCAACTATCTTTTTGTTTCGGTGAAGTACAGAGTGCTAAAGGTGCTAGCCCTCCAACAGGCTGAACGTTCAGTAAACATTGAGCTGGCTGGTGAGCTATTAGATGATTCTACACAGGAGTACCTTGCTTTTGAGGACATTCGCGAACGCCTGGAATCACTTATCGGAAATTTACCTGAAAAAAGCCGGATAATTTATCTGCTAAAAAGCGAGGATAAAAGTTATAAGGAAATTGCGGACGAACTTAATATAACCGAAAAAGCGGTCGATGCACATTTATTACGTGCACGGCGGAAATTACGGATTGAGCTGCGGTCTTATTTAAGAAGCTTTTTACTCTGATTTATTCTGCTCTTTAAATATTTCATTTTTTTTGCGGGATTTTACCCGCCGCGGGTACTTGTAATAAAGGAACCACAAAAATGGCTGTACGACCGCGCAATAAACGACTGCAAGAACTGGCCCGGAACTATCTGAAAGGAAAACTCAACGCATCCGAGCAGCAGGAAATTGACGCGTGGTTTTTAAAGGAAGAACCGGCTGAAGGAACTGTAGAGAAAAACCTCACAGCTGATCAGCATCGCCGGCAATTACTTGCCCAAATTCATTCACAAACCGGCATTACCAGCCCTGAATTACGCATAAGGAAGTTATGGATCAAAATCACTGCGGCGGCAGCTGTAGTATTAATGCTGTCTGCCGGTGCTCACTTCGTTTTACATCAAAAGCCGGCTCAGCAGCAAACCGTACAAAATCTGAAAGATATAAGCCCGGGTGGTAATAAAGCCATCCTTATCC
>DHIR01000056.1:6576-13871 GCA_002403905.1 Mucilaginibacter sp. UBA4741
GTAATAAAGCCATCCTTATCCTGGCAAATGGCGAAAAAGTGCAATTAACCGGCGCCAAAAACGGCTTGGTTGCCCGGCAGGGCGGAGTGGTCGTTGCGAAAAAATCCGATGGACAGCTCAGCTATTCTAACCAGACCGGTCTTTCAAACGAGGGAGCTCAGCTCTTCAATACCGTTGAGACGCCGCGCGGGGGGAAATATAAATTAACACTGGCCGATGGCACCATCGCCATACTTGATGCCGCCTCCTCAATTCGTTATCCGGTAGTCTTTAATGGCAGGGAGCGAATGGTGACAATTACCGGTCAGGTATATTTTGAGGTTGTCCACAATATAAGTAAGCCTTTTAAAGTGAGTGTCAGGGGGCAGCTGGTAGAAGACTTAGGTACAAAATTCAATATTAACGCTTACGATGATGAGCCTGTAATTAAGACAACCCTGATAGCGGGCAGCATTGGCCTTACCCGAGCTGCGCATACTGTTATCTTAAAACCGGGACAGCAGGCGATCAATACCGTCAGTGACGCTGCTACGAAAGTTGTACCAGCCAATATAGAAGAAGCTGTCGCCTGGAAAAACGATTATTTCGTATTTAATAACGAAGCCCTTGAAAGCGTTATGCGCAAAATTTCCCGCTGGTATGATGTAGATATCCAATACCAGGCAGGTCAAAAAATAAAGGAAACTTATTTGGGTAGTTTGACGCGTTATTCCAACGTATCGGAGGTTTTAAAAATGCTGGAGATTACGGGCGACGTACGGTTTGAAATAAAAGGTAAGACAATTATGATTTTTCCGAAGTGAAATAGGTACCAATTGATTATAAACCCATTAATTTATCAGCATGAGACAAGAAAAAAAAACCTGACCTGCAATCCCGAACGGGTGAACAGGGAAAGATATTAAGCGAAGGCGGTGGAACACCTCCGCTTAAAGCCTGGTCACTCAATAATTGCTACTAACAAAAATTTTAATATAAACCAGAATTACAAATGTATAAAAATTGTACACTCGTTTTTTGTATGCCTCCCGGCTACATTAAAAAATATTTCCTAATTATGAAACTTACCGTCTTTTTACTCATTGGGGGCTTGGTGCAGGTAAGTGCGGCAACATTCGCACAGAAAATAACCTATGCGCATAAGCAAACCTCGTTCGAACAAATAATCAAGGAGCTTACCAAGCAAACGCACTACAATGTTTTAGTATCTGCTAATAAAATAAAAACCCTGCTGCCCAAAGACGTCAATTTTAAAAACGCGACTATTGATCAGGTGCTGCAAACCTTTTTGAAAGATCAGCCTTTAACTTATGAGATCCGGGGGGAGCTTATCTTGATAAAAGGAAAGGAACAATCGGAAAGAACCCAAGCGGTACAAGTCGCCCTAACGGTTACCGGTAATGTAGCGGACGAAAAAGGAATGCCCCTGGCCGGTGTATCCGTTACAGTAAAGAACGGAGGTGCAGGTACCGTTACAGACCTTAATGGTAGATACACACTCACTGAAATTGCTGGAAACGCAACACTGGTATTCAGCTACATAGGATTTGATACGCGGGAAATTGCAGTAGCTAACCGCACACAGCTGGATGTAAAATTAAGCGAAAGCCACGCTTCACTTAATGAAGTTATTGTTGTTGGCTATGGTAGCCAAAAAAAATCCGATCTTACGGGTTCTGTTGGCAGTGTAAAAGCCAGCCAGCTGATGCAGCGCCCGGCAATTAACGTGGAGCAATCGCTGGCGGGGCAAATTGCCGGTGTCAACGTCTCGACAAACTCCGGCCGACCTGGCGGCAGAACATCGATAGCCATTCGCGGCTTTAGCTCCATCAATGCGTCTAACGTCCCCCTTTATGTGGTGGATGGCATTATCTGGACAGATGGAATCACTTCGTTGAATCCCAGTGATGTAGAGTCGATAGATGTCTTGAAGGATGCTTCAGCGACGGCTATCTATGGTACCCGGGGTTCTAACGGAGTTATACTTATTACGACTAAAAGAGGTCAAAAAGGAGAGCCCCGGTTAACTTATGATAGTTATTATAGTTTAAATCAACTCCCACCCAGTAGAAAGGCAAAAGTGCTTAATTCTACCGAATGGTTAGGCCTGGAAGAACAGGTATATAAAAACGCCGCCTACTACGATTCTACCGGCTTTGCGGCCGGAAAGTATATTGATCCTGTCGTTAAAAGAAAGAATTACCTGGTAGGTAATACACTTGGAAATAAAGAGCTCTTTAAGTTGGACCAAAATGGGATTCCTCAACCCATCTACAATGTAGATTGGAGTAATATGGTGTTTAGAACCTCCTTAAGTCAAAACCACAACCTGGCTTATACCGGAGGCGATCAAAAAACAAATTATGGTTTCTTCTTAGGCTATGCTAACGATGAAGGAATTGTAAAGGAAAGTTATCAAACAAGATATAATGTCCGCGCGGTGGTTGATCAGCAAACGAAGAGTTGGTTAAAAGTGGGCGGTACCTTAAGTTATTCTAAAAGTTTACAGGCAGGGGTTGATGACAGCAATGGGTCCTACAACGTGCTTCGTAATGTGATTGAAATGGCTCCATTTATCCCTTACAAATATGTTGATGGAACTTACGGTTACGGAGGCGATTACGGAGGATTGGAAAAATTAGATAACCCTTTGTCGCAAATTTATGAAAACACGATCCTTTACAATAACAATTCATTTAATGGGAATACGTATGTAAAGGTTAAATTTATGGAGGGGTTAGAGTTTACTTCCACCGTGGGTGCAAACGTAATAAACAATACCAATACACTGGCTTCAACATCTAATCTTCAGGGTGGTTCAAGTGTTAATTCGGCAAGTATTACCAATAACGAATCGAAATTTTGGCAGTGGTCAAACACCCTTAACTATGTTAAAAAAATCGATAATCATAACGCGATTACTATCCTTTTAGGAACTGAAAGTCAAAAATACAATTACCTGGCCGATGTAGCGGGAGCCACCTCCTTTCCTGATAATTATTATTCCTTTAATAACCTTGGTGCAGGGGCTGTATCAACTTCTCCGGGTTCTTCTACCAATTCGTACCAGTTAGCCTCTTATTTCGGGCGGGTTAATTATAATTATAAAGAAAAATATTTATTAACAGCTACTGGCCGTTTTGACGGCTCTTCCAGGTTTGGTGCCAATAATAAATTCGCTTTCTTTCCATCAACGGCTTTGGCCTGGAGAGTGTCGCAGGAAGATTTTTTAAAAAATAGTCAAACTGTTTCTAACCTGAAATTAAGAGCGAGCTTTGGTGTTACCGGAAACAGTGAAATAGGTTCCTATAAGTCAATGGCTAATTTAACTACCAGTCCTTATCCCTTGGCTGGTACCCGGGCATCCGGATCGGCTGTCGGGACGCTTGCCAACCCGGATTTAAAGTGGGAAAAAACAGCGCAGTATGACGTGGGTTTTGAATTAGGATTATTTAACAGCCGGATTAATATAGATGCTGATGCTTACTTAAAGAAAACAAGCAATTTGTTATTAAATGCGCCTGTTCCCGCTACCAGTGGCTATACCACAGTTACCAGAAATATTGGTAATATGGAAAACAAGGGCCTGGAACTTAGCTTAAATACGATCAATATTCAAAAGGATCATTTTACCTGGTCTACCAACTTTAACTGGTCCTTTTTAAGCAACAGGGTAACCGCATTAGGGGTAAGCAATGCTGATATTATTTACGGATTTAAAGGCGTTCAGATTCTGCGCGTGGGCCAGTCTGTTGGCTCATTCTACGGTTATATCCGTGATGGTATCTGGGGTACCAGTCAGGCAGCGCAAGCGGCTAGATATGGGCTGAAACCTGGCGATGTTAGAATTAGAGATTTGAATAATGACGGTGTTATAAATGCACAGGACCAGGCCATTATAGGCAAAGGTATTCCTGACTTCTTCGGCACATTTGCCAATACCTTCAGGTACGGACAATTTGACCTGGTCTTGGAAATCCAATATGCTAAGGGTAATCAAGTTTTTAGCAATGAAAGAAATTCGGGCGAAGGACGTTTCGGTACAGCCAATAACTATGCAACTGTACTGTATTCCTGGACGCCAACTAACCAAAATGCAATATTGGAACAAGTTCGCCCAACGGGTTATAGTTACTACATGGATACCCGTAAAGTATCTGACGGCTCTCTTATTCGCGGTAAAAACCTGGGTCTCGGTTATACCTTATCGCCGGCGTTAAGCTCAAAATTAGGTATCCGTCATTTGCGGTTATACACCGAAGTGCAGAACTTCTTCCTGTTAACCAAATATTATGGTTATGACCCCGAAGTATCCAATTATGATTCAAATGCCTTTTCTCAGGGGGTTAATTATGCTGATTATCCCAAACCGCGAACTTTAATGTTTGGTTTAAGCTTAACCCTTTAACGATAACTAATAATTAGAAGATGAAAACATTATATTCGAAAATAAAAAAGGCCTCGGTGCTTTCACTATTATTGATGTTAAGCACAACGGCTTGCAAAAAAAGCTTTCTTACAGAAAATAATTTATCAGGCATTACCCAGTCAAACTATTTCACTACCGCTGCCCAGGCGCAGGCATCAGTTACCGGCATATATCCCGGGTTGCAAACTTTCACCAGTGAGGAAGGATATCTTGGTGAGGCTGCCTGGGCTTCAATAGAATTTCCGGTTGGGCATCTGGCCTCAGGCGGTTCCAGTTTATATAACAACGCCTTAATTAAACACACCAACTCATCGCTTGAGCCCGTTTTTAGAACTGTTTGGGTAGGCTTTTATAATGGAATAGCCAATGCGAACCTCGCTATCAACAGAATCCCTGGTATTACCATGAATACAACGACGCAGAAGGCTTTACTGGGGCAAGCCTACTTTTTACGGGCTTTATACTATTATTATCTGGTAAGGCTTTATGGCGACATTCCTTTAATAACTGCTCCGGTAGACTTTGCAAGTCCTGATCTTAATCCCGCCCGTGCTCCGGTGGAAAAGGTTTATCAATTAATAGTGAGCGATTTGCAGCAGGCTGAAAATTCAGGGTTGCCTAATGTAGATGTTACCGGGAAGGCCTCTTTAGGTGCAGTAAAATCATTATTGGCCAGCGTTTATTTAACTATGGCGGGGAATCCTTTAAACAAAGGCGCGGCTTATTATCAGCTAGCCGCTGATAAAGCTAAAGAAGTAATTGATGGCAAATATTATAGTTTATTTCCTAATTATGCCTACTTGCATGATCGCGCACATAAAAATCAAGGAGAATTAATTTTTCAGGTGCAGTATTTAACGGGTGTTAAGACGAACCGTTTAACCGAATTTATTACACCTTCACAAGCTGGAATCTCGAAATTAACCGGTGAAATTGGATCTGTTGTTCCAACTAATGAGTTTGTTAGTTCTTATGAGCCTAATGATAAGCGGGTACAGGAACAACAATTTTATTTTACACAGGCCTTAGCCAAAGGCAGTACCACCAGGGTAGTTAAATTTGGAGAATATGCCCTGTATAAATTCTGGCTTAACGAAGCAGCCGGACCGTCGGGAGATTTGAACGATGATGAAAACTGGACACTGCTGCGTTATCCTGAAGTACTGTTGATCTATGCAGAAGCGTCTAATGAAATAAGTGGCCCTACCCAAGCTGCTTATGACCAAATTAATCTAATCAGAACCAGAGCTAACCTGCCACCGCTTTCTGGTTTAAGTAAAACTGAATTCCGTGAAGCTATCTGGCGCGAACGTTATCACGAGCTGGCTTATGAAAATAAATCCTATTTCGATGTTCAGCGTACCCGTCAGGTGTATAATTTGAGTACCGGACATTTCGTGGATGCTTTTTCATATCATAATCAAACCGGGGCAACATTTAATCAACAATACCTGCTATGGCCGCTCCCGCAAAGCGAGCTATACGTGAATCCAAATCTTAAACCACAGAATCCAGGCTGGTAACCTAACATTACGGGCGGTTTTATTGCCGCCCGTATTTTTTTTATTCATCAACCCATACGCTATGAAGCTTTTTTTTACCCTGGTAGCCCTTGCTGCCATTTTGCAGGCCAGGCCTGTTGCTGCACAGCAGCCTTACGATATTCACCTTAGCTGGAACTCTGCCCAGCCTCATGCTACAGAAAACACCATGGTCATTGCCTGGTCTGCCAACAGCGCAACCCCGGGCATCGTAAAATACGGCAGGGACAAAATGCTGACTAATTCCAAGAGCGTGACGCCTGAATATTCACAGAGCGCACTGATCTACCTGCATAAGGCGGTATTGACCGGCTTAAGACCTAACACCGTTTATTATTATAAATGTGGCTCGGCTGCGGCCTGGAGTCAAACCTATAGTTTTAAAACTGCGCCGGTTTTGGGCAGCCAGCATAAATTTACTGTTGGCGTTTGGAGTGATACGCAGGATAATGAGTTTAATACAGAGTTTGAAAAAACGGATTCGATTGCACAGCAATTACTTAAGTATCCCCTGCAATTTACTATCCATACGGGAGATATTGTTAATGCCGGTTCCCAAGTGCCAAGCTGGATCCGTCTTTTCAATATTATTCAGCCGGTTAATGCGACTTTGCCATTTATGCCTGTCACCGGTAATCATGACGTAGACAATAACGCTAGCGACGCCGGCTATCAAAAACCTTTTTCAATTTTTTACGACTTTTTGAATCTGCCAGGCAATAAAACAGATTATTCCTTTAATTATGGGAATACCCATTTTGTGGCGATCAGCTCAGGACACGCCAAAGGGGTAGAAGAAGCGCATCGTACCGATTGGAGATATGGTAAAGATTCTCCGGAATATCAGTGGCTGGAAAAAGATTTAGCAGCAGCCCGTAGTAATAAAAAAATCACCTGGATAATTGTTTACATGCATCATCCCGCCTATTCCTTTGGCTGGAGCCATGTTCAGGGCTGGCAGGATCGGGTTACACCCTTATTCGATCAATATCAGGTAGATCTTGCCCTCGCTGGTCATCGCCACGTTTACGAACGTCATAAAGCGATCCGTAACAATCAGCCACTCCCTCAGGAAAACATTCATTTATACCCTAAGCCGGCAGGTACCGTCTACATTACCAATGGCACCTCGGGCGGATCACCTCAGGGACTAGGCGGAGCAACGATGTCTTCCATGCTATTCACGTCAAAATCAAAAATGTATAATTATGCCATTATGGCCATTGAAGGCCGGAAATTAACCTATGATGTCTACAATCAAAAAGGGGAAAAAATAGATTATTTCGAAATGAATAAATAGCTGGAGAAACCAATCCCATTGATCC
>DHIR01000168.1:0-12905 GCA_002403905.1 Mucilaginibacter sp. UBA4741
ACATATTGAATATCAAAACGGTTTGAGAGGTAAACAAATCCCTCCCTCACCGCGAAAACGGAATTTAAAAACCATCAAAAGCCTGTAAATAGTTGATTTACAGGCTTTTTTATTTTTGAGAGTTAGCCAAAATATACATGAAATCGCAATGAAAATGAGCGACATCTGTGGCGTCTTTTTAAACCGAAAAAAAGACGCCACGTAAATGGGTTAATTAACTGATTTACAAGATGTTCAATCATTGAACATCTTGACTTCTTTACCTCTTATTTCGATATTTACTCACTTAAAAAATCTATCGATTTATGTTAGAAAAAAGTTTAGGCCTAATGTTTTTTTTAAAACGGCCAAGAAATTATGATGGTGGACCAGTATATGTCTACCTTAAAGTTACTGTTGACGGGAAATCCAAGGATCTGTCTGTAAAACGCTCCTGGGAACCATCAAAGTGGAATTCTAAGGCAAACCGCGCCAGCGGAAATAAGGAGGATGTTAAAACGCTTAATGAGTATCTCGACATTTTGCAAAATAAAGCGTATGATGCAAGGAAGCACCTGATAGACCGCGGAAAAGTTGTTACGTCTTTGGCGATAATCGAATTGTTGTCAGGCGTTAATGAACGAAAATGGATGTTGTTGTCATTGTTTGAAGGGCACAATAATGATCTAAAAAAGATGATTGGCAACGGTGTTGCCAAAGGAACCTTTACCAATTTTAATACTTCGTACAAGCACACCCAAAAGTTCATTAAGAAATTTTACAAGGTAGAGGATATGAACATTCGTTCCCTTGACCTTGAATTTATTAAAAAACTTTACAACTGGTATCGGACAGAGCAAGGTCTTAACCACAATTCGGCTTTAAAAAACATTGCCAATATGAAAAAGATCGTATTGGATTGTGTAGATAATGGCTGGCTCGTTGCAGACCCTTTTGCGAAGTTTGAAATGACAAGGGATGATGTCGATACAATTTATCTCGACAAAGAGGAACTTCAACGTGTCGTGTCCAAAGAGATCGATAACGACCGCCTTTCCAGGGTAAGAGATCTTTTTGTATTTTGCTGTTTCACCGGCTTGTCGTTCATCGATGTTAAACAGCTGAAGCGTTCGGAATTAACTTTAGCTCATAACAGTGAATTGAGAATCTACAAGAACCGTCAAAAAACAGGCACAGCAGCAGTTATACCCTTGTTGCCACTACCCTTGCTAATCCTTAGAAAATACAAGGACGACGAAGCCTGTTTAGCGAAAGATATGTTATTGCCAGTATTGAGTAATCAAAAGTATAACGCATACCTAAAGGAAATTGCGGATACCTGCCTTGTGGATAAAGAGCTTACCTCGAAAATGGCCCGAAATTCATTTGCTACGACTGTGACCTTAGCCAATAACGTTCCTATGGAAACGATTAGCAAAATGATGGGCCACAAAAGTCTGAGGCAAACACAGCATTACGCCAAAGTATTGGCTATCAAGGTTACGGAAGATATGGACGTGCTTAAGAAAACTTTGATTAAGAATAAGTTTATTCCTGAACAACAGATACTGATAAGCTAAAAGGATAACCAAAAAATCAAACTGATAAAATGAAGTTAACATTTCACCATGACGGCTACATTCATGTCGATTGATTTAACATTAATAAACTCTCATGTCGAATTTGTTTTGTATTTTCGACATTAAATAACTAGCATATACATTCATTCAACATTAGCACCTAAATATACAGCTATGAGTTACAATAAAAATACACCTTACAATGATTTACCACAGTTGCCTCGGGGGACTATAATAGAAACACCTGAAATATTACGCAACCTGTCCAAGGCGTCACGGCATTTAGGAGAATTAAGCGGTTTATGCGCATCTCTACCCGACCCCAGGCTACTTATCAATACGATTGTACTTCAAGAAAGTAAAGATAGCTCTGCTATTGAAAATATTGTAACTACCCAGGATGAGCTTTACAAAGCGGCAACAGGAGAAACTACCACTAATCACGCGGCTAAGGAAGTCTTGAGTTATCGCGAAGCCTTATATGCAGGTATGGAAACAATGCAAGCAAAGCAAAATTTATTGCTGACCAGTACACTCATTGAAATAGTCCAAACCATCAAACAGAACAATGCCGGTATACGGAACTCGCCGGGAACAGCTTTAAAAAATGCAATAACCGGTGAAACGATTTATACGCCACCTTGTTGTGAAGACATACTGCGTGAAAAACTGGCTGCGCTTGAAAAGTTTATTAACGATCCTGATTTTTCTGATTTAGATCCTATCATCAAAATGGCGCTTATTCACTACCAATTTGAATCGATACACCCCTTTGCAGATGGCAACGGAAGAACTGGTAGAATACTAAATGGCTTATATCTTGTGCAGCAGGGCCTATTACCACAGCCGGTGCTATACTTAAGTTCTTACATCGTAAAGTATAAAACGGAATATTACCAACTATTGCGCGGGGTGACTGAAAAAGATAACTGGCACGACTGGGTAATGTTTATGATTACCGCCGTTAGTGAAACTGCCCAACTGACCACCCAAAAGATCAGAAAGATGTTATCCTTAAAAGACAACATGGAAGGTGTGATCAAAAACCTACTCGGCTCATCATTTAACTATGAATTATTCCAGCTAATGTTTACAATACCCTATTTAAAAATTGAGCTGCTTGAAAAAAAAGGCGTAGCTCATCGGCAGACCGCCTCGGGCTGGCTCAAAAAACTTTCGGACGCGGGTATTTTGAAAACGCAAAAAATGGGCAGAACAACGTATTATATTAATCACTTATTAATGGATGCATTGCTAAATCCGTAATACTTGCTGTGACGTTAGCGGCGATTAAAATATTTTTATATTACTATAAAATAATTGTTGTTGTTGGGGTGTGGGAATGTGGTAAACCCGCAGGGTTTTCCATATTCCCATGCCTTCTTTATTCAGCCATAGCAAAAATTATCAGTGTCTTCCAGGCATGCGAGTTCCGAGCAAGCCCTGACCGCAAGGGCAGCAAGATGTTTAGCGCATGCGAAACTACATCTTTGCTGCAATCAGTCGATTGCCCCTTGCGGGCATTTACCATAACGATATTACAATGGGTATTGATGTGCCTGTTACCTGCTGTTATGCGGCAGGTTGATGACCTCCCTGGCGAGCTCCAGGACATTGACACCAGGGTATACCCGTTCCATGTATATCCTGAAGTCCCGCGCGGTTTCCAGGTCGCGAAATTCCATCATGGTCAGGCAAAGCTCCGGCCAGCGTTTCCGCTCCGACATAAAGCCATATAAGGGCAGATATGGCGGCGCATAGTAAAAACTATTTTTCACCAGTTTATCATACTGCTCTTTTTGAAAAGTCCTTTTAAAATCCCTTACCAGGTCATACGATACAACATACTTGCCGCCATGTTTCACCAGGTCGCCTAAGTGTGGCGACCCCTCATCCCAAAAGAAAGTGAATAAATAATCGCGGAAACCGCTTTCAGCCAAATCGCAAACATCTTTACTATAATAATTGTAGGCATCTTTAAATATCTCCAGTGAAAAATCATCCCGATGCTTATCGATAATAAAATCGATCACTTCGTTTTCCTTTCGGATGGCCAGCTTTAGTTCCGGGCCTTTGGTGCCCGCCCCCGGCACGTCAAGAAAAAAGCGGGGTTTAGAAAACAGTTCAAAATAATAACTCTTAAAAAAAATGGTCTTTCGTTCATAAGTTACCTGCACATATAAAGGATAGGTTTGCTGTCCGTGAAAGTTAACTTCCTTCAAACGGTCATTCAAATAGGTCTTATAACTTATTTTATTCATTTTTTTTTAAATTCTTTTTTGATGCGTTTTAAGCTTATTTACCGGCAATACTTGTTATAAGATAAGTCCGGGTATCTCAAACCCTATCAAAACTAATCAAATTGTATTTGTGAATTAGGATACAAATATACAAATTGTTTTGATGAATTATAATATATCAAAACATATATTTACCTTAGCCCCGTTAACCAACCTAACCTATTCAATTATTTTATTTTTTTTAAGAATAACCCCTTGCCTTAAGGACAAGGGAGAACATAATATTTAACCAATTTAACAGGAGGAGAACAGATGCAAGTAGAACTAATTAGTAAAGAAGATTTAAAAGTATTCAAAAGCGAACTTTTACAAGAGATCAAACAATTAATGCAGCCCGGCCAGGGTCAATCCAAACAATGGCTAAAAAGCAACGAGGTCCGAAAAATGCTCAACATTTCGCCAGGCACTTTACAAAACCTGCGCATTAACGGTACGCTACGGTATAGCAAGATCGGCGGGATGATGTATTATAAATTAGAGGACATCAATAAAGTGTTGGAAGGGGGTTTCCAATGATACCAGCCACCATAAATAAAGAAATGTCCAATTATACCAAATGGATCAGGCGCATGGCAAAAGACCAGCGGTTACTGGCCACCCATATCAGCTTATACACCGCACTATTTATCTGCTGGCAAAGGCAAGGCTTCGCCCAGCCCTTTGCCGTCTGCCGCCGGGAACTGATGGGGTTCAGCAAGATCGCTTCGGTTGCCACCTATCATAAGTGTATTAGGGAACTGGACAGCTACGGATATATCCGATACCAGCCCAGCTTTCACCCGAAACTTGGCAGCCTTATTTACTGGCCGGATGCCTTAGCATCCATATAATATATAGCGATAGAATCTCCGATTTTTCGGAGAGCCAGCTTCCACCCGAAACTTGGCAGCCTGGTTTATTGGCCGGATGCCTTGGCATCCTGAGCCAGTTACTTTATAACTGTATAACAAATATCCCGATATAAAATAACCAGCTACTAAAAAATAACGCCATGAAAATTTATTCAATTTCTAAAACTTTTGTAAATGCAACTATAAAATATAGTTTTTGTATTACAAATACCCTGTCTAAACCTACAAAGAACAGCCCCTGCATTGCAGCAGTGGTGTTTTTGCCAATTAACAAATGTCCTGTAGTGAAAACGGAAGGAGCAAGCGGGAGTCAGGTTTCACCTGACTCTTCCGCTTGCCCTGCGGGGCTAAGGCCGTTTTTAGTATACCGGAAGTATATTTTACCCCATAGAAGCAGCATTAAAAGCCGTTTTTAGTATACCAAGCAGTATACCGCTATTATAACAGATTGATTAACAATTATTAACGGATTATGAATAAGCAAACCGACCCCAATATAAAAACCATCAGGTTCCCTATCACAGCCGATAGCAGGCTGCAAAAAATGGCCGATAAATGCGGGCTGACCAGGATAGATTACTTTATCGCGATGGTAGATTATTTTTATAAGAGCAAGAAAGACCCTCGCGACCTGAATGATGAATTATTAAAAAAAGAACTGGTGAAGCGTACCGATACGATCATCGCCTTCATCAAAACAATGGAAGAAGAAATGCTCCGGCCATTAAAAAAGGATGGGGAAAAGCTCATCAGGGCACTGGACAAGATCATCGCTTTTTTTAATGAACAGATCATCCAGTTTAATGCTGACCAGAAAGGATTATACAAACAGCAAACGGAAACATTAAATAAAGTGCTGCAAAGTGTCCGGGGGTTAGAAATGTCCCAAACTGCTGCCGCCAAGATGAAAAAACATTTTTCTGAAATACTGGAATATTATATCCAGGCCCGTGAGCAATTGGGCATGGGTATCATGAGTAAGCAGGCGGACAGGGACAAACTGATTACCCATGTGAGGATGCAAATCGAAGCATTAAGGCCATAAAAGAACAAAACAAAATGCACATTAACATATCAAAAAGCGAGAGTGGTAATAACAGGGGCAGCAGCGGGCAGCTTGTCGCCTACCTCGAAAAAGAAAACAGACTCTTACAGGAACAAAGCCCAAAACTTGAACCCGAATACTGGTTCAACCAGCAAAGGCAGAATGTACAACCCTATGAAGTGCGTTATGACATTGACCATAATACCGACAGGTTATCCAAAGACGAAGCTAAATTTTTCCTCCTAAACATCAGCCCAAGCGAACATGAACTGAAATTCTTGAAAGAAGAATTTGGCGAAGAAGGCGCTAAACAGCAATTAAAACAATACGCCAACCAGCTTATGGATGAATATGCAAAAAACTTTAAAAAGGGAAATGTAAAAGGCAAAGAAGACCTCTTATATTTCGGTAAAGTTGAAAACCATCGCTATTATACCCATAAGGACGAGGAAGTTAAACAAGGCTTGGCCAAACGGGGAGAACAGAAACCCGGTGAGCATATTCACGTACAGATCATTGTCAGCCGCAAAGATATAACCGATAGTATCCGTTTAAGCCCCCTCAACAATTCAAGAGGAAAAAACATAGCGCATAGCCTGAAAGTCGGTCAGTTTGACCGCGTGGTGTTCAAGCAAAAAGCAGAGAAGAAATTTGATCAAAGTTTTGATTATGACCGGGAACTATGGGAAACTTTTAAATATGCCAATACACTTAAACACGGCACCCCTGTGCAAAAGCTGGAAATGAGAGAAGCGGAACAGCAGGAACAAGAGCTTAGGAAACAGCAGGAACTGGAATACCGGCAGGAACTCAAGCTTCAGCAGGAAAGGGCGCAAAGCCAAAAACAAAGCCGGGGCCAAAGCATTGGCGGCTGGTAATACATATAAACTATTAACCATTTTAATTATGAATAACACAACAAAAAATGAACAAGAAACCTTCGTGCCGGAATACCCGAAGATCTACATCCCTGATTATACCAGGGAATTAAAGTTCCTGAACAAGTTGGTACAGGAGTTTTTAAAAAGCGATCACCAGCAACAGATCGATGCAAGTGTGCAGCGGATGGAAAGCAAGATCGATAGTATGCCCAAGGTCATACCCGTAAGGCACCACCATCATTTTGAAATAAGATCAGTTGCGTTCCTGGTCACCTTCGGCTTGATGCTGGGCTCACTTGTGACGGCCTATTTCTTTTACAATGGCAAACAAGAGCTGATGCAGGCAAACGAGGAAATGAGAAGCGACACGCTTAGCTACTTCTTAGTAAAAGCATATTATCCCGATGTCGCTAAAACAGTAGACAAAGGTTTCTATTCTGATCCGGTTGGATTCACCAATAAGGCGCATGAGCTAATGGAAGCCAGGCCAGTCAAAAAAAGCAACAATAATGCTAACCAAATAAAACACAGAGATGGGCGATAAAGAGCAAAATTTAGGGAATACGGTTGCGCCGCTTGCGCTAACCATAGTGGTTACAAGGGAAGAGGTGCCTGTCGGGGTGCTGGTGCCTGTTACCGACTGGTTAAAAATAAAACCTCATTTGCACCCGGACAGCCCGCTTTATGCGTTGCTTGAAAAATTAGCGCGCGAATATGAAGCGATGGGTGGTTTGCGGGTGAAGGAAGAAATCGAACAAGAACCGCCGGATGGCACTTACATCCGGTACAAGAATGAAACCTGTGCCGATGAGAATATCTATATCCAGGAATATGCAGACGGGAAGGTTCGGGTAAAGGTTCATCCCAAGACAGAAGCCTATGAATTTATAGAGAGAATTGATGAATAACAGTACCCGGCCAGTCCACGTAAATTTGCCTTTGCGGCCTGTTTTGCGTAAATTTGTAATAAGCAATCATTGCCAGATCATGTATTTTGACGATTATAAAAAACATCTAAACGCGCAGCTTGATATGAGCTTACTGTGGGAGTATAATCTCACCGACTTCGACTATGAAGATATGCGGGATATCGTCGTGGAAAGGGTGATCCAGCGGGGCTGGCCGAACGACTGGTATTTTATGTTGAACCGGTATGGGGTCGATGGTGTGAAGGCAGCTATCAAAAATATAGGCTACCTGAACGACAGGGATATGCAATTTGTCAGCCATCAATTTAACATACCTTTAAATACTATGAAATGCTACATAAAGAAACAGTTAGGGAACCAACACTGGAACTCCTAAAAACATTGATGCAGGATGAACTCCTGAAAGACTTTTTTTTGGTCGGCGGTACTGCCTTATCCTTACAGATAGGCCATCGGATCAGTATCGATCTTGATCTGTTTTCAAAGCAGAGCTTTGACAAGGAAATGCTGCTGTCAGAATTAGCAAACAAGTATAAATTCCAGCTATCCTATGAAGCGCCGAACACTTTGAAAGGTAAAATTGACGGGGTGCAGGTCGATCTGATCACGCACAATTACCCTTTGGTCAAACCATTAAAAGAAGTAGAAGGGGTGCGAATGGCTGCCCTCGAAGATATTGCAGCCATGAAACTCAACGCCATTTCCGGCACCGGCACCCGGCTGAAAGATTTTATAGATGTCGCTTACCTTTCTTCCAGTATGAACCTGGCCGACATGGTGGATGCCTATGAGACGAAATACCAATCCAGGAACCCTACGATGGTATTAAAAGCGCTCAACTACCATGACGACATCAATTTCAAGGAAAAGGTGGAAATGGTTAATGGTAACTACCATTGGAAACATATCGAACAGCGCCTCCGCGCCATGATGATGCAGCCAAAGCAATTATTTAAACAATCCCCGGATTTTAAATTGCAGCAGGAACAAAAGCAATCTTTAATACAAAAAAAAGGCAGGGGCCCCGGAAAAGACATGGACGAAGGCTATGACCGGGGCCCGAAAATAGGCCGATAGATAAATAAACAGTCAAAGGAATAGGTAAACTATTCCTTTGACTGTTGGTATTATACTTCTTTTATAATCATTTTTAGCACATCGCACATTTTTAGGATTTCCTCCTCGTTATTATAATAATGTACCGATGCTCTGACGATACCCTGCAATTGATGTTTCTCCATATAAATCGGTGTGGCTTGTGCTCCACCAAACGATACGTTAATGCCCTGTTCTACCAGTTTATTTTTGATTAACATACTATCAGACCCGGCGACTGAAAAAGTAACGATACCGCACTTTTCACTACCGATATCATGAACGATAATACCAGGAATGCTGCTTAACTCCCGGCGCGTAAGATCGGCCAGGTACTGTACCCGCTGCCAGGTCCTGTCCACACCGATGTCGAGCGCGTATGCTACTGCTTTCCCTAACCCGAGTGTGAGTGCGCGGCTCTTCTCGTAAAGTTCAAAGCGTCTTGCATCATTGCGCAGCGTATATCCATCCAGGCTTACATTACTTGCTGCAAGGAAATCCAGCAAGATGGGCGACAGCTTATCCTGGACACTCTTTTTACAAATAAAAAGCCTGTTCCCCTCGGTGCCCGCAGGTACTTACGGCCGGTTGCGGATAGTATATCACATTGGATCGCCTTAACATCAATTTGGTATTGTCCGGCGGTTTGACAAGCATCTACCATGTAAAGCACTTGGTGTTTTGCTGCGATCTTGCCGATTTCCATGATAGGCAGTATGCCACCGCCCGATGATGGAATATGTGTTACTAAGATCAGCTTCGTGTGGGCAGTAATGGCATTCTCCAATTCAGATAACGGGAAGTTGCCGTGTTCATCATTATTGACAACAACAACCTTGACACCTTTCTTTTGTATGTCGGACAACCCGATCAGGTTGGTCACATACTCCATCTCACAGGTGATGATCTCATCGCCAGCTTCGAACTTCAGCCCTTTAAAGGCTGTACCCCAGGCTGCGCTGGCGTTCTCAAATATAGCGACCTCATCCTTGTCGGCACCAATCAGTTCCGCTATAAGCCGGTAAGTATCTTCGATACGGGCGATGTTCTTGTACTCGGTTTCATACCCGCCATAAGTCGCTTCTTCCTTCAAATAAGCAACAACGGTATCGATCACCACGTCCGGCGGCAGCGATGCTCCTGCATTATTTAAATGGATAACACTACTACATCCATTAGTTTGTGTACGGATAGCAATAAGTTCTTCTTTAGTGATTGGGTCGATTTGCATTTTTGGTAAACTATTAGGTTCTGCAATGGTCAATGCAGAGAGCGGCAAAATTAAAAACAATCGGGGATTATCAACAACCCTATATTGAAGATAAAAGAAATTCAATACCTGTCCCGCGTACAGGGGGCCTGTGCACGCCTGTCCGGCACAACTCACTTTCTACCCCGATGTTTGGCCTGTGCTGCCGGCCATCCTCAAAATTAGCTTACAAGCCCCACCACCCGGCTCACTGCCAAAGCTTGTAAGCTAATTTCGAGGAAATTTTTCGCTTCGAGATTTCTGTAAATATTTATCATATTGTGCCAAGCTGTATTCACAGCCGTTTGCAAACGTTTAATCTTAGCCAAATCATATCAAAGTTAATTGATATATAAGCTGCTAATTAATGTAAGATAAGTTGTTGGTTAATTGATTATTGCATATCTTTGACCTAAGATTTACAGAGGTAAACAAGGGTCGGCGACATGTATGGCGGCTAATTATCTCATGGTACTTAAATTACTGTTTATCAATAATATACGGCGATAGGTTCTATTACCTCCCTCACCGCAAAGTTTTATAACCAACAAAAAAGCCCTTTGCAATTTGCAAAGGGCTTTTTTGTTGGTCTGAACCGTTGATTTGAATGATTTATTGATTTCGCTGATGACAAGAAATCATTTAATCAACATAAGCTGCGGTTCAGACAAGTTTTCCCAACGCTGCTTTAATCCTTGCCATAGCTTCAACCAATTTTTCTTCGGATGCAGCGTACGACATGCGGATAGATTTTTTATCACCGAATGAATCACCGCCAACGGTTGATACATGCGCTTCTTCTAAAAGATATATGCTTAATTCGTCGGCATCATTAATGGTTTTGCCATTATAGCTTTTACCAAAGTAATAAGTAACATCAGGGAAGAAGTAAAACGCGCCTTCAGGCAGGTTTACTTTAACGCCATCAAGCTCGCTCATTAATTTGTAAACAATGTCACGGCGTTTTCTAAATGCTTCGCGCATTTCCAGTACAGTTTCTAAACCACCTTCGTAAGCGGCAATACCGGCACGCTGGCTGATAGATGAAGTGCCTGATGTGATTTGTCCCTGCAATTTATCGCAAGCGGCAGCAATCTCTTTGTTTGAAGCCGAGTAGCCTAAGCGCCATCCGGTCATCGCGAAAGCTTTAGACCATCCATTGATAATAACTACACGATCTTTAACACTTGCAAACTGCGCTATTGATTCGTGCTTGTCAACAAAGTTAATATGCTCGTAGATCTCGTCTGATATAATGTAGATATCAGGATATTTTTCAAATACTTTAACTAGTCCGGCTAACTCAGCTTTGTTATAAACACTGCCGGTTGGGTTACAAGGCGATGAAAATAAGAACACTTTAGTTTTAGGTGTAATTGCCGCTTCTAATTGCTCGGGCGTAATTTTAAAATCCTGCTCAACAGCGGTATCAATAAAAACGCTTTTGCCCTCTACAAGTTTAACCACCTCTGAGTATGATACCCAATAAGGAGTAGGGATGATCACTTCATCACCCGGATTAACCAAACAAAACAAAACGTTGGCAATTGCTTGCTTAGCACCGGTTGATACAACGATTTGGCTGAAATCATAATCCAATCCGTTCTCATTCTTCAACTTGGCAGCAACAGCTTTACGCAGTTCAGGATATCCCGGTACCGGGGTATAATAGGTGTAATTATCATCCATTGCCTTTTTAGCGGCCTCCTTAACATGCTTTGGGGTATTAAAATCCGGCTCGCCAAAACTAAGGTTGATCACATCAACACCTTTAGCGGCAAGTTCACGGCCCATTTTGGCCATTTTAATAGTAGCTGACTCTGACAGGTTGTTTATCCTGTTACTTAATGCACTCATAGTTGTTTTTTTATGTTGATGCGGCAAATATAGAAAATTAGCTTGAAGCAAAAAGACTAAAACCGAAAGCAAAAATTAAAGTTTGAAAACTATCTGTTTGAATATTGCTTTATGCTTTTAGCTTTCACCTTTCTGCTTTAAATAATATAAATTTGACCCATAACAAAGTAGCTTTGCAACAACAAAAAAAGATCATCCTCATTTCGCTTATTACCGGTATTGTATTAATGCTGGCTAAGTTTGCAGCATACATATTAACCAACTCTAATTTTGTATTAACAGATGCCGCCGAAAGCATAGTTAATGTAATAGCCAGTTCTTTCGCTTTTTTTAGCATTTATTTAGCAGCCCTACCAAGAGATGAGAACCACCCTTACGGCCATGGTAAGATTGAATATTTTTCTGTTTTTATAGAAGGTGCTTTAATATTTGTTGCCGGTTTGGTTATTATAATGAAAGCGGTTTACAGTATTTTCCATCCTAATATCATACATGACCTGCTTATTGGTACCGGTATTATAGGGGTAACTGGTGTAATTAATGGCGCTTTGGGTTATTATATGATAAGTAAAGGAAAATCACTCCCATCTATAACTATTGAGGCCGATGGCAGGCACCTGATAACCGATATGGTTACAAGCGGGGGTTTAGTGCTGGGTTTGTTGCTGATACATTTTACTAAGATTTTACTGCTTGATAGTATATTATCTATACTGGTAGGCACATATAT
Source organism: Mucilaginibacter sp. UBA4741 (assembly GCA_002403905.1). Taxonomy (GTDB): domain Bacteria; phylum Bacteroidota; class Bacteroidia; order Sphingobacteriales; family Sphingobacteriaceae; genus Mucilaginibacter. The sequence goes on from DHIR01000168.1 coordinate 12,497, forward strand.
TATTTTTACTGGTTATAAATTGGTTCGTAAGTCTGTTGCCGGCTTAATGGACGAAACCGATTTTGAGGTTGTGGATAACGTGGTGAAGTTTTTAAATGATAAACGCCGCGATGAATGGATAGATGTACACAATTTTAGAGCGCAAAAGTATGGCAATGAGCTGCATATTGATTGCCATTTAACGCTGCCCTATTATTTTGATCTGAACCGTGTACATGAAGAAGTATCATTAGTGGATAAGTTAATTAATAATGGAGTTACCAAAACCGAACTATTTATCCATGCCGACCCATGCCTGCCTAATTGTTGCCATTACTGCAATATGCCCAATTGTCCGGTAAGGGTTGAGCCTAAAACTGAAGATATTGTGTGGACAATGGATAGGGTTATCCGCAATAAAAAACACTTT
>DHIR01000168.1:13109-13566 GCA_002403905.1 Mucilaginibacter sp. UBA4741
TGTTTATGGCTTGTTAATTAATGATAACGGGGAATTACTGATAAGCGATGAGCAGGAATACGGTATGCAATTTACCAAGTTTCCGGGTGGTGGTTTGGAGTATGGCGAAGGCTTGATAGATGGGCTTAAACGTGAATTTGTAGAGGAATGTAATGCAGAGGTAGAAGTGACCAATCATTTTTATACGACAGATTTCTTCGTTAAATCGGCCTTTAATAATTCGCAGATCATTAGTGTTTATTATGTGGTAAATAACCTATCCCCATTAAATTTGTCTTTCAAAAATACTCCGTTTGATTTTGATGGCGAGGGTGAAATATTGCAGGCCTTCCGTTGGATAAAGTTAACGGATTTGAAAGTAGATGATTTTACATTCCCGACAGACCAACATGTTGCAAAACTTTTAATTGATAGTATATGAATCTGGTAGAGCGAGATTTAAAAGTAATATGGCACC
>DHIR01000168.1:13799-20506 GCA_002403905.1 Mucilaginibacter sp. UBA4741
AGATTTAAAAGTAATATGGCACCCATACACCCAAATGCAAACAGCAAAACCGCCTGTACCCATAGTAAGGGGAGAGGGCGCTTGTTTGTATGATGAGGATGGTAAAAAATATATAGATGGGGTGTCATCATGGTGGGTTAATATACACGGGCATTCGCACCCGTACATCGCCAAAAAAGTTGCCGAACAGCTAACTAAACTAGAGCATGTAATATTTGCCGGTTTTACACACCCGACCGCGGTTGAACTAGCCGAACGGTTACTGGCTATACTACCCAACAACCAACAAAAAGCCTTTTATTCTGATAATGGATCGACCGCTATTGAGGTTGCCATAAAAATGTGCCTGCAATACTGGAACAATCAGGATAAACCCCGTACAAAAATACTGGCCTTTAAAAACGCCTACCACGGCGATACATTCGGAGCTATGGCGGTAAGTGGCCGAAGCGCGTTTACCGCGGCCTTTGATTCGTTATTATTTGAGGTAGAGTTTATTGACCTGCCCAACCAAAACAACATACAAGATCTCAAATCTCAGATCTCAAGTCTTAAATCTAGCCTGGCTTGCTTTATTTTCGAACCATTAGTACAAGGATCAGCCGGGATGCTGATGTATGAGGCTGAATATTTAAACGATTTAATGGCATATTGCCGCAAAGAAGGTGTGCTTACAATTGCCGATGAGGTATTTACCGGTTTTGGGCGCACTGGCAAGCGTTTTGCCTGCGACCATATAAATGAGCAGCCAGACATAATGTGTTTCTCTAAGGGGCTTACAGGCGGTACAATGGCCCTTGGGCTAACCACATGCACTAAACAGATATTTGATGCTTTTTTATCTAACGATAAGTTAAAGACCTTGTTTCATGGGCACTCGTTTACCGCTAACCCGGTTGCCTGCTCGGCAGCATTGGCTAGCATGGATCTGTTTTTGGAGGAATCGACAGCAGAGAACATAAAACGTATAGCCAATTCGCATAGCCAGTTTGCTTTAAAAATTAAAGATCATCCTAAAATAAAAACGGTACGCCAAACAGGTACTATTATGGCAATGGAGTGGGAGACAGGTGATAATACGTCTTATTTTAGTTCGCTGCGCGATAAATTGTATTATTACTTTTTGGATGCCGGTATAATTTTACGTCCGCTTGGAAATATTATTTACATTTTACCCCCATATTGCATTACCAGCGCCGACTTGAATTACATTTACAGCAAAATAGAGCAGGCGCTTGAAGAGATAGGCCCCCTTTAAATCTCCCCCGGTAGGGGAGACTTTAAAATAAGGCGAGGAAAATAAAATCTCTTAACAGGAGATTTATGAATAAATTAATAAACAACTATTAAAACAAAAAGTCTCCCCTACCGGGGGAGACTTAGAGGGGGCTTATGAGCTTAAACAACATACTACCTACCATAATTGCCAATAACCAACTACATGCACGCTGGTTAAACACCCTGTCGCTAATGGAAAACACCGGCGCGCGTAAAATATCAGCCAGCGAAGACCCTGCTACCGTTACTTATATTATACTTAAACATGCCGCCGAAGAGCATCGCCATGCTTTTTACTTAAAAAAACAGATTGAAAAAACAGGTAAAGCGCTTTGCCCTACCTATGCTGATGAATACCTGGTAGCATCAAACTACAGCAAGTATTATTTAAATATGCTGGATGTTGAAGTATGCCGTTATCTTAAAAAAGAACTGAACCTAACAGGCAAAGAGTTACGTTTTGCTGCTTACTTGTTAGTTACATATGCCATAGAGGTACGTGCCGATGAACTTTACCCCATTTACCAGGACGCATTGGTTAGTGCCGGCAGTAAAATAAATGTAAAGTCTATCATACTGGAAGAGGAAGGGCACCTGGAAGAAATGATCAATCAACTTAAACAATTCTCGCCGCAATGGCAATTGCACGCAGATAAAGCAGTAGCCATGGAAACCCGGTTGTTTAATGATTGGGTGGTTGCGTTGGATAAAGAGGTGAATTAACGCTTCTAAAGACTTACGAAATTTTTAAAACTAAGTCTCTCCTCGCAATATTTAATACTCTGACTTGTCCACCTGAGGTGATCCACTCAAAATTTTGAAAACTATCAAAAATCGCATAAATAACTTATTATTAATTATTTAGCTATCTCAATCTAAAGTATTTGTAATGATCCACTTTTTTAAGTGAATCACTAATACGCCAGATATTCTGTAAATATTTGCTGCATAAAGGCCTTACCGTGTAATAAGGCTTTATCGGTTAAAACCTTATCAGCATTTTTATTGCGTCTGTAGATAACCTGCTGGCCGGAGCTATCATAAGTTACCGCCTGCTCCGGAAACATAAAGCCAAAGCCGTTATCCCAATCAAAAAACGCGAATGCGGGTGTGTATGGGTTCAATAAGTTTTTAGACCATTTAAACTTTTGTTGTGGCATATTTAACTGCGCCAATAGTGTAGCGGCTATATCAACCTGGTTACCTAGCTTGGTTACTTTAGTGCCCCGGTACTCCGATTTAATTGCATCTCCAAAAAACAAAAGCGGAATATGATACTTAGCCGGATCAAACGCCGCCGCCGTACTTTTTGGTAAGCGATGCCCGTGATCGGCCACTAAAATATATAGTGTGTTTTTATACCAACTATGTTTCTTTGCTTCCTCAAAATAAGCGTTCAGGCATGAATCTGTAAACCAGGCCGTGCTTCTAAACTGGTCGGCTACATCTTTACCCTTAAAGTGTGGTGCGCCCGGCAATAAAAAAGGCTCGTGATTGGTTGATGTTTGTAATAGCGAAAAGAAAGGTTTTGTTTGCTTATCCAGGTAAGCTATATGCTTGTTAAAAAGTATATTATCATAAGCCCCCCATGTTGTGCCGACCTCGCTTTTCTGCATGGTCTTCTCATCAATGATATGATCTGTTTTATGATCGGCCATATAGGTATGAAAGTTCATATAATTGCTGTTGCCGCCATAAAAGTAGGAGGTAGTGTACCCCTTGTCTTTAAACTCAGTCATCAATGAGGGCAGTTTCCTTTGTTTTAGTGTATCAATAACAATACTGCGAATGGCTTGTGATGGGAACCCGCTTAATATGGCTATTATACCTTTATCGGTACGGTCGCCTGCCGAATAGATGTTATTAAATAATACGCCGCTTTTAATAAATTTTTCAAAGTTGGGTGCATCACCTTTTTCGCCGCCTAACGATTCAATCAGATCAGCCGTAAAGCTTTCCATCTGGATGATAACTATATTGGGCTTATCAGTTGTTAATATATTTACAGTTGTATCTTTCTGTGCCTTAAATGTTTCGGCAACTATACTCTTGGCATCAGCAGCAGGCAAAAACAAATATGGGTTGTACGGCTTACGTAGGTTCTCAAAAACGTTATTAAACAAGTTCCACTCTGTATTTTGTGCCGAAAGATCTAGTAACTGGTTGTCAGAAAAATAGCCGGCACTCTGGTTAATAGGATCAGGCGATAAGGTGCCGCGAAGTATCACAAAATTAAACCCTACCAATAAAACCGAATAGATAAGTTTGTTTGTAGTACTTTTTACCGGTTTTTTAAAGGAATGATCAAGTATAAAATAGGATAAAACAATACCTGCAACAAGCAAAATCGCCATTATAGTGAAATTCAACGCGATAGGAGAAGATGCCGTTGATGACATAGACTCGGCAGGCGAATTATATAGCGTATCAAACGCCCTGAAATTAACTTTGGCGCCCCATTCGGTAAATATCCCCAGATCGATAATAGCTATGAAGCTTATAAAAAAGAGGCAGAACCAGGTGTAAGCTTTCAGCCAAATAGGTTTAACCGGCTTCTTACCCGTGAACCAGTTGACAATAAATACAAGCAGCGGAATTAAAGCGATATAAGCCGTAGCCGAAGCATCCATACGGATACCATAGAGGTAGGTTTTTACTATATCAATAAAAGTAGTACCGTGAAGTTTGGTGAGGAAGTATATCTCGAACGTTGCCCTCGTTAATGCGAAGAACAGCAGCCAAAAAATATAAAAGCGTATAAAACTATAAAGGCTTCTCAACATCGGATGGCAAAAATAACTATTTTACCATAAGGTTAAGAAGCCTTTAAAAAAATGTTATCGGGCTGACTATTTACCGCCACGCATTGCATTAAGCTCGTCCATTGTTATTCTATCATAATTGCTTGGTACAGCAAATGTTCCTGCTGGTGCTTTTTCTGCCACTATGCTTTTTACTGTAACTTGTGATGATTGGCCATCGCGAAAAGAGTAATATTGAATTGGTACGCCACCTGCTTTTTCGTAAACCTTTGACATAGGTGTCGAAGGTAAAGAAACGTCATTAGTTACCCAAAAATCATAAGTTTTATTAGTTTTAGTATCCGTTACAGTCACTTTTTTACAATTAAAACCATTAATTATTTTGGTTTCTGTTGTTTTTACAAATGTAAGAGCAGGTAATTTGCCAAGTTCTTCTTCTACTTCTGCGGGTGTGGCAATTGCAGCCTTTTTTATAGATGCTACAGGAACATCTACTAAATAGGCCATGTAAGTGCCTTTGTTATTTGTTAAAACTTTAATATTTGCTGGCCCGGCCGCAAAAACGATCGCGGTTGAATCAGTACTAAAATAGTTTTTTGCTTCAATTGATTGACCCATCATGTCCATACTGATAGTAACAACACCTTCAGTATAGGTTTTTTGAGCGCTCGCGCTAAATGCAACAGCCGTAAATGCCAGGCTTAAGGCGATTTTTAATTTAGTATTCATGTTTTTTTGTTTATTAATCACAATTTAGTTGTTTATAGTTTATTAAGCAAACTTTCGCCTTAATAAATTTTTTTAATTAGATAGTACAACTAACGAATTGTTACGCTTTATTATTTTATAATTTATATGGAGAGTTTTTGCTTGCTTTTCCCAATCTGCTACTAACCTGTCCATATTACTGCCATCGATTACCAATGAAGCATATTCATAATTTTTATTCAACTCTGTTATGGTGATATGCGGGTTGCCGGTTAGGTACAGGCAATTAACTTTTAGTTTTTCAGGCAGTTGTTTGTTTTGTAAACGCTTGTCGAACAATAATATTTTTTTATTTTGAAATTGTATAAGGTTATTGTTCTTAACCAGGAAAGTTGAATTTATATTCTGCTTGATTGTGTATATGGCGGTATCGGCAATTTTACAGCTATCTAAATAAGGTTGTATGGAATATTGATAATTCTTGTCTGCGGCATTCAAATCTGATAATATGATTGCTTTATCCCCTTGTTTAAATATGATGCCCTGGTGTTTCCTCATGTTTAAAAATGTGATGCTATCAGCCTTACCGGCGCTTATACGTTTTAAACTGATGCTTATAGTTAATATAAGCATAGTTATTAACCCCACTTGTAACAACCATTTCTTCCTGTCAAACAAAAAGTAAAACAGGCATATAATAATAAGGTAAGCTAATAAATATTCAAATGTGGTTAACCATATTTTACCGATACTGGCAAATGGGACATGCTCAATAATTACCAGTACTTTATTCATTATTACTATGGATTTTTCTAATATCCAACCCAGTGAAACTGAAACGAAAGGTATTTGCGGCAACACTAAATAAATCATCCCTACGCATAAAATAACCTCTGCCGGAATAATGATAAACAAGTTGCTCACCAAAAAATAAACCGGGAACTGGTGAAAATAAAACGCGCTCAACGGAAACGTAATCACCTGCGCCGCTATAGACACCGAACAGGCCGCCCAGAGTTTATCGGCCCATTTGTTTTTAAAGGTTAGCCATTTATAAACCAAAGGTTGGAATATGATCAACCCTGCAACTGCCAGGTAGGATAGCTGAAACCCAACATCCGTAATAAATAAAGGATTGTACAACAAAAGAAAGAACGCCGATATAGCCAATATATTTAACGTATTAATATATCGGCTATAAGCTCTACCGATAATAATAAGGCTTATCATTACCGCTGCCCGGCATACAGCAGGCGAGAAGCCCGTAAGCATGGAGTAATACCATATCAGCGTTATAATTAATAGCGCTTTAAATACCTTACCATATTTATATCGACCTAAAAAACCAAACACCAGGTTAAGCAAAATGTAAATAATAGCCACATGCCCGCCGGAAACTGATAATATATGTATAGTACCTGTTTTAGAATAAGCCTGTAAAACCTCATTACTTAAATCGGCTTTATAACCCAGTATTAGGGTAGAGGCCACGGCAATGGCCGAGGTATCACGCATATTTAGTTTAAGCTTCTCCACTAAACGCTGTCTTAATCGTAAAGAATAAGCAATGATTGGATTACCAGCATTATGATTTAATAACACATATTGCTTTGGATATAAAAAAGTCTGATGATAAATATTCTGATTAGCCAGGTACTTTTTATAGTTAAACTCGGCCGGGTTAAAGGGTGGGTCGATTGCACTGTACTTTGCAGGAATCAATAACTCATCGCCATAATAAAGTTTATTTGCCGTGGTATCTTTTATGGCGATGAGTAATGTGCCCGTAGTATTTATCCTTTTGTTATTAATAACCTTTTGCTCAACTGTTGATGTAAAGCGTACTAAGCCGTTTTTAATGGATGGCTCGTTGTTTATTTTTACAATAAGGTATTGAGCCGGGATTTTAGAAAAGTGCTGGACGTTATTTAATTCATTAGGTATATACGCTTAAGTCGC
>DHIR01000005.1:0-1091 GCA_002403905.1 Mucilaginibacter sp. UBA4741
CAATATTGAAATTGATTTTGACGCTGCCGAAAAAATGTACAATGTTGGAAATTGCATCGATGTAATTTCTGAAAAAATAAACAAGCCTGCGTGATAAGCGCCGGCAATGATATTGTCGCGCTAAATGCTATTGATAAACAGCGTACTGATCAGGCCGCATTTTATTCGAAATTTATTACCCCGTCAGAGTTAGCACTTTATAACAAACCCGATATTTCTTTTGAGAATTTTGTTTGGCTGCTATGGTCTGTTAAAGAGTCTGTATATAAATATTTAAAAAGAGGGGATGCCAACCTTGTTTTTTCTCCATCAAAAATAAAAATACAGCAGATTGATGTTTCTGATGGGTTTAGTAATTGTCCGCTACAAATAGGCGAATCAATAGACCTTTTATATTCCGGGCAAGCTTTATTTGGTAGTAATCAACTCTACTTCCAATCCTCAATAAATAAAAACTTTATAGCTACTGTTGTAAATGAGGATGTCGGTTTTGAGCAAATGTACTGGGGCGTAAAATTGATTGATAAACCTGATCATGCAAGCCAGTCAAAAGCGGTACGGTTATTTGTGTTAGACAAATTAAACAGTTTAATTATAGAAGATGATCTTTGGATCAATAAACATCCAATAGGTTATCCCGTTTTATTACATGATAACCAGCAAATAGATATCCCTATATCTTTTGCGCATCATGACCGTTATGTATCATATTCGTTTCAAATTCTGAAATAAAAATTAAACCTGCATTTTTACGATATGTCATCCGCTTTTATTCGACAGTACTTATTAATTCCCCTAATAGCCATTGTTTGCTTCTCCTGCAAATTTGATAATCCTATAAAAAACAAAATATCTTTCGAGCCTGTAAAACGTATTACTTACATCGAGGTGCGCCGCAGTTTTGGTAATGGTTTAATATTTAACAAAGACGGTTATCAGCTGGCACCTATATGGAAGCTGATGTTCTATTCAGACAAGTTAGCAAGTGTTTACAACCCGGATAAAGATAAGTTCCTGGATTTCCCGGTTACATTAGATCATGATTCTATTTTCAATATTTCGGGCACCTGGCTAAAGGCCATGCATATAAG
>DHIR01000005.1:1222-9334 GCA_002403905.1 Mucilaginibacter sp. UBA4741
GGCTAAAGGCCATGCATATAAGTAAAGATAGCTTAAAGTTCCAGGTGTTAAAGGTGGAAGGTAAAACGGTTTATTACGTAAAATCAAACGTGTACATGACTATGTATGCCGATAATTACATCAAGAATGTATTACATAAAACTACAGATGATTTACGGAAACCATTAAGACGTGATAGCTTATACGTTATAAAACGGATGGCAGATCTGGGTGCCAGAGTTGATAGTTTCTTTGCCGCTCGTAAACCCGTACAATTTATAAGTAAAACTCCGCTGGCGACAGTTGTTAAAAAAGGAGTGGAGGCAGATGTTATGAATAAGTGGGATGCATCTGATGAATATATGTTTCCAGAATATACTATCCACATTAAAAAAGCCTACGAGGTTTTTTCTTATTCGTTTTGGGCGACGGTAGATACGAAGGGGCAGATACATTATCAAAAGCCATTAACTTATGTATTCCCCGAGTTTGTAAAATCAACAGATCATACTATAAAAGCAATTGTAGATGGTTATCTGAAATCTTATTTCAAGGTAATTCCGGGTACTACATTGGGTATCCCTCACAATAGTGCTATCTCCTTAAATGTAATAGGCCGAAAGAAGTAACTTAAATTTAATTTAGAAATAAGGTTGGCTTGTTGTAAAAGTTATAGCTTTACTAATATTAACCCACTTAAATTAAATTGTTATGACCACACAAGAAGTTGCCGACAAATTAGTTCAATACTGCCGCGAAGGCAAAAATGTTGACGCTATTAACGAGCTGTATGCCGATAATATTGTTAGTAAAGAAATGGAAGGCGTTCCTGATAATGTTTCTACAGGTAAAGCTACCGTATTAGCAAAAACCATAGACTGGTATAATAGTGTTGAAGAAATACACAGCGGTGTTATATCTGATCCTTTAGTTGCTGGTAACCATTTTACTGTCACTATGGATATGGACGTTACTTACAAAAAAAGTGGTCGCATGCCTATGAGCGAGGTTGCTGTTTTTGAAGTGAAAGACGGTAAAATAGTTGCAGAACAATTTTACTATAACATTGGGTAGATATTTATATGTAGAGATACAATATATTGCGTCTCTACATATAATCTCTTTATTGTTTCTTAACTACAGGTTTTGCAGGCGCTTTTGCAACTGGTTTAGCGGCAGCTTTTGTTGCTACAGTCTTTGCCGGCGTAGCTTTAACAGGGGCTGGTTCAGCAGTTACTAGTTTTGGTGGAGTTAAGGTTACAGATACCGTTTTTTTAATTACAGTAGCCTTATCATTTGTTAGTTTGGCTAATTTCTTAGCTAAATTTTTTGCCGCTTTTTCTATTGATTTTCCTGCTTTTGTTAATCCCGGTAAAAATTGGCCTACGGTTATTTTTATCTGAGCGGCAATTTTATCGCTTAATTCTTTCTTTAAAGCTTTCTTGGCTTTTTTTGCTATTGAGTTGTTTTTTGCTTTTTTCATTTTGTGGTATGTGGCTAATCAATTAAGTTGTGAATTAAATTTTTGCAAAGTTAGGTTAATGTAATGTGTATTTAATATTATATTTATGTTAACAACCACTTGTATGTTAAGTATTTTTATCCTTATTTAATTAGAATAGAGCCTGTTATAAAATTAAAAACTTACAACCATTCCCACTTTTTGCCCATCAAAAGTAATAGGGTTTTTCATCAGGAACTTGCGCAGTTTATTGCCAATACGCCTCTCTGAAGTATACATGGTAGCATCAAACAATAATAAAAAAGCACCCTGTAAAACCACTGCTGACCCATATCCACGGGACTGGTCGGAGTTATTCATATTACCGCGATGGTTTAAATATACACCCGCGCCAATATAGATCACATCTAATCCACCATTTACCAGGAATATCTTTTCCAGTTTATTTTGCTCTTTAAGGCTTTCTTCTGGGGTGTCGGTTTTGTTCTTGTCATTTATAGTACTGGTATAGCCCAGTATAGCTGCGCCAAGGTTGGCTACGTTCCAAATAGCATTCATTTGATGAAAATATTTGGTTTTACCATTAGTGCTTGCCCAGCCAATACCCCCAACAGCTATGTTGGCAATTGCCCAACTGCCCAAAACCTGCATGCCTGTATTTTTAATATGATTACGTTCAAAGTTTAGTGTTTGCAAACTATCCTGTGCCAGGCAGTTAATACTGATGAGCAAAAGAAATAAGACGAGGATTTTTTTCATTCTATTTTATATTAACCTTCATTTACAGCCTTTGTTTTGTCATTTACAAGTTAAACAATTAATCCCACCAAATAAAATTTGGTGCAAAATCTTCAAAGGTAGATTATTTGATTATTTTTGGAGCCTGAAATTAACTGTCTCAGAATTATACCCGCTAAACTAATATCAATCCGCTTTTGCGGTGATCGGACTTGTAAAATGGGTTCGATTATTGATAATTTATTTATCTCATAAAGTAATACTATAAAAATGACAATTGGCGTTCCAAAGGAAATTAAAAACAACGAAAACAGGGTTGCCCTTACACCGGCAGGTGTAGAAGCATTAGTTGCAGCGGGTCATAAGGTATCAATCCAAAAAACTGCAGGTGAAGGCTCTGGTTTTACCAATGCAAGCTATGAAAAGGCCGGTGCAATATTAGTTGATACTGCTGCCGAAGCGTGGGGTGCCGAGATGGTGATGAAGGTTAAAGAACCTATTGAAAGTGAGTTTCAATATTTCCGTAATGACCTGGTATTGTTTACTTACCTGCACTTAGCTGCCGAGCCAAAACTAACAACCGCATTATTAGAGCGTAAAGTTACCGCTGTAGCTTACGAAACTATACAACTACCAAACGGTACATTACCATTGCTTACACCAATGAGCGAAGTTGCCGGTCGTATGGCTGTACAGGTTGGCACGAGTTTTTTAGAGAAACCAAACGGTGGTAAAGGCGTGTTGTTAAGTGGGGTGCCTGGTGTACGCAGGGGTAAGGTTACTATTATTGGTGGTGGTGTAGCTGGTACAAATGCTGCTAAAATTGCCATTGGTTTAGGTGCCGATGTTACCATTATTGATAATAATTTAGACAGGCTGCGTCAATTGGATGATATATTTGGTTATCAGATATCAACCCTTGCTTCAAACTCAAGCAATATTGCCAAAGCGGTTAAAAATTCAGATCTTGTTATTGGCGCGGTTTTAATACCGGGCGCAAAATCACCTAAATTGGTTACAGAAGCTATGATCACTACAATGGAGCCGGGTTCTGTAATTGTTGATATTGCAATTGACCAGGGCGGTATGTTTGAAACTGCTGATCATGCTACTACACATGATAACCCGGTTTACGTTAAACATAATGTATTGCATTACTCGGTAGGTAATATGCCTGGCGCTGTGCCAAATACTTCAACAATAGCACTTACCAATGCAACTTTAGGTTATGCATTACAAATTGCTAATAAAGGATATAGTAAAGCGTTCTCTGATAACCCAGCATTGTTAAAAGGATTAAATACGTTTGATGGTTCTGTAACTTACAAAGCAGTGGCTGATGTTTACAACTACCCATTTATGGAGCCAAGATTTAAAAACTAGGCACTAGTTGAACACAATTCTAAAAGCCATTTGCTCAACGTAAATGGCTTTTTTTGTGAATAAAAATGTATGTTCATCAAGCATTTAATAAAAATTATTCTTTTATTTAGCTTTACATTATGAACCCCAATAAGCTACCTGATAACCTGTCAATGCCGGCCTGTACCATAATCCCGGTGTTAGAATATGTGGATATTGTTGCAGCTATAAGCTGGCTCACTAACACATTCGGGTTTTCTGAGCGGTGGCGGGTAGGAAACCATAGGGCACAACTTTCTTTTGAGGATGGAGCTATAGTTATCAGCGAAGCAAACCCTGATAAGCCCATCCACCGAAGTACAATATTAGTACGTGTAAGAAATGTATCAGCGCATTGTGAGCATGCTCAAAAGCAAGGTGCTGATATATTGAGGCCATCATCAAACTTTCCTTATGGTGAGCGGCAGTATTCAGTTAGAGATATTGGCGGTCATTTATGGACCTTCTCGCAAACTATAGCCGATGTAACGCCTGAAGAATGGGGTGGGGTTTCTGTCAATCTATAAGTATATAACTCAAAATCAATAAATTAAAAGTACCTTGACCCCATATAGCTCATAGTACTTACCCCATATTTATTGGAAAATATATTCAATACCCTTATTGACAGTTTTATTGACAATAAAGTAGGTATAACACAAAACTTCATCAATGCGCAACTTTCGTTGCAGCTCAAGCAAAATCTTACAGATATTTATTCTGAAAAGCTTTTTAAACATGCCGGTACCGGAAACGATAAGGATGTAAAGCACGACAGCAAGGTAAGAGGGGATATGATCTATTGGCTTGACAGAAAGCATAATAATAGCCATGAAAATGCATTTTTTGATGTAATGGATAGTTTTATACTCCATTTAAATAATACCTGCTATACGGGTATTACCGGCTATGAATTTCATTATACTTTATATCCAACAGGTAGTTTTTATAAAAAACACCTTGATCAGTTTAAAAGTAACGATAGTCGCAAATATTCCATGATCATTTATTTAAACCCCGGATGGCTTGAAGCTGATGGGGGAGAGTTGTGCATACATCATATTGATGGCCTGCAAAATATATCACCCGAAAATGGAAAAAGCGTGTTTTTTAAAAGTAACGAGCTGGAACATGAAGTTTTATGCACCAATAAACCACAGATGAGTATAACCGGTTGGTTAAAAGTGAACTAGCTAGTAAAATTCTGCTATACTATTCGATAATAACAGAATAGTATCAATTTGCTATACAGTAATAATAGCAATAACAAATCCCAAAAACGCCGTTTAATTAGGTTAAATGGCATTTTTATATCAAAATAAAATTTCGGCACCCTTTTTGGTTAATAAAAAGTATGAAATTTAAATAGATATATCATGCTACTCATAACCTTCCAAATAGTATTAGTATTAAGTGCAATATTAGTACCCTTATATGCTAAAATACACAAATCTAAAATTCAATATAAAATAGACACCGATACTAACGATGCCAATTACGCTATCAATGAATATGGACTATTAGAACGATATCAGCGTGTTAATTTGAATGAACCAAAACAGCAGGTAAAACACTAATTATTTTTGATCGACTGTTTTATTAGGCGATATCAGTTTTACATCCTTTATAATAAATTGGGAATCATCCTGCTTGATTAAATTATAATAAGGCAAATACATGTTAGTAGCAAAAATCCCTTTTGCAGCATCTATTTGCAATAACCAAATTCACACTCCACTAAAATTGTTACCCCGGTAGTACTGTATTATTCCCTTTCTCACCCTTGTTCTACCTTTAGTGTAGAATAATCTACATGCCGGCTTAATAAATATATAGAGATTTAAGGTGTACTTTAATAGCCTTGGTAATTTGTTTATAACAATTATTTTGCGGTACTTCGATAGTACCAATTCATAACCCTAATATCCTGATATAAATGAACCATTTGTCTACTAGTGATTATATTGTATTTCTTATTTATTTTATTGTAGTATCCGGTTATGGCTATTGGGTTTATAAAAGCAAAAAGAACCTTAATGCCGATACCAAAGACTACTTCCTGGCGCAAGGCTCATTAACCTGGTGGGCAATCGGTGCATCTATTATAGCATCTAATATATCATCCGAGCATTTTATCGCTATGTCGGGCTCCGGTTTCGCCATGGGCCTGGCCATCGCCAGCTATGAGTGGATGGCCGCGGCTACACTCATTATTGTGGCTATATTTATTTTGCCCATCTATCTCAAAAATAAAATATATACCATGCCTCAGTTCCTGGCCATGCGTTACAATGATACCGTGAGTGGTGTTATGGCCGTGTTGTGGTTGTTAATTTATGTATTTGTTAATTTAACTTCGATTTTCTTTCTAGGGGCATTAGCTATCGAAACCATTACCGGTATTGATTTTAAGGTCTGTATCATTGGGTTAGCTATATTTTCGGCTATAATTACGTTGGGCGGCATGAAAGTTATTGGCTACACGGATGTTATACAGGTATTTGTGTTAGTGATGGGAGGCTTAATAACCTGCTACATGGCTCTGCATTTAGTGGCTGATAAGTTGGGTGCCAAAACAGTTTTTGATGCCCTGCCTTTGCTAAGAGATCAGGCTTCAGATCACTTCCACATGATATTTCATAAAGGAGATAAGTATTACGATGACCTGCCGGGCATTGCCGTACTGGCAGGCGGCCTTTGGATAAACAATTTAAACTACTGGGGCTGTAATCAATACATTGTACAACGTGCGTTAGGTGCCGATCTGAAAACCGGACGTAGCGGGCTGATATTCGCGGCTTTTTTAAAATTGTTAATACCGGTTATTGTGGTAATTCCGGGTATTGCTGCATTTGTATTGTATCAACATGGTTATTTTCATACAGAAATGATGGATGGCAGCGTGGTTAAACCAGATCATGCTTACCCAACATTAATGAATCTTTTGCCAACAGGTTTAAAAGGATTGGCATTTGCAGCCCTTACAGCGGCTATTGTAGCTTCGTTAGCCGGTAAAAGCAATAGTATTGCTACCATTTTTACGTTAGATATTTATAAGAAATATATCAACAAAAAAGCCTCAGAAAAACTATTGGTTAATGTAGGGCGTATTACGGTTGTAGTAGCATCGGTAATTGCCATGTGTGTTGCGCCAACGCTGCGCACATTCGACCAGGTTTACCAGTTTATACAAGAATGGGTAGGATTTATTTCGCCAGGTATATTCGCTATATTTTTATTAGGCTTTTTCTGGAAAAAAACCACATCAAGAGCGGCCCTGGTATCAGCGGTAATAGTTATCCCGTTATCGTTATTGTTTAAATACCTGCCGCAAATATCTGGTGGCGCTATAGAGGCTATACCATTCTTAAACCGCATGAGTTGGGTTTTTGTCATCATTATTATATTAATGATAATAGTAACCTTAACAGACCCTGAAAGTAAAGACAATAAAAAAGGCATTGAGATTGATAGCAGTATGTTTAAGGTAACGCCGTCTTTTATTGTTGCTTCGGTATTAATTTGTGGCATATTGACTACACTTTATACAGTTTTTTGGTAACTTTAATTAAATAAAAATAGATATGGAAAATCTAAATGAAAGTGAATTATCCCCTTTAGCTAGTTTAGACGTTTGGGAGGATGACGTTTTAAAAAGATATCCGGAAGCCGGACCCGCCAAAACTAAAGAGGAGTTTAGAAATTATGATGCTCCCGAAATTGATGGCGTTAGGGAGTTTTATCGCCTTAACCACAAATATCAAACTTATGATAATGTGTTGGCAAAGAAAGCCAACTTCTTAAAGTTTGATAAAATGGAAATGCCGTGGTGGAAAGCCATGGAATACCTTAATACCCTGGTAGATGATTCTGATCCGGATATATCATTAGATCAGCTACAACACTTATTACAAACAGCCGAAGCAATCCGTGCAGATGGCTACCCGGATTGGTTTGTGTTAACCGGTTTTATACATGACTTAGGTAAAGTGCTTTGCTTATTTGGCGAGCCGCAATGGAACGTAGTGGGAGATACCTTCCCGGTTGGCTGCGCGTTCTCAGATAAAATTGTTTACCCAGAGTTCTTTGCTGCTAATCCTGATATTCATGACGAAAGATTTAACACCAAATACGGCGTTTACTCGCACGAGTGCGGTTTAGACAACGTACACATGTCATGGGGTCATGATGAGTATTTGTATCACCTTACTAAAGATTACTTGCCCGAGCCGGCTTTGTATATGATCCGTTATCACTCATTCTACTCACAACATCGTGAAAATGCTTATAAGCATTTATTAACCCCGCATGATAAAGATATGTTTAAATGGGTGGATAAGTTTAATCCGTATGATTTGTATTCAAAAAGCCCAAAGGTTCCGGTTGTTTCTGAATTGAAACCTTATTATGAGGACTTGATAGCCAAATATTTGCCGGAAACGGTTAAGTTATAATTGTAGAAAAGCCTTCCATAACCGAAAGGCTTTTTTTTATTGTTAATAGACAATCTTAGAGCCTGTTTAAATTTTATT
>DHIR01000195.1:0-12611 GCA_002403905.1 Mucilaginibacter sp. UBA4741
GGTCAGCATCTCCGGAATATCCAACAGTGTTGTGTGTTTCCGCTATCGTCTTCTAATTTAGCTTTCACTACTGTTTTACCGTCTTTAAAGGCCGTTGGCCATTCGCAGGTTTTTGAGGTGATGGCCCCCGAAATTGTATGATCCTCCTCCCCGGGAACAATGATTACCTGTGTTTTTGAAATTGTAATAGTGGCTTTCTCATCTTTTGAGCTTTCAATATTGCCCTTTGCGTCAAGGTGATTGGTTTTCGATGATTTTAACGTTACGGTTTTATCGCATTGGCCGTAGCTTAAATGAGTGCATGCCGCCAGCAGCAATACAATTGTGATTTTAATAAAAGTTGATTTCATGATGCTTGTTTTTTTTATAAAGATAATATATATAATACCATGCAATACAAAGTACTATATTTTTATCGAACATCGCATCGCTTACTACGATGATAACACCATCAACGGCAAGTGAGAGAAATCTTAAACATTATTGTAAGTCGGCTAAAGGCAAGATGTATAAGATTTCTCACTCATACCTCGTTCGAAATTGACAACTATTAGAAGTTCGCGGCACCTTGATACACGCTGGTAGACCTTGTAACATCTTACATTTTCTGCTACAATCAAAATGTCCCTAATTTATGCCTTGCAGTCATTATTTTAATCAGATACTTTTAGGCTCCTAATTAAAACTATTGATCATCCCAATAATCAAATAGTCCCTATTATTTGTTTCTTACATTACTAAACTTAATCGTCCTTATCCCAAACCTTGGCATTGCCACGCTCACGTTAGTTTTCGCTATAACACCTTTGCTTATGGTAAGTTTTTGTACCACATCGCCATTTAAAGCAACAACTTCGGCTTTATCGGCAACAGCATCAAGCGACAACTTTTTAGGCTGACTGTCACCCTCGGCGTTAAACAGGCGCACCAACAAGTCTTTTCCCACCATTGTAACTGATGATACTTCCAAACCGGTACCGGCAATGCTTATAAACGATCGAGATAATTTTATTGATGATGGGTCAGACTCTAGGGTTGCTGCATTATATAGGGCTATGGTTTTTAACGGTTCGTTAAATTTTGTACTCTCGGTCCAGATACCTGCTTTGTCCCATTTACCGGCGTGGGGTATAAGTGCGTAGTTCATTTCGGTAGGATATTTAAGCGTGTAGTTACGGCCCCACAAACCAACCCCCGAATAAGCTATATCCAACCCTAACGGGAAATCTTCGCCATGAGCATAGTTAGTTGTATGATCAGTTAGCATAGCCATGCCATAAGCGTTATTGGCATCGGTAACATCAACCCAGTTTAGTATTACGTTATTTTTAATGCTATCCCAGCGGGTAAAGAAAGTGTTTTCCAGTTTACTTTCGGTTACGTCAAATGGTGCATTCTTATAAACTTTTTGGCCTTTAAGATTTAGCGGGAACAACGCCAGCAACTTATACCGATCATCATAAAATGCTTTTTTAAGTGATGTGGCTTCGTATTTACCTGTTTGACTGTATGGATTTCCGATACCTGGATTCCCTTGCCAATCTATTTTTAAATGGACGTCTATTCGTTTTTGGCCCTGGGTAAAAGTTAGCACTTGCGTAAACGGATTACCGCCAACAGTCCCTTTAACCTGCAAACTAACTTGCAGTGGGCCCTCAGTTAACACAGTAACCTCGGCAGGCTGATCAGCGCTTGCCTTAAAGCCACCATCTTTAAAAAAATTGCCACGTAATTCATTAAAGCGGCGCGGGTTAGTTTTATCAACAAACTCTTTATTGTTTAACATTTTACCAATAAGACTTTCAATAGTTCCGCCTTTTGCGGGGTCAATAATTACGGTGTACAGGTCAGTTTCTATTTTATACTTGCCATTGCTTTGCTTTAAAACTTTGGCTCCGGCATTCACAATTGGTGTTTTTTTTACTATGGTATAAATATCATAACCAATGGAAGGAATATTATTTGTTTTTACCAAAAGCATCGTATCTGCCAAAATCTGTGTTTGTAATGGCTGTCCTTTGCTGTCTATAATTTGTATATCCTTTGCAATACGATCAGGGATCCCTACTTTAACAACTTCGGTCCGGCTAATTCCCTGAGTATTAAAAACGCGCACGTGCCTGCCTCGCTGCATGTTGAAAAACAGGTAGTCAGTAAATGTGCTGATACTATCCGCATTTTTATTAGCAATACCCGTCCAACTCACCACCTTATCTGCCCAGGTATTGCCTTGCCCCATATTGTAAGGTACTATCCAGCAATCATGATGCTGCGACAGCAGCAGGCGGGTCCAGCCCTGGTCCAGTGACGCTTTGGGCCAGGGCGATTTTTTATAAACCGTAGCCATCGCCGCCATCTTTTCTGCAAATACCAGTTTATTTTCTGACACGCGCACCTGCTGCGCTATGCGTTGCAATATTTGCGAACCCCACACCAAACTGGTCAACACATCCTCCTGCGAGAATTTCCAGTCTTCGGTTGGTTTTTTAATGGAGTAATTATCTACGTAATCTGTCCAGGTTTTATACACCGTCGGCTGGTAGCCACCCGTGCCTGCCCCAAGATATGGGCCGCCTTTCCAGCCTGCATCCTGCAGTACATAGCCAACCGGGTGCTTTATTCCGGCATTAAATGCTGCCGTCATAAAAGCTTTACTGTTGCTGTTGCCGATGGTTTCCCAGGTCGAGCCGGGTTTTAGGTCCTCCATAGCATAGCGCGGAACGGTAACCAACTTTGTGCCATCAGGACCAACCCAATTTACCAATTCGCCGCCATGCGCGCGGGTATAGCCACCCCATAAGGTATTGGGGTTTTTAAGCGACGCGTATTTATACCCAAACGATTTCAATATCTGCGGCAGCGCGCTGGTAAAGCAAGGCTCCTCGGACGAGTAGGTAGTAAACACCGCCGTAGGGAAATGTTGTCTTACTGTCTTCATACCATAAGCAAATTGCCTTATAATACTCTCGCCGCTTATATTGTACATATAGCTTTGTCCGTAAGCCGGATTTACATATTCAATACGCCGGGTAGCTATCGACTGATCGGCAAACAGCGATTGAAAATCTTTGTAACCCTGTTCATCTTTTTCTTTAGCCATGGCCCAGGTTTCGGGTTCTATCTCCAGGTTTATCTTCCAGTTAGGATGGGCCTTTAGTTGCTCTACTATAAAACTTGTATAGTTTATCGGGTAATGGCCCCATACGCCACCATGATAACCGTCAATAAAATAAGCAGGTTGCTGCGCGGATGAACGGGCTGCGAACAACAGCATGAAGCATACAACAGTATATAACTTAGACATAGCCGGTGGTTTCATAATTGGGTTTTATCAGGGTGTTTTAATTGGCTAGCTAAAGTTATAATAACAAATTACTTACTCATCATAACAATTTGCTTACAAAGCCCATTTTGCGCCTAACTGTAGTAAATAAGCGTTGAAGTGTTACACCGCATTTATTATCTTTACAGCCCGTATAAACCAGTAACTATTATGTTTAGCAACAAAAACATTTTTAAAATATCTGCTGTCGTATTGCTCCTGATCGCAGCGTTTTCTTTCGCTTTTATTGGCGATGAACCTAAAAAACCTGATGAGAGCCGTTTTACCGCGGTAGCACTTACCCGCCCCGGCGATTTGGACGAGCCAAACACTTTTGAAGTTTTAAGCGATGGCCGTGTATTGATAAGCGAACGTAAAGGCACTATCAAATTGTTCGACCCTATTACTAAAATGACCAAGCTAGTAGCTACCCTGCCTGTTAATACCAAATACACCAGCGCGACAGGTAAAGTTACCGAAGCCGAAGAAGGCTTAATGGGCTTAACTGTCGACCCTGATTTTAACAAGAATCATTTTATATATACATTTTACGCTCCGATCACCGAGAAAAAATGGATGCTTACCCGTTGGAAATTTCAGGATGACGCGTTGGTTGCAGGATCAGAAAAAGTATTGTTAGAGTTTGCTACCCAACGCGAACTATGCTGCCATACCGGTGGTGGTATGACCTGGGACGGTAAACATGATCTCTATCTTACGGTAGGTAATAATACCGCGTCATTAATCTCTCCATCAACCGATGAAACACCGGGCAAAGAGAGCCGTGACGACCAGCGTGGCACTGCCAATACCAATAGCTATATTGGTAAAATTCTACGGATACACCCTGAAGCAAACGGAACGTACACTATCCCGGCAGGTAACCTATTCCCTAAAGGAACGCCTAAAACCAAGCCCGAAATTTATACAATGGGGCACCGTAACCCGTGGCGTCCGTCTATCGACAGCAAAACAGGCTGGTTATATTGGGGCGATATTGGCCCCGATGCAACCGAGGACACCGAAGTTAGCCCTAAAGGTTATGACGAGTTGAACCAGGCCCGCAAACCCGGATTTTTTGGTTGGCCCTATTTTATTGGCCCTAACGCTCCTGTGCCGCCTTTTAACTATGTTGATGGCGAGTCAAATCCTAAAAAAGATCCGCTTAAACCTACCAATACATCAGTTAACAATACGGGTTTAAAAGAATTACCGCCGCTACAGCCCGCATTTATCTATTATCCTTATGGCCCTTCGGCCGAGTTCCCGTTGGTGGGTACCGGTAGCCGTAGTTCGGTAGGTGGACCAATTTATCACCGTTCTGATCGCCCATTGGCAAAACGCCCATGGCCGGCATATTACGAAGGCAAATGGCTGGCAACCGATCTGGCTCGTGGCTGGATAATGGCTATCGGCATGAAAGCTAATGGCGACTATAAAGATATGGAGCAATTTCTGCCAAGCTACCACCCTATCGAGCCGATTGATCTGAAATTTGGCCCTGATGGCGATTTATATGTATTAGAGTACGGCAGCGTATGGTTTGGCAAAAGCGATAACGCCAAACTGGTACGTATTGAGTATAACGCCGGTAACCGCAAACCAACTGTAGTGGCAACTACCAATAAACAAGGTGGTACCGTGCCGTTAAAGATTACTTTATCATCTGCCGGCACTAATGATGCCGATGGTGACGCGATAAAATATAGCTGGAAAGTAACCTCAGCAGGCGCGCAACCTAAAATATACCCTACCGCTAACCCGGCAATTACCTTAACCAAAGCAGGTGTTTACATGGCTACATTAACCGTAACCGATGCGAAAGGCGCCAGAAACAGCAAATCTGTAAAGATCATTGCCGGTAACGAAGCACCTGAGATTAAGGTTGACTTATCAGGTAACAGCTCGTTCTATTTTAATGATAAACCGGTTAATTACTCGGTAAGTGTTAATGATAAAGAGGATGGCAGTTTGGCAGCAGGTACTATTCCTGCCGCACAGGTGTCTATGAGCATTAATTATGCATCCGAAGGATTTGATTACGTACAGATAGCACAAGAGCAAAGCAGTGTTGATGCTTCTACCCAGTTTGCTGTTGCCCATGCATTACTGAGCAATGCCGATTGTAAGAACTGCCATAGCGTTAACGCCGTAAACGTAGCGCCAAGCTTTACCGATATCGCCAATAAATACAAAGGTAACGATGCAGAGATCGAACGTTTAGCACATGTTATCCGTGGCGGCGGCGGCGGCCATTGGAACAGGCCTATAGCTATGCCTGCTCACCCCGGCATTACGTTGAATGACGCACGTACAATTGTTAATTACATTATGAATGTAACCAATAACAATATTAACACCATGCCGGTAAAAGGCACATTTACACCTAAAGTTGCTGCCGAAGATAATGGTAACGGTACCTACATCATTCGTGCGGCTTATACCGATAGGGGTAATAAAGCTATCCCTAAACAAACTTCGGTATCAACCATATTCCTGCACGCTCCGCTGGTATTGGCATCCAACGCAGCAGTTATTAAAAACGCGTTTATTAAGGTTAATAATCTTGATGGATCAACTAATGTTATCGGTCGTCAAAACGGCTATGTAGCATTTAAAAAGCTTGATCTTACCGGTATTAAACAACTGGAACTATCAGCTTATGCAACAGCGTTAGAAAATAACCCCGGTGGTACTATCGAAGTGCATCTTGACTCGCCAACAGGTGCTCTATTAGGCCAGGCTGAATTTGAGCAAACCGCTATAAAGCCTAAAACACAAAACTGGGTAAAAACAACTATCAAAGAAACCGCAGGTATGCATGATGTATACTTTGTGTTTAAAAACGATAAAGCCAAAGCAATTGATCCGCTGGTGATATTTAACTCGGTTAAGTTTGAGGAGTAAATTCAGTTGGCAGCTGGTAGTTTTCAGTCAGCAGCGTAAAGCAAAAAGGTCTTACCGAATGGTAAGACCTTTTTGTTAGTTTATATATCAGTTAACTGCAAACTAAAAACTGCAAACTATTACTTCACCCTCTTCAAAACCCCGGTAAAATTCATGCCTTGAAAAACTACCGTAACATTCATTTTATCGCCATCTATCTTCCCTTTTATGGCAGTTACAGCAAATCCATTATAAGTAAATGGTTTAAACAAAATATCGTTGTCTTTAATAACGCCATTTTTTAGGGGGATGTCGCCAACCTCGGTAGTTACAGTGCCGTTTACTACGCCTTTGTCTACCTTCATATTTAAGGTAACATCATACAGCAACGCTATCGTGCCCGACCATTTTCCATTCGCACCTTCGGCATAACATATCGCGGTAGCAATAAAAACAGCCAACACCGATAAAAAGACCCACTTCTTCATTTTTGCACTTTTTTCAATATTAGACAAATATAAAACATTGAAGTTTAATGTATTGAAATTTTTATACAACGTAAATCAAAAAAGTGTAATTTTAACGTATGGGATCATCACAAAATCGCCGAGTGGCTATTAAGAATATTTTAGCAGGAACCGGGGCAGTAGCTGCCGCAGGTACTTTGTCGGCTTTTACATCGCCGACAGTAAAAACAGCAGCGCCTTATGTATTAAAAGGTAATATTAACCATTCGGTTTGCCGGTGGTGCTTTAGCAATATAGACCTGGATACGCTATGCGGCGCGGCCAAGGATATGGGCATGAAAGCCATAGACTTGATAGGCCCCGAGGAATGGCCGATAGCGAAAAAACACAATTTATTCTCATCCATGTGCAATGGCCCGGGTGTAGCCATTACCTACGGATGGAACGACCTGAAAAAACACGATACTTTAGTAGCAAGCTATAGCGATCTAATACCTAAAGTAGCCGCCGCCGGATACAAAAACCTGATATGCTTTAGCGGTAACCGCGAGGGCAAGGACGATGTTACCGGATTGGATAATTGTGTTACCGGACTTAAAAAGATATTGCCCCTTGCCGAAAAACATGGCGTAATACTTTGCATGGAACTGCTAAATAGCAAAGTAAACCACCATGATTATCAATGCGACCGTACCCCATGGGGCGTAGAACTATGCAAAAAATTAGGTTCAGAAAACTTTAAGTTGTTGTATGATATATACCACATGCAAATTGATGAGGGCGATGTAATTGCTACCATCAAAGCTAATCACCAATACCTGGCGCATTACCATGTTGCCGGTGTACCGGGCAGACATGAGCCTAATGATACGCAGGAGTTATTTTACCCTGCCATCATCAAAACCATAAAAGATACCGGCTTTACCGGCTATGTTGCGCAAGAGTACCTGCCAATAGTAAAGGACCAGGATGCACAAATTGCATCGCTAAAAGCATCAATGACAATTTGTGATGTTTAGATAGAAAATATCAATCCATAAAAAAAGCCACTTTAATTAAAGTGGCTTTTTTTATGCGATTAAGCGTATATTATTTAGTGGCAGGCTGTCTAAGTGTTAACTTAACAGGTGTTGTGCCAAATGTAGTGGTTAATACCAATTTACCATCGGCAATGGTGCCTTTGTAAACTATAGGTTTGCCATTAAAGGTAGTAGTGAATGTAATATTATCTCCATCTATTTTACCATCAGTAATGGTGTTTTTGCCCATTTGTGCGGCAACAAACGGCGTATAACCTGCTTCATCAGGATTTTCTGATTTTGGGTTATTATCAACTAAAGCAAAAACGCCGGTTAACTTAGCACCGTCAGCTTTTAAAGTAACTGTTAAATTATACTGTCCCTCAACAAGGCCCTTCCATACGCCGTCAACACTAGCTGCTAAACATACTGTAGCTACAGTTAATACTAAAACGGCTGATAATAATATCTTTTTCATTTTTTAAATTGTTTTTTATTTTCTGTTTTAATCGGTTACAAAATTATAAAATATTGGGAAACTTAGTGTAACAGTTTCGTTTTAAAACTGCAACGTTTGTGTATCCCTGCTGGCCGCTGCTTCGGCTTCTATCGAAACTTTGTTAGGTGGCACCCCATTTTCGTCATAAATAACGATGGCGTTGCTCCCTGTTTTTAACCAGCATTCCGGTATGTACATTCCGTTGATTTTTATCTTCTCCGGATACCTGCCCAAATTATGCCCGTTAACCCATACCGAGCCATAACTCAGGCTGGTAGTATTAACGCGCCATATAGCATAAGATTGTTTTCCGGCCGGAAGGTTTAATGTAGAACGATATAAATGCGGGAGTTTAGACAATTTAGCGGGTAAAGGTTTCCATCCGCTTTCGGGATGCAGATCATTTACCCCTCCGTGCATCTTCCAATCGGTAATAGTAATTATCGGCTCTGTACCCTCTGTTTTTTGCAGCGTTACCGCCCCCGAAATCCCTTTAACATCAAGAGTATCAATATTACCTACTTTAAATATCAGTTTATTACGCCCAATATGCGATGTAAATACGGCGATAGTATGAATAACGCCAGCTTTCAGATCAAGGTGAATTGCGTTTTGAAATATTGCTGCCGTATCAACACGTTTGCCATCTATAAACAAGGCCCCATTATCAGGCGCATTTTTAAGGGTCAGGATATAGCTACCTATTTCTGCAACTTTTATTTTCGCACGATACCAGGCGTAAGCAGTAATATCACCATCGGCCCCCATTTGCAGGGGGTCTTTACTTTGCATCCAGGTTTTATCATCATAGTTTATTGATGCAGGCCATGCGGCTTCTTTAACTTGCCACACCCCTAACTTTAATTTAGTCAACGGTTTAACTGGTTGTTGTTTAGGGTTTAGTTTGATAACCGCGCCTGTCGGTTTAAATATCCATGTTGGCGAACTGGTTTTATTTAACCATGGCTGCTCTGTAGTTAAATTCAATTTATTGTTTTTGCTGATCAGATCAGCAGCGTAAGCACGGCCAACTATTACATTGGTTTGTCCGTCTGCTTCGGCAAACCAAGTGTGCGATGCAAGCGCATCATTAACAACTATTATTTTAACGATTTCATTGCCTGTTGCAAAATTGTATTCGGTGGGTGTAGTGGTAATATCTGCGATAAAGGTTACCAATCCGGGAACACGCGGCATTCTAAAATTCTCTCTTCCGGTAATAATTGTGCTTTTGCCTGTAGTGTAAAAATTTAATTTAGCTGACGAGCCTGTCTGGCCACTTAATACTATTGTTGTTGTTTTATCTTGCGTGATAATACCATAAATACGCGTTGGTGCCCATAAAAGCTTTACCATTGGCGCAAGCTGGTAGTTTTGCACTACAGGCATGATCTCGCCGGCAGCTAATTTAACTTCTGTAGATCCAATAAGGCCAAGATTTGCCGGGGCCTGTAATCTAAATTTTACACCAACCGTATCCTGGTTATCTAAAAACGAAATAGTGCCCGCCGGACTTTTACGCGCGGTAACTTTTATCATCGTATCCGATACAGTTGGCAAGTTATCCTTAGTATCTGTACTATTAGCTAATACATCCTGGAAACTTTTGGCAAACCAATTGGCGCGTTTAAACGCGTAATATATGGGCCGCAGATCACCCGACTGCCCAATTGCGGCCCCGTAATCGTAGGATGCGGCGTTTTCTTTATCGTTATTATAATCAAAATTGCTGCCGCCGTGGGCCATATATACATTATAACCATTGCCTCCGTGAGCAATTATTTTCCAACTGCGCCTGTCATATAATGTAGAGTCCAAATCCTGCGGACCATAATTAAGGAACCAAACGCCCCAGTACTCGGCAGAGAACCATGGGTTGGGCCTGCTTGGATCGTCCAGGTTACTTAGATCACCGGCAGGGTCATTGCCTGAGTGTAGTCCGCTAAAAAAGTAAGGCACCTGTAACCCTAACGAAACCGTTTTATAAATTAAATGCTTAAAGTAATTGTTTGGTGTAACTGTTCCCCATGCGGCCCGGTGCTCATTCTCTAACTGTACCATAATAACCGCACCGCCATGGTTTACCTGGTTTTGCGATACAATAGGCATCAGTTTATCAAAGAAATTATCAACTGCCGATAAAAACTGCGGATTATCCTCGCGCACACGCAAACCTGGTTTAAACTTTAACCAGATAGGATAGCCACCCATGTTCCACTCGCCGCAATAGTAAGGACCGACACGCACAATAGCATACATGCCCATACTTTTTATCATTTTAAGATAGGCATCAAGGTCATGATCGCCAGTAAAGTTGAATTTACCTTCCTGTGGTTCGTGAAAATTCCAGAAAGTGTACATTTCTATTGCGTTAAAGCCGGCGCGCTTTAAACGCAATAACCGGTCATGCCATAACGCGCGCGGCACACGGGCATAGTCCATATCTGCCGATGTAATAAAAGTGCGTTTGCCATTAACTAAAAAACCACGGGCATCATAATCAATGTATGGTTTAGCATTTGGTGCTGATGGGAAAATATGGTCATTACGTGAAGGGACGGTTGATTGCGCTGATGTATATTGTACAGCGATCAACAGAATAAACCAGAATAAAATAAAAACTTTAGGTGCCCTATTGAAATGCCAAAAGTATGCTAATAGGCCTTTGCGCCTACTCTTCGAAGGTCTCAGAGTTACATCCTTTCTTTTTGTTTTAATCATGCTGCTAAATTAAACATCCCAAAACAAAAAAAGGAGACAACCCATAACAGGTGTCTCCTTTTGTATATATGGTTGCGGTTAATTAAATTCCGCTAAGCTTAAATGGGGCTCTGTAATCGCGTTTAACAAATTGATTAACCTCATCAACGTTGGTAACTTTTAAGTTAGCAGCATCATAGATCAAATCAATGTAACGAGCAGGATAACTACCACCACCACCACGGCGTCTGCCTTCAATAGGTACTGCACCAGCATCTGCCAGTTTAGGAACGTTTACGCCTCTGATAGCCAAATTACACATTAACATTGCTTCTGTTAATAAAGCAGCTTCTTCAAACGGCGAGCTGGTTTGCATGTTGCCATAACCTGCTAAACATGCTTCAACCCATTGAGCATAGTGGCCTTCTGTGCTGTTTTTAACACGGGCAAATTTTTGAGCTACGTTTAAATCATCCATTTTTGAAACAGGAAGAAGGCGTGCACGGGCTGCATAGCAACCGGCTGTCATTTTACCTTTGGTGCCAATAAATAGCATACCGCCATCCCCTTCGCCCCAATGCTCAGAAGGATCTAATTCTTCAGGGCGTGGAGGTATAATACCACCATCCATCCAATGTACTTTAACCGGTCCGCTTGTTTTATCAGTTTTAGGGAAAGTCATTGTGGTATAGCTTGATGCAGGGCCGGTTTCAATTGAACCGCCGCCACCAACGCTTGTTTGTACTTTCGATACATATTTAAGGCCTAACACTTTCATTGGTCCGTGCAAAATATGTGCGCCCATATCACCTAATACGCCTGTACCAAAATCCCACCAGCCTCTCCAGTTAAATGGCAATACTCTAACACCACCCGGTTGGTCTGTACCAATTGGGTATGGTCTTTCTTTGGCAGTACCTTGCCATAGGTCCCAATTTAAGGTACTTGGCGGGGTTGCTGTTTCTTTAGGCCATTTTAAGCCGTTTGGTGTGTTTGCGTTATAATAACCTTGCGGCCATACCGGGCGGTTAGTCCAGCAATAAACTTCGGTTACATCACCAATTAAACCTGCATCATACCACTCCATCATTTGGCGTACACCATCTGATGAAGAACCCTGGTTACCCATTTGGGTTTGTACTTTATATTTATGACCCATGTTAGCCATCATACGTGCTTCGTACACGTCATGCGCCATAGGTTTTTGTACATAAACGTGTTTTTTTAATGACATTGCAGCTGTAGCAACTACCGCGTGCGTATGATCTGGTGTAGCGCAATGCACGGCGTCAAAGTTTTTATGCTCTTTATCAAACATCTCTCTCCAATCTACATATTTCTTTGCATCAGGATATTTGTTAAACATTTTTGCCGCATAATCCTGGTCAACATCACATAAAAATGCAGGTTTAGCTTTACCGCTTGCCACAAACGCAGCATTATCGCTTTGACCCTTACCCCCCAACCCTATGCTGGCGTAATATAAGGTATCGCTTGGCGCCCTATAGCCTTTACCCAGCACAAAACGGGGCACTATAGTAAAGCCAGCAGCCGCAAGAGCACTCGTTTTCACAAAATCTCTGCGTGAAGGAGCGCTTGCTTTTTCTTCATTCTTTTTCATCTTATTAGTTTTAATAGTTGGTTTGTTGTTTTATATAAATGTTTAAAATTCGCGGCAAAAAATCATTCACGACATATTAATTCAGACTGGTTTGTTT
>DHIR01000195.1:12724-15461 GCA_002403905.1 Mucilaginibacter sp. UBA4741
AATTCAGACTGGTTTGTTTAATGATTTTATTGGTTCTTCTGCCTGATGTTATTAATTAACGATCAGCAAAGGTTGAAATTATAAATTTTATACGAATAACTGAAAAAAATGCGCTAATAAAACGTAACATTTTTAATATACAATCACAACACGTATATACATGCATAATTTTTTGGGTAAGATGCTTACAACCACTCCATTATAAAACAGCCATGCCGTATTAAATTACAAGGTGTACTACTGTACTGTACCAGGTACACATGGATATAGGTGGTATACCTGAACACCGTTTGACAACCGCTTGGTGCAAACTTTTTTATTGATTTTGACGCTGTTAATTAATGGTTTGTAATTTTTTTGAGTCATTTACATCAAAATATATTTACAAAACGGTGTTTTTGGACTTTGAAAGCCTATTAAGTCTACTATTTCTGTCGATTTTATGTTAAAATACCTTATATATTGAGCAAAAGATTGTTATATATTACTATATATTACAAAATACATATTACTTTTGCCGTCCATAACAGTCATGAGCAATACAACTCCACAACTTAAAGTTCTTTCTATTGATATAGGCGGATCGCACATTAAGGCTACAGTTTTAGATAAAAACGGTGTGCTGTTAATGGATTATAGTAAAGTGGAGACCCCACAGCCCGCTAACCCTGAAAACGTGGTTAAGGCTATAAAAAAATTAGCTAAGCAGTTTACTGATTATAATAAAATATCGGTAGGCTTTCCGGGCTATGTGCGTGATAGCATTGTTAAAACCGCGCCTAATTTAGATAATGCCGCCTGGGAAAACTTTAATCTGGGTAAAAAACTGGAAGAGGTATTAGGCAAACCCGCACGTGTAGTAAATGATGCCGACATGCAGGGGCTTGGTGTAGTAAGCGGCAAAGGGCTTGAACTGGTGCTTACACTGGGTACAGGTTTTGGAACCGCTGTATTATTAGATGGTAAATTATTGCCGCACCTGGAAATTGGCCAGAGCCCGATCACCAGGAATAATAGCTATGATAATTACATAGGTGATAGAGCTTTTGATGCGGAAGGCAAAAAGAAGTGGAATATCAGAATGGAAAAAGTTTTGACTGTTTTAAAAACACTATTCAACTACGACTATTTATATATAGGTGGCGGCAACGCGCGCGAGCTCACTTTTAAACTAGACAAAAACGTAAAATTAGTTACTAACCAGGATGGTATAAAAGGCGGGGCACGGCTATGGACGACCGATGAAACGCCTGCACCAGTGGTACCATCATCAACAATTAAGTAAATCACCTAATACTATTTATAAAAAAGAAATGGATTCAAAAAGCAAAAACATCGAGGAACTAGGAATTGATACGGTAAGAATTTTGTCGGCTGATGCTGTACAAAAAGCAAACTCGGGCCACCCGGGTACTGCAATGGCGCTTGCGCCGGTTGGTCATGTACTTTGGAAGGAATTTATCAACTTTAATCCTAAAAACCCTGATTGGGCAAACCGCGACAGGTTTATTTTGTCTGCCGGCCACGCTTGTATTTTGCAATACAGCTTTTTGCACTTATTAGGCTATGATCTTTCTTTAGATGATCTTAAAAATTTCCGTCAATTACACAGCAAAACCGCCGGTCACCCGGAGTATGGTTTGTGCCCCGGCATTGATGTAACTACCGGGCCGTTGGGCCAGGGTTTTGCCAACGGCGTAGGTTTCGCTATCGCACAAAAACATTTGGCGGGCCGTTACAACAAGCCTGGTTTTAACCTGTTTGATTACCATATTTATGCTATTTGCAGCGATGGTGATATGATGGAAGGTGTAACATCAGAAGCGGCTTCATTAGCGGGCCATCTTGAATTGGGTAACCTTATATATGTATATGATGATAACAAAATATCTATTGAAGGCAGCACAGACATTACCTTTAATGAGGATGTAGATGCTCGTTTCCGTGCATACGGCTGGCATGTACAATCTGTTGATGATGCTAATGATATCCACGGTTTACATCAAGCTTTAGTTAATGCTAAAGCCGAAACACAAAAACCATCATTAATACGCGTACGTTCATTAATTGCTTACGGCAGCCCTAATAAATCAGGCACAGCGGGTTCACACGGTTCGCCGCTTGGTGCTGATGAGATTAAATTGGTTAAACAATTCTTTGGTTTTGATCCGGATAAATCATTCAACGTACCTGCAGAAGTTGCAGCATATTACAAAGAAGTTGGTTCAAGAGGTATTGCGGTTGAAGACAAATGGAATACTTTATTTGCTGATTATGCAACCAAATTCCCTGAGCTGGCAGCCGAATACGAAGCTGCCGCTAAAGACGAATTGCCAAAAGGCTGGTTAGATAAAATCCCGGTATTTAAAGGCTCTGACCCTAAAATGGCAACACGCCAGGCATCAGGTAAAGTATTAAATGCTATAGCAGGCAGTTTCCCTAATTTAATTGGTGGTGCTGCAGATCTATCTCCATCAACAGAAACAAACTTAAAAGAATCAGACTCATTTACTTCTGAGAACCGTAACGGACGTAATTTCCACTTCGGTATCCGCGAGCATGCAATGGGTTCGGCATTAAATGGTATGTCTTTAACCAAAGGTATTAAACCTTTTGGTGCAACCTTCCTGATGTTCTCAGAATACATGCGCCCACCTATCCGTTTAGCAGCCATTATGAAGATAAGCCCGATATTTGTTTATACGCATGATAGTATTGGCTTAGGCGAGGATGGTAC
>DHIR01000195.1:15655-16143 GCA_002403905.1 Mucilaginibacter sp. UBA4741
TATTGGCTTAGGCGAGGATGGTACAACCCACCAACCTGTTGAGCAATTAATCTCTTTACGTTCTATACCAAACATTACGGTTATTCGCCCGGCTGATGCTAACGAAACCGCACATGCATGGCGCGTAGCTATCGAGAAAAAAGGCGGCCCAACTGTATTGGTATTTACCCGCCAGGGATTACCTATCCTTGATCAGGATAAATATGGTAAAGCCAGCCAGTTAGAGCAAGGTGCTTACATTTTGTCTGACGCTGAAGGCACACCTGACGTTATTTTAATGGCAACAGGATCTGAAGTTGCTTTGATAATGGACGCACAAGCGGCATTAAAAGCAGAAGGTATTGCTGCACGTGTGGTAAGTATGCCATCATGGGAGCTGTTTGAAAAGCAAGACGCGGCTTACAAAGAGAAAGTATTCCCTAAAGCCATTAAAAAACGTTTAGCTGTCGAAATGGCATCACCACTGGGCTGGCATAAATATGTTACCG
>DHIR01000195.1:16293-30689 GCA_002403905.1 Mucilaginibacter sp. UBA4741
GCTGGCATAAATATGTTACCGACGAAGGTGATACTTTATGTATGACAACCTTTGGCGAATCGGCCCCGGCAGAAGATCTATATAAATTCTTTGGCTTTACAGTTGATAATGTAGTTAAGAAAGCGAAAGCTTTGTTGAAGTAATAAGTAGTGAGTGATGAGTCGTGAGTAAGAAAACTCAACACTCATCACTCAAAACTCACCACTATGGAATGGAATAGCGACATCATCAAAAACCTAAGCTGGGCAGGCACTATAAGCAATAGAGCCGGCAAGCAAAAGGTGGCCGACCAAATTGTTGCCAAAATAAAGGATGGGGATATAATAGGAGTAGGGTCGGGCAGTACTGTTTACCTTACCTTGTTTGCCATAGCCGAAAAGATAAAAGCCGAGAAGCTTAATATTTTGGCTATACCAACCTCTATAGAAATTTCAATGGCTTGCAGTAAGCTGGGTATACCACTTACTAGTTTGTATGAGCATAAGCCCGATTGGTGCTTTGATGGAGCAGACGAGGTTGATCCGGCACACAACCTGATAAAAGGCCGTGGCGGCGCGTTATTTAAAGAGAAGCTGTTAATTAGCAGCAGCCCTTTAAACTATATTATTGTTGATGATACCAAGCTGGTTGATAAACTAGGCTCAAAATTCCCGGTACCTGTTGAGGTTTTTCCATCGGCATTATTGCATGTAAAGGAAGGGCTGAAAGCAATAGGTGCAAATAACATTGTGCTTAGATTAGCCGGGGGTAAGGACGGGCCGGTTATTACCGAGAATGGCAATTTGTTGCTTGATGTTCATTTTGATAATATCGACAATGAAATGGAGCTTAAAATAAAATCCATAACCGGTGTAATTGAAAGCGGCTTATTTATAAATTATAATATAGAAGTTTTAGTAGCATCAAACAGCTAGTAATAGTATTATTGCATGACAATAAGCCCTATAGGTGATATGCTTATTGACGCTAAAGAGGCAACTGACACACATAAATAGAAATTGATATTAAAATAAATAATAATGGAAACCAATAAAGTAAAACAAATACACAGCTTTGGCCAAAGCATCTGGCTTGATTTTATAGACCGTGCTTTCATAGGTAACGGTAAGTTAAAAGCACTGATAGATGATGACGGAATTAGAGGTGTAACTTCTAACCCTGCAATTTTTGAAAAAGCTATTAGCAGCAGCGATATGTATGATGCTGATATTGCTGCTTTATCAAAAGGTGATAAAACCAACGAAGAGATATTTTTTGGTTTAGCTATAAAGGATATACAGGATGCTTGTGATTTGTTTAAAGGATTATATGCCGAAAGCAACAAAGGTGATGGTTATGTAAGCTTAGAGGTATCTCCGTTTTTAGCTTTAAAAGGTAACGAAACTTTCGAGCAGGCAAAACTGCTTTGGAAACAAGTTGACCGTAAAAACGTAATGATCAAGATCCCTGGTACACAACCAGGTTTAGATGCTATTCGCAAATCTACCGCGCTAGGTATAAACATCAACGTTACTTTATTATTTGGCTTGCCACGTTACGAAGAAGTAGCTTTGGCATACATCGCCGGTTTAGAAGATCATTTGGCTGTGGGCCATGAAATTTCGCATATCCACTCGGTAGCAAGTTTCTTCCTGAGCCGTATTGATGTATTGATCGACCCGATATTAGACGAAAAAGGTTTAGGCGATCTGAAAGGCGAAGTTGCCATAGCATCTGCTAAAAAAGCATACGAAATTTATAAAAGAATATTCAGCGGCGCACGTTGGGAGAAATTAGCAGCAAAAGGTGCTAACCCACAACGTTTACTTTGGGCCAGCACCAGCAGCAAAAACCCTGCGTTTAAAGACACCAAATATGTTGAGGCCTTAATAGGCGCAGATACAGTTGATACCGTTCCGTTGGAAACTATCGTAGCTTTCCGCGATCATGGTATTGCTGCTAACACTTTAGAGCAAGGCTTAGATAAAGCGACTGAGGCCTTAGACCGTGTTAAAACAGCCGGTA
This sequence comes from Mucilaginibacter sp. UBA4741, assembly GCA_002403905.1. Taxonomy (GTDB): domain Bacteria; phylum Bacteroidota; class Bacteroidia; order Sphingobacteriales; family Sphingobacteriaceae; genus Mucilaginibacter. Next base: position 18,298 of record DHIR01000195.1, read on the forward strand.
TTGATATCGATGCGTTAACACAACAGTTAGAAGACGAAGGCGTTGAGAAATTTAATGCACCGTTTGAAAAACTATTGCAATCAATAGAAGATAACAAGGCGAAATAATTCCGGAATGGAAACTAACGACCTTAAAATACTTTTCTTTGATATTGGCGGGGTAATACTAACCAATGGTTGGGGGCACGAATCGCGTAAGCTGGCATCAGAGAAATTTGGGTTGGATTATGCCGAGGTTAATGCCCTGCATACTTTCATATTTAACGTATATGAAATTGGCAGTGTTACTTTGGATGAATACCTGGATACGGTAGTATTTAACCGTTCGCGCGATTTTGCACGGGAAGATTTTAAGGAGTTTATTTACCAGCAATCGGTTGAGCTGCCTACGCTTAAATGGTTAAAAGAATGGAAAAAAGATTGTGGTTTCCGCATCATTTCCATTAATAACGAAGGCAAGGAATTGAATGATTACCGGGTTAAAAAGTTTAAGCTGCATGATTTTTTTGATGCCTTTGTATCATCATGCGAGGTTAAGCTTCGCAAGCCCGATCCAAGTATCTGGAAACTGGCTATGGGCATTGCCCAGGTGGCGCCAAACCAATGTGTTTATTTTGACGACCGCATAATGTTTGTTAACGCGGCACAAAAATTGGGCATAAGGTCTTTCCTGCATACCGACCTGGAATCGACCAAAAAAATATTACAACAATTAAAAGAGGAAAATCACAACAAATAATATGAGCACACCAAATAAATATGATTTCGGCATGATCGGCCTGGGTACTATGGGTCGTAACTTATTACTAAACATGGGCGACCATGGCGTAAAAGGAGCCGGTTTTGATAAAGACGCCACCAAAGGCGCGTTATTAGAGCAGGAAAGTAAGCACGGCAACCTTAAAGGCTTTAGCGATGTTAAAGAATTTGTAGCCAGCTTAAACAGCCCGAAAGCTATTATGATGTTGGTGCCTGCCGGTAAAATTGTTGATGACGTTATTGAAGAGCTATTGCCACTAATTGATAAGGGCGACCTGATCATTGATGGTGGCAACTCTTACTTTGCTGATACCAATCGCAGGGTTGAGTATTTAGAGGGTAAAGGTATCCACTTCTTTGGTATGGGTGTATCCGGTGGGGAAGAAGGTGCCCGTAAGGGCCCAAGCATGATGCCGGGTGGCGATAAAGATGCTTACAATGTAATGAAGCCTATTTTAGAATCGATAGCCGCTAAGGTTGATGGCGCGCCATGTGTTACCTATATTGGCCCTGGTGCTTCCGGTCACTTTGTTAAGATGGTGCATAATGGTATTGAGTATGGTGTAATGCAATTATTGGCAGAAACCTACGAGATATTGAAAAAAGGGTTAGGCCTTGATAACGCAGCCATTGGTAAAATATTTACCGAGTGGAACGATGGACGTTTAAAATCTTTCCTGATGGAAGTAACCCGCGATATATTCAGATACAAAGCACCTGGCACCGATCATTTATTATTAGATGATATTAAAGACGAGGCCCGTGCAAAAGGTACCGGTAAATGGACATCGCAAGTTGCTATGGATTTACAGGCCCCTATCCCTACTGTAGATTCATCTGTCGCAATGCGTGATCTTTCTAAATACAAATCGCTACGCGTAAAAGCTGAAGGCATATACGGTGGCGTTCAGGGTAAATTAAATGTTGATACCGATGCATTTATAAAGTCATTAGAGCAGGCGTTTTATTTTAACATGATCATTACCTATTCTCAAGGTATCCACATGTTGTCAAGAGCATCTGCCGAGTTTAAATACGATTTGAAATTAGATGAAATAGCTAAGATCTGGAGAGGCGGTTGCATTATCCGTTCCATATTCCTGAACGATATTTATAATGCTTTCCAGGCCGATCCGGCATTGGAGCATTTATTATTAGATGCCGGTGTAGCTAACGAAGTTAAAGGCGCGGTTGACGGTGCACGTACTGTATTATCAACTGTTACAGCTGCCGGTATTGCCGCGCCATGCTACGCATCGGCATTAAGTTATTTTGATGCTTTCCGCAGCGGCCGTATGCCATCAAACCTGATACAGGCACAACGCGATTATTTTGGCGCGCATACCTATGAGCTAATAGGCAAAGAAGGAACGTTCCACACCCAATGGATAGCAAAAAATTAATATAAACAGAAGCATAATAAAGTATGTCAATAATAAAATCAGAGCCAACCGTATTTATCATTTTCGGTGGTACAGGCGACTTGAACGCGCGTAAACTTGCACCCGCGTTATATAACTTATTCCTTGACGGATGGTTGCCAAAGCAGTTTTCTATCATCGGCACGGGCCGTACCAAATTAACCGACGAGCAGTTTAGAGCAAACTTGCTGGAGGATATTAATAATTTCTCGCGCAGCGGCAAAGCCGTTAAAGCAAAATGGGATGAATTTATTCAGAACGTTTACTACCAGATATCAGACGCAAAAGATGCCGAAACTTATAAAGAGTTTGGCAAACGTATTGACGTGCATAACGCCGAGTGGAAAACCCGCGCAAACGTTATTTATTATTTAGCGGTATCGCCTACATTCTTCCCTATCATCACCTCAAATTTAGCTAAAGCTAAACTGACTACCGATGTAGAGAGAACACGTATTGTAATTGAGAAACCATTTGGGCATGACCTGGAATCGGCAAAAGAATTGAATAAATTACTGGCCGGTCTTTTCAATGAAAAACAGATCTATCACATAGACCATTACTTAGGCAAGGAAACTGTACAAAACATTATGGCTTTCCGTTTTGCCAACTCTATACTAGAGCCTATCTGGAACCGTAATTATATTGAGCACGTACAAATATCAGTAACCGAGCAATTGGGTGTTGAAGACCGTGGCGATTATTATGACAGCTCGGGCGCTATGCGCGATATGATCCAAAATCACTTATTGCAATTACTATGTTTAGTGGCTATGGAAACCCCGGTTAATTTTAACGCCGATGAGATACGTAACCGCAAAGTTGATGTATTACATGCCATGCGCCGTTTCTCACCAGAGGATGTGCGTATGTCGGCCGTAAGGGGCCAATATGCCCAAGGCTGGATGGAAGGTAAGGAAGTACCCGGCTACCGCGAGGAGGCCAAGGTTGATCCTAACTCTAACACCGAAACTTTTGCCGCGCTTAAATTTTTTGTTGACAACTGGCGCTGGCAAGGCGTGCCGTTTTACGTTCGTACAGGTAAAAGGTTGCACCAATCATCATCAGTAATTTCTATACAGTTTAAAGATGTACCGCATAAAATATTCCCTACCGAGGCTGCCGAAAGCTGGCAACAAAACAGGCTGATCATCAGCATACAGCCAGAGATGAGTATCCGTTTACAGGTACAGGCCAAACGCCCGGGACTGGACATGATATTAAATACCGTTGATATGGTGTTTGATTACAAAGGCACTTATACCAACCAGGCACCAGAGGCTTACGAAACTTTATTATTGGATACCATGCTGGGCGATCAAACCCTGTTTATGCGTGGCGACCAGATAGAGGCCGCTTGGGAGCTGATCATGCCGGTACTAAGCACCTGGACTAACAAAAAGAGCTTAAACTTCCCTAATTATTCGGCAGATTCATGGGGACCTGAAAGCGCAGAGGCATTAATTGCCCGCGATGGCTTTAACTGGTTCTCATTACCGCTGAGTAATACGAAGAAGTAAGAATAATAACCCCAATTGTCATTGCGAGCGATAGCGTGGCAATCGCGAACTATGCAGGTCGCCGTCTTGCTTACTTGCGATTGCTTCGTTCCTCGCAATGACAATTTGAATAAGAAATAGTAATGAACTTAAACATATTTAACACCCCTGATGAAGTAGTTGACGCGTTAGCGCAATATTTTGTAAAAACAGCTAATGAAAGCATTGCCGCAAGAAGCAAATTTTCGGTAGCGTTATCGGGTGGTAGTTCACCAAAAAAATTATATGAATTGCTGGCATCAACAACTTATGCTGATAGTATAGAATGGGCCAAAGTTTATTTCTTTTTTGGCGATGAGCGCAACGTACCGCAAACCGACCCGGAAAGCAATTACCTGATGGCTAAGAAAGCTTTGTTTGAGCCATTGTATATTGACAGAGCCAACATCTTTGCGGTTGATACTACGCTAACCCCAAACGAAGCCGCGCAAAAATACGCCGAAGAAATTGCCGAGTTTTTTGACGAGGACGAAATGAGCTTTGACCTGGTATTGTTAGGCTTGGGTGATGATACACATACCGCATCATTATTTCCACATACCGAAGCGTTGCATGATATTACCCCATCTGTTAAAGCCAACTATCTACCTGAAAAACAGATCTACCGCATTACTATGAATGCCCCGCTGATTAATGAAGCTAAAAACATTGCGTTCCTGGTTTACGGCGAGAGCAAAGCTCCGGCGGTACACAACGCACTTGAAGTTGACGAGGACATCGAAAATTATCCAGCACAATTGATTGATTCTATCACCGGGGAAGTTTACTGGTTTATGGATGAGGCCGCAGCAGCTAATCTGGAAGAAGAGTATTAAGAAATGTTTGCTTAAAACGGTTGTCATCCTGAGCGAAGCGAAGGATCTTATAAGCGCGATAGGTAAAGCGTATAAGATTCTTCGCTTCGCTCAGAATGACAGCAAGATTATAAACGAAAAAAGCCCCGGATACCGAGGGCTTTTTTCGTTTGCACTAATTGTCCTAATCAACAGGAATACATATCTTTAAGTTCCCAAATTATAGCAAAGTCATGAAATACATTTACGTTATTTTTCTGCTTTTTACCAGCTTGTTACCTGTGGCCACTTTCGCTCAGGCTCCTAAAGGCGGTTCATTTTCTGATATCAGTTTTATTGAGGGGCATTGGAAAGCAACCACCGCCGAGGGGCGCACAATAGAGGCTTATTGGCTGGCTCCTGCCGGCGACAATATGCTGGGCTTCATGCGCATGATGAACGGCGATAAGGCCGACCTGTACGAGATGTTAGCCTATGAGCAATCGGACAATGGGCTGGTATCACTGGTAAAGCATTTTAAACCCGGCTTGTTAGGGCAGGAGGAAAAAGATAATCCTAACCGTTACCTTTTTGTAGAAGCAAGCAAAAACCAGGCGATATTCCAAAATGTAAGCGGCGATCTACGTATTCTTTATGAAAAACGTTCTTCCAGCCAGTTTGCTATAGCCCGTGGCAACCAGGAAAATGGCAAATGGGTTTTTAAGGACCTGTTTGTGTTTGATAAAGTAAAATAGTTCTGTATCAACAGTGACCCTACGTTATTTAAGGCAATATCAAAGCCTTACACTTCAATATCCATAAAGTTTATCTTAAGGTAATTATAAAGAACGCCAAGAGCCTGTTTAGATAGTGCCTTTTCGCCTGATAAATATTGATCCAGGTCTTCTTTGCTGCCAATAAGCTTTATTAGGTCAAGCGGGTATTGTGTTCCCATGCCCCATTCCTTCATTTTCAGTTTAATAACCGTCAATGGGTCTAACTTATGGAAATAGATATATTTATTTTCATAATGTATCAGGCGTGGAACTAATGTGGCCAACTCTAAACACTCAGGCGTTGATGGCCCGGCATCGAATATGCTAATGGCCCTTGCCAAACTGGCTTCATATTCGGCTGTGGTTTTGAAAAGAAAATCAATGGCCTGTTCGGAAACAACCTCGGGTTCATGTGGTTGATCAGCAGTAGCTATTTCTGCTTGTTTAACCTCACGGCTTTTTTTTATTTTATCTAAGTCAGGAGGAGTTAACGATACCTTAGTTACTATATGCCCAACTTTCATGTCAGGATATAAGGCCTGCCTATTTTTCCGCTCGTTTTGCATATATGCGCCAAACTCGGCTACAGTTCCCACCCATTCAATATAAGCTGTTTTAAGAAAAATATTTGCGCGATACCTGATCTTATAATTCGCGTTACCAAATTGGCTTTCGACGGTAATATTCAAATCTCCCGAAGATTCTTTAATGTCTTTAAGGCGGTTACCATCCCTGTAACGAAATTCTTTAAGCCATACCAGGAAATTTGTCTCGGCTTCTGGATGCTGTTGAATATAATCGGCTATTTTATTTTTGGCGATCAGGTACATGATAAAGATCTGGTATTTGTTACTACTAATCTAGTAAAAACTATCAACATAAAGCCCCCGAAATTCGGAGGCTTTATTGTTTTATAAAGAATACATTAAACTCAATAAAACTTTCAACAGTTAAATAATCGTACCATTTGGTATAACCGCACGCTTTTTAACTACCACAATACCATCCTGTACGGTATGCGTTGGATAGTCGCCATTAGGCAGCGGGTCACCGCAGTTTATGGACACATCATTACCTATATGGGTGTTCTTATCTATAATAGCATTTTTTATCTGGCACCTGTCGCCAATACCCATAATAGGCTGATCGTTTTGCTGGCACTCTTCAATTTGCTCTAATGTTTGGTAATTATCGCTACCCATTATGTAACAGTTCTCGATAGTTGTATCAAAGCCTATACGGGTACGTATACCTACTACAGATCGTATTACATGGCTGGCATTAACAATACAACCATCGGCAACTATAGTTTTATCCATGTGTGTACCCGATATTTTTGACGGCGGCAACATCCGCGCACGCGTAAAAATGTAATTCTTATCAAATAGGTTAAACTGAGGAATATCATCAGTCAAACCTAAGTTAGCATCAAAGAAAGATGGTATGGTACCAATATCGGTCCAGTAACCTTCGTACTGATAGCTTAATACTTTATGTTTATCGATAGATTGCGGGATAATTTCTTTACCAAAATCGGTACATTCATTACTTTGTAGTAAGTCAAACAAGAGCTTGCGATTAAATATATAAATACCCATTGATGCCAGGTAGATACGTCCCTGGGCTTCCATCTCAGGGCTTACGTCTGATACCAGCTTGTCGAAACCGGTTTTTGGTTTTTCTACAAAAGCAGTAACGGTGTTATGCTCATCAGTTTGTAATATACCAAATCCCGGTACATCATTAACGTGTACAGGTATGGTAGCAATAGATATATCAGCCTTTGCATTAATGTGCTTATTGATCATATCCGCAAAATCCATCTGGTACAATTGGTCGCCTGACAGGATCAATACATAATCAAACTCATGTACCGCAAGGTGATGCAAGCTTTGGCGCACCGCATCTGCCGTACCCTGGAACCATGCCCCGCTGCTGGGCGTTTGCTCGGCAGCCAAAATATCAACAAATGCCTCGCTAAAAGTGCTAAAGTGGTAAGTGTTTTTGATATGCTTGTTTAACGATGCCGAGTTAAACTGCGTTAACACGTAAATACGCTCAATACCAGAGTGTAAACAATTGGAGATAGGAATATCAACCAAACGATACTTACCCGCTATTGGCACCGCCGGTTTAGAGCGTGTTGCAGTAAGGGGATACAAACGGCTGCCCTGGCCACCGCCAAGTACAATGCAAATTACTTTTGATGTCATCTTGTTGTGGTATTTAAGCTTTGGTATAGTTCCATATATTGTTTAGCAGATACGTCCCATGAAAAATCAAGGGCCATCATCCGCTTGCGTAATGTTTGTAATTTTTTGTCATCGTTATACACCACCACCGCGCGGCTTACGGCATAGCAAATATCTTTAACACTGGTGTTGTTATAGCGTATACCATAGCCCCCTTTGTCGCCAAAATCAATAACGGTGTCTTTTAGTCCACCAGTACTGCGCACCATTGGCATAGTGCCATAGCGTAACGAGTACAGTTGATTTAATCCACAAGGTTCAACCCTGCTCGGCATCAGCAAAAAGTCTGACCCGGCATAAACAAGGTGAGCCAATTCTTCGTTATAGCCGATGTAAACATTACAATCAGCCGGGAACTTTTCTTTCAACTCCTGCAATTCCATTTCCGTTTTAGTCTCGCCCGCGCCCAATATCAAAAAGCTGACTTTACACGCAAATTCTTCCAGGCTGTTTTCAATAGCTTCGGCTAGCAGGTCGGCTCCTTTCTCGCCCACCAAACGACCAATAAATGATATTAGCGGTTTTGTCGGGTCAAGGTTAAAACGCGCGCAAAGGGCTTCCTTATTTTTTTGTTTGCCTGCGGCGACCTTTGCCGCAGCAAATTTCTCAACAATCATTGGGTCGGTGGCCGGGTTCCAAACTTCGGTATCAATACCGTTGATGATACCCACACCTTTGGCTCGCTCTAAGAAGAATAAAAACTCTAATCCGTTAGAGTTAATCACCAACTCGTCCAAATAACTTGGCGATACAGTGGTGAATTTGGAGGCACAGCGCACGGCAGATGCCAGCGGGTTTATACCGCCGCTCCAATCCAGCAAGCCGGTTTTGGTTAGGTCTATTTCTGGCAGGTAAGATAATTTATTCCACCCAAAAGCACCGTGATACTGGCCGTTATGAATGGTAAATACAGTTGGCGTTTTAGCCAGCCGGGTATATAGTTTAGAGTATTGTAATAAAAACGGCACCAGACCCGAGTGATGATCATGGCAATGAATAATATCCGGCGATTGCTGCGAGTAGCTTATCCAATCTAAAAAAGCTATCTGGAAAGCAATGAACTGCTCGGTTTCGTCCGGGTAGCTGTATATATTTTCGCGGTCTATCAGTCCGGGTATTTTTACCAGATAAAGCTCAAAGCCTAGCTTATCAGTTTTTTCCTTTAGTATCTCAAAATACAACCTGCGGATACCCAATAGCGTAGCCCCCTGAAAAACGGTATCGAACTGGTTCTCTCGGGTAAATTTCCGATCATAAAAAGGCATTACAACAGCGGCCTTATGGCCCGCCAGGGTTTGATATTTAGGCAGCGCGCCCACAACATCGGCAAGGCCGCCAACTTTGGCAACCGGGTAACATTCGGCACTCAGGTGAAAAATTCTCATCAGGTTTATATACTGCGATTAAGGTACTAAACATTCCCGCAAATAAACAAACACATAATTGGAAAAATGTGTTTTTATAGGTGTAAATATTTAACCGTAAGACAGCTTTGATTGCGATTTTGGCAATTTTAGAGGTTTGGAGATATTGAAAATTTCAATTTTTGCAATTGAGGATTCGAGCTATGCCTAAAATAGAATTGTCATTTCGAACGAGGTACGAGGAGAAATCTTATAAAAGCCGGCGGTTACCTGTCGCGCTTATAAGATTTCTCCCTTCGGTTCGAAATGACAAATTATGTAGTAAGCATCCCCATTGTCTGTGTCTTCATAGACAATTACTTAAGCATCGGGAATAATTAACAATTAGGATTAATCACCATTGTCTGTTTCCTCATAGATAACTAAGTGCATCAAGCTGATCATTATATTATTTCTGTTTTCTTTGAGCTACAAAAATATTTGGAGAATCGCTATTTATGACAAGATTTAAAATATTGTTTCTTTCACACAATTCTAAAACAGCCTGAGATTTAATTGCAGTATAAGTGGCAGATACTTTTGCCCATCTGAACAAAGAAAATTCATCAGTAAATACTCCTAAAGTTTTTATACCATCTACTTCATATATACACGTAAGTCTCAACGGCGTTTTACTGTCAGAAATTTTTACACTATGGCCTGCACTATCATCATTTTGTGATGGCATTAATAACCAGCAATCGCCGCTCATTAATTCATGCATTATTAACTTGTAGTCGTCATCTAATCTATTTTCACTCCAAATGTTAAGCAAAGAGATTAGTCTATTATTTTCTGGAAATTTTTCGTTTTCCATAATTCTTAATGCGCTTCCAACCAATTCAATCCCGTACCAATCTCAACAATTATCGGCACTGTAGTTTTTATGGCGGTTTTCATGTTATGCATGATGATAGGTTTCACTATCTCAATTTCATGATTTGGTACATCAAACACCAACTCATCATGTACCTGCATGGTCATGCGGGTATCCAGTTTTTGTTCTTTCAGTTCGCGGTGGATATTGATCATGGCTATCTTGATCATATCAGCCGCCGAACCTTGTATGGGCGCGTTAATAGCATTTCGCTCGGCAAAGCCACGCACGGTTTGGTTGGCCGAATTGATATCCCGCAGGTAACGCCTACGGCCCATCAGCGTGGTTACATAGCCATTCTCACGGGCGAAGTTCATGGTATCGCTCATGTATTGTTTAATGCCTGGGAACTGCGCGAAGTAGTTCTCGATGATCTCGGCAGCTTCTTTACGCGGAATACCCAGACTCTGCGATAAACCAAATGCCGATTGCCCATAAATAATACCAAAGTTTACAGCTTTGGCATTACGGCGCTGGGTGCTGTCCACATCCTCAACAGCTATACCGTAAACGTTGGCGGCGGTTGCGGTATGTATATCAATACCTCTAACAAAGGCATCCATCATATTGGCATCCTTGCTTATTTCGGCAATAATGCGCAGCTCAATTTGCGAGTAATCCGCAGACACAATGCTATGCCCACTATCGCGCGGAATAAAAGCCTTACGTACTTCCCTGCCCCGCTCGGTACGGATAGGGATATTTTGCAGGTTAGGGTTGGTCGAGCTTAACCGCCCGGTTGCTGCTACCGCCTGGTTATAACTGGTATGTACCCGCCCGGTTTTGGGATTAACCATTTGCGGCAAGGCATCAACATAAGTTGATTTAAGTTTTTGCAGTTGGCGATAATCTAAAATATCGCGAACTATGTCGCTTTTGTTAGCTAGTCCCAACAACACATCCTCGCCGGTTTGATACTGGCCGGTTTTGGTTTTTTTTGCTTTAGGGTCCAACATCAATTTTTCAAACAGCACTTCGCCCAGTTGTTTTGGTGATGCGATATTGAAACGAACACCCGCTTTTTCGTAAACCGTTTTCTCCAGTACGGCAATGTCGGTTTCCAGATCTTTCGAGAATTCGCGTAAAGTATCATGGTCTATTTTTACACCTTCGTGCTCAATATCGGCCAATACATATATCAGCGGGTTTTCAATTTTATGCAGCAGGTCATCGGCGCCTACTTGTTTTATCTTGGGTTCAAAAACTTCTTTTAATTGCAGGGTGATATCGGCATCTTCGGCGGCATATTCTTTTATCTTTTCTATCTCCACATCGCGCATACTGCCCTGGTTCTTACCTTTGGGGCCTATCAATTCGGTTATCGAAACAGGTTTGTAGCCCAGATAGTTTTCGCTCAGTACATCCATACCGTGGCGTGTGTCTGGGTCAATAATATAATGCGCCATCATGGTATCAAACAGGTCGCCGCAAATTTGTACGCCATACCATTTTAGCATCAGGATATCAAACTTAATGTTCTGTCCTATCTTGCCGATTGCCGGGTCTTCCATCACCCCCTTAAATTCATCCACAATAGCCTGAACTTCTTTTTGATCAACCGGAACCGGCACATACCAGGCTTCCGTAGCTTTTATAGCGAACGACAAGCCAACCAACTCGCAATTATTTGCATCGATACCGGTAGTTTCGGTATCAAAACAGAAGCTTTTTTGCTGTTTAAGCGTGGCGATAAGTTCGGCGCGTTTTTCTTTTGTATCCGCCAGGAAATACTGATGCGAAACATTATTTATGTTTTTTGCAGCAGCTGCAAATTCAGGCTCTTTAATATCCTGGATATCAACAGTCATAGTTGTCCGGCCTTCGGCAACCGGCGCGCCAAACATATCTATTTGCGTACCGGCCGATGTAGCTTTTATTTCGGTGATGCTAAAGTCATCACCAAAAACACGGCGACCCAGGGTTCTAAATTCCAGTTCGGCAAAAAGTGGTTCTAATAACTCTTTACTCGGTTCGCACATTTCTAGTCCAGCCTCATCCAGCTCAACAGGCGAATTAAGATTAATGGTAGCCAGTTTTTTCGACATCAGGCCCTGCTCGGCAAAAGCCTCTACATTCTCTTTTAGCTTGCCTTTCAGCTCGTGGCTATGGGCAATTATTTCTTCTACTGATCCGTATTGTTTTATTAATAGTTTGGCTGTTTTTTCGCCTACACCCGGTATACCTGGAATACCATCCACGGCGTCGCCCCATAAACCTAAAATATCAATTACCTGTTCGGGGCGTTCAATTTCCCATTTGGCTAATACTTCGGGCACGCCCAATATCTCCATGTCATTACCCATGCGGGCAGGCTTGTAGATAAAGATATTATCAGACACCAGCTGTGCAAAATCTTTATCAGGTGTCATGCAATAAACTTGATAGCCTTTCTTTTCGGCTTTTTTAGCGAGGGTGCCGATGATATCATCAGCCTCATAACCGTCAGACGTTATAACCGGGATATTAAAACCCAATATCAGCTTAAATATATACGGCAGCGCGGCCGAAAGATCTTCGGGCATTGTTTCGCGGTGCGCTTTATAAGCGGCAAAATCTGTATGGCGTTCGGTTGG
>DHIR01000234.1:0-8079 GCA_002403905.1 Mucilaginibacter sp. UBA4741
AGTTAAAAGCGATTTCCCTGCCCTAAGTCGGCTTTGATCATGTCATTGTTCTTTCTGTTTTATGGATTGATATTTTATACCAATCCCAGGCTTAAACACAACGAGTGGATGAAGATCTTTGCAGGCATGTTCATGACCGGGTTTTTCATTATTAACTACGGGCAATTTATGTTTAGCTGGCAAGCTTCGCACTTTGATGGCTTAATGGTGAGCAAAGTTAGCTTTGTTAATTTTTTAAAAGGCAAATACCTTTTGTTTACCGCTACTTCAACGGTAGCGTTTCTATTAACCATACCTTACGTTTATTATGGCTGGCGGGTGTTGCTGGTGCATTTTGTAATGTACTTGTGGAACTTAGGCGTAACGGTTAACATTGTATTATACTTTGCAAACCGCAATGCCAAACGCATTGACCTGAGTAAAAGTGCATCATTTAACTGGGAAGGGGTTGGCGCAACGCAACTCATCTTGTCGTTCCTGCTGTTTTTACCGCCGTTTATAATTTATCTGCCCTTTAAATTATTAGGGAATCCAGACCTTGCATTGGCCGCTCTAGCCACCTGCGGTGTGGTAGGCATACTTACCCGCGGCTTCTGGATAAATTTCCTGGAAGCTGATTTTAACAAACGAAAATTTGCCATACTTGATGGCTTTAGAAATAAATAAAGATGATACAAGTAAACGATCTTAAAAAAGTTTATAGCGGCGTTATCGTTGTAAACATACCGAAGCTAGAGATTAAAAAAGGCGAAAGCATTGGGCTGGTTGGTAATAATGGTGCTGGTAAAACTACGCTGTTCCGTATGATACTCGATTTAATACGCCCCGAAAGCGGTGAGGTATTATCAAACGAAAGGCCCGTTGCCGGCAATGACCATTGGAAAGATTATACTGCGTCTTATTTAGACGAGGGCTTTTTGATAGATTATCTTACGCCCGAAGAATACTTTTATTTCATCGGCGGCCTGCACCAACAAACCCGTGCCCATGTGGACGATTTTTTGGCTGGATATACTGATTTTTTTAACGGCGAAATATTAAAACGCGGCAAATACATCCGCGACCTGTCAAAAGGAAACCAGACCAAAGTGGGTATTGCATCGTGCATGCTGCAAAACCCCGAGTTGTTACTGTTGGATGAACCTTTTGCCAATATCGACCCGACAACACAGTTCAGGCTAAAAACGATGATTAAAGAGGCTAACCAGAAAGGAGTTACTACTTTGGTGTCAAGCCATGACCTTAATCACATTACCGATGTTTGCGACCGCATACTATTAATGGAAAAAGGAAAGATCATTAAAGATATAGCCACCAGCTCGACCACACTTGCAGAACTGGAACAATATTTTGCCATCGGTGGCGTGATACTGGCGGCGGCGCCTGTTATTGATGAGGAGGAAAATCATTAATTAAACTATAACTCCGATTGTCTTTCATGTACACCATCAGAGAAGCAACTGTAAACGATGCAGAGACTATAAGGGCGCTGGCCGATGAAATATGGTGGCCAACATACTCGCCTATATTAGAACCTGAGCAAATAGAATTTATGCTGGTCGAGATCTATTCGCACGAAAAGCTTACTGCTCAAATAGACCAAGGCATACAAACCTTCTTATTGTTATTAGAGGATGATGTGCCGGTTGCCTTCGCCGCATATTCACCCCGCGAAGAAGACCCGGAAATATATAAGTTGCATAAGATCTATTGCCTGCCCTCAACTCAGGGAAAAGGGTACGGTAAAATATTGCTAAATGTAGTTGCCGAAAAAGTAGCCGAAGCCGGAAAGAACATTTTAGAGCTTAATGTAAACAGACATAACAACGCCAAAAACTTCTACGAAAAAATGGGCTTTAGCATCGCGTACGAAGAAGACATCCCCATTGGGCCATATTGGATGAATGATTACGTTATGCGGAAGGATCTGTAATATTTAGACTTACGAAGTTTTAAAAACTTCGTAAGTCTATCTCCGCTTATGATGTTACGTTACCGCTCCAGCTTAGCCACCCTTGTTGGCGTATCTTGCCCCGAAACTATAGTACGAGAGCTTAACGCGATAGCCTTTATGGTAGATGTGATATTTGCCGGGTCTAAAGAACCAAATTCGTCTTTAACGGTATGATACAGTTTGTCTTTATCAATCTGGTCGGTTGATATGGTATGAGCAGGCACACCTACTCTGGCTAGAGAGGCATTGTCGCTTCGATAAAATAAATTTTGATCTGTATAAGGGTCCGGATAAAATTTAAAGGCGGTCCCTTCCAGGTTCTTTTGCAGTATAGGCCCAAAGTCTGACCGATCAAAACCGGTTATTAGCGCCGAGTTTGTCCCCCATTTAGCCTCCTTACCTATCATCTCAATATTAAACATGGCTACTACTTTTTCGGGGGTAACTGTTTTAGCGAAATAAGATGAGCCGTACTCGCCAATCTCTTCGGCAGTAAAAGCTACAAATATTAGTGTACGGGCATTATTGTTTAAGCGTTTAAAATATTTAGCTAGTGTGATCACGGCTGTTGTGCCCGACGCGTCATCATCGGCACCATTAGCAATACTATCACCTTGCATAACATTAGCGCCTTTTAGTATGCCCAAATGGTCATAATGACCAGAGAAGATTACAAACTCATCGGGTTTGGTTTTACCGGGGATTATACCGGCTACGTTAAACAACGGTAACTCATCGCGCTTAACTTCATCGCTAACATTAAAAGATTTTACAGCATCGTATTTACCCAAAACCAAAACTACAGGTGGAGCGATGGGTGCATCTTTAAAGGCTGTGCCGCCATTAGTATAACGTTGCAGTTGTTTAAAAAACTCTTCGAATTTAGGGTCAACTATTACCAGGGTACTTTTACCGCTGGTAAAATATTTACGATATTCTTGCCTGAAATCCATATCCGGTGTTACAACCGAAACTTCGGCATCGGCCATGTTACTCCAGTTAAATGAAGCCTTAGACGCTATGATATAGTTACTCACCGGGATACTTTCTCCATTTATGCTAACCGCGTTTTTTACCGGTGTAGATTTTATCATGGTGAAGTTTTGCCTGAAGCCTTTATTTCCATCCATTGGTTTTAAGCCGATGGTTTTATACTCGTTCTCTATAAATTTCGCCGCCTTTTCAATACCTGGTGTAAAGGTGGCCCTGCCCTCCATATCATCAGCAGATAGCGTTCTAATAATTCGTTCCACATCGTTTTGTTGTATCAACCGGTCAACATCCTGCGCGAAGCCGTAAGTTGATGTGGCTATTAATACAATTACTGTAATCAGTTTTTTCATGTGTTATTTTACTTTTGATGATAGCCAGTTGTTTCTAAATGTGGTTTGATCTGCGGTTAATTGGCTGCCGACTTTTTCGGTAGTTACTACCTCAAGGTACGGGTTTTCTTCCAGCGTAACTGTTGTGGTATGCGCCCCGGTACGGTTCTTATAATTAATGGTGATCTTATCCCCCGGCTTTTTATCTGCAATTACTTTGGCAAACGAGGCCGCGTCTGTTAGATCTTTACCGTCGGCTTTTAATAGTACATCGCCTGCATCAATACCAGCTTTATAAAAAGGAGTACCCTGTACTGTATTTGCTATAATGGCATAACCTGTTCCTGGCATAGCAATAGCCTGTCCGGAACGGCCACGTATAGCCTGCGTAGGTAAGCCCGACCATACTTTACCCGGTGCTGCTTTGCGCAATACAAAACCTGCTTTTGCCAGTAATGCTTCGTAATTGTTTTTATCTAACCCATAAATATATTGGTTAAAAAAGCTCTCGGCAAATTTGGGCTTCTTGGTTAGCTTGGCCAGGTCGGTTTGCAGATCATCCACGGTGTAGGGTTTCATCATTTTACCTCGCGCCAGCCAAACGGTGCGCATATAATCGTCCAACGTTAAGTTAAAATCGCTGCGCAAGCGCAGATCAAGCGCCAGAGCTATGGCGCCGCCATAGTAGTAATAGCTTAAAAAAGTATTGCCATAGTTTGGCGGATCAATAGATACCCCGGCATCCGTATAAACAGATTTACGGCTTGCGTCAACCGCCGGATAATGCGCCGCGCCCGGTGTTTTTAAAACAGCGTTTACCAGTCCGCCTACAACTTGCGTATATTCTTCGGGCGTATGGAACCCTGCGCGAACCAATAACAACTCACCATAATATTGGGTAAAGCCCTCGGCAAACCAAAGCTCATTGCTCATGTTGGCGTGAGTAAAGTTAAACGGCTCTAATGATTTTGGGCGGATACGCTTAACGTTCCAGCTATGAAAATATTCGTGTGCGAATGTGCTTAAAAGATCAACCTCATTTCCGGCAACTTTCTCAGCTACATCAACAATACAGGTAGAGTTTCGGTGCTCCATACCATCGCCGGCATTGGTTGGGTATACGTCATCTAAAAAGGTGTACTCGCCATAATCATAGGTCGGTAATTCGCCAAATACTGCTTTTTCTTCCAGCACTACCTTTTGAACCATTTTGCCAAAGTTATCAACAACCCCTTGATCGTCGGTAGAGTGGATAGTCAGGTTAATACGTTCTGTTTTACCATCGGTATTAACTACATCCCAGCTAGTTTCTTTAAATGCCGACAGTTCGGTAGGGCTATCCATCATATACTGCATATCGGGCGCTGAATAGATGTTTGACCCTTCGTGCTTTAATTGAGTGGCAACTTTCCAGCCATATTTATCAAGATCATCAAACTCAAATTTTAACGGTCTTTTATCAGCTCCTTCAACCCACATAAAGGTGGCGGGCATATTCAGGTGGGCGTGGCTTGGGTCAATGCTGGCATAGGTGCCGTCTGTCCAATTGGCAAATAAAGTGTAGCTAACTTTTATTACATCCCCATGTTCTTTAACTTCATATATATCGCCCTCTATTTGTTTTACTTCCAATGGGGTGCCGTCAACATTAGCGGCTTTTACATTATAAACATTTTTACCAAACTCGTGGGTTGCATATCGGCCAGCAGAAGACCGACTCATGCGCAAATGTATAGGGCCGGGAAACTGCGCTATCGTCATTGTAATTTCCGCCTCGTGATGCACTGCATTGGGGAACGATATTGCGTAATAAATGGGTTTGGATGCTGTTTGTGCTGATGAAGCACCTGCAATTAATACAGCAAGGGAAAAGAGTAGAAATAGTTTTTTCATCGTATCAGTTAATTGTGCTCAAAATACGATTAAATATAAATAATAGCAAAAAGGGTGCTTTGGGGATAAAGTTGGGTTAATCAGCGCGCCGATTACTCACCCCGACATCGCTACGCTTGTCGGGGTGAGTAATCACCTGTCCCTCCCTAATCATACCGATGCCTGTCCCTGTCATTATCCGACCGGTTGGAAAGCGTGTTCTTTCGCCGCTTTATATCCTCGTTTACATGGTCTTTATAAACCGAGTCTATAACTTTTATATCGCGTTCTTTATCTCGCTCGGCATAGTACACATTGGCTTCGTGAGTTTTGGACATAGCTACATCATAAGGCCCTTTGGGCGACATCAGCTTTACAAAAACCGGCAAGCATTCAAACAGGATGAACAGGTAACCAATAAATGATATAGCCAGGTAAGTATCCAGATCGCGGGTGCCGTTTTCATTATAGGTTAGTTGGCCCAGGGCCCAGTTGCGGTCGGCAAAGCCGGCTATTTTTGCAAGGCTATCTAATTGATAGCTGCTAAACATTTTTACAGCGTTTACACCTTCATACTCTTTGCGGCGACTTAAATAGTCGTCCATTTTTTCAGCATCACCAGTAACCAGTTTTAGCCTATCTTCCTTTTCCTGTAAAATGGTTTGCTTTTGTTTGGCGTAAGTACCATAACCTACTATGCCCGATGTTTGACTGCTTTTTTCGCCAAATACCTCTTCATTAAGCTGGCTTCGTGATCGGTTGATGTCTTTTTCCAGCGAGTCTTTCTCTTTTTTCAGCTCTGTGTTTTTTGTCAGTTCCTGGGTATATTTTTCGTTGTACGTTTTTTGCAGGGTGTCTATTTTACTATGCTGACCCTTTAGATAGGCCGTTTTTAGTTTTTGGCGGATCTCTTTATCAAAAACCTTTAACTCCAGCGGGCGCGATATTACTATCCCTATCATTATCGCCAACAAAATACGTGGCGAAGCTTGTATGATCTGTTGATTGGTGGTACCCTCTTTATTAATACTGGATACTATGTAGCGGTCCATGTTAAAAATAGCGGTTCCCCATAGTAAGCCAAACAGGATGGCAAAACCTACAGCAAATGCATCGCCATTAAAAACAAAATACATGGCATAACCGCCCGATAGTGAAGCAAACAGCGCTGTAAAGAATATGGTAGCGCCAATACCTACATATTTATTATGTTCTATAGGATACTTTTTTAAAGTATCAACGTGCGCGCCCGAACAAAACCAAAAAAACCGGGTAACTTTATCCATTTATTATACTCTAAATACGGTAAACATATATGAAACGCACTTGGCCCCCGATTGTTACAAAATAACGACGTAATTATTTATACATAACAACTACATTTGATCTGTTAAAAAAATTTATAAATACCATGCAAGAAATAACCGTACAAGAACTTAAAGAAAAATTAGATAGCGGCGAAGATTTCCAACTGATAGATGTGAGGGAAGATTTTGAATATGAAACATCAAACATTGGCGGCTTGCTAATACCATTAGGCGGCATTGTAATTGAAGCCGATAAAGTAAGCAAGGATAAACCGGTTGTGGTAATGTGCCGTAGCGGTAAACGCAGCGCGGCAGCAATTATGCAATTAGAGCAATTAGGTTATACTAACCTGTCGAACCTGCAAGGCGGTATATTAGCCTGGGCGGCAGAGATTGATCCTGATCTTTCAGTATATTAAACCATGGGCAAAAAAATAGCATTAAGCTCGTTTTATACCTTCTGCATATTTTTTTGTTTGATATTGGGATACCTGGGTATAACCGGTAAACGATATGATTTTATAATGGCGGCCACCTTTGGCGGCACCATCTTCGTCATACTTAAAATAAAGTTGATGAAAGAAATACGTAATACGCTTAAACCTTAACTCAAATAAATATATGCTCTTTTTAATTTTAGGTGTCATTGTACTTGTAGCAGGTACCGTGCTTAAACGTTCGCCAGAACCTAGCAGTCGTTTTGGCGGCACTGTAACCATTGTTGGCGGTGTTATATTAGTGTTGGGCTTAGCCTCGTCTATGTTTAAACAGATAGAATTTGGCACTGTTGGTGTGCAATCGCTTTTTGGCAAGGTGCAGGACAATGTTTTGGAAAGCGGTTTACATGTTATCAATCCACTGGTGCAGGTTACAACCTTTAGCGTACAGACAGAAAACTATACCATGAGCGCCAAGAGCAATGAAGGCCCTGTTGAGGGTGATGATGCTATCCGTGTATTATCATCTGATGGATTGGAAGTTACTATTGATCTATCCGTACTTTATAAAGTTATCCTATCAAAAGCGCCATTTATATTGCAGAATATTGGTAATGACTATGTAAATAAAATCGTTCGCCCGGTTACCCGTACGGCTATACGCGATAACGCGGTTAGCTATGCGGCCGTTGACCTATATTCTACTAAACGCCAGGAGTTTCAATTTAAGATCAATAAAACCATTACTGACAATTTTGCCAAAAACGGTTTAGATGTACAACAGATTTTGGTACGTAACATAACTTTACCGGCCACAGTTCGCGCCAGTATTGAGTCAAAAATACAAGCCGAGCAGGAATCACAAAAAATGCAATTCGTGTTGGCAAAGGCACGCCAGGAAGCCGATGTTAAGAGGGTAGAAGCACAAGGTATTGCCGATTACCAAAAAATCCTGTCGACAGGGTTGTCTGATAAACAATTGCAATACGAATATATCCGCGCTCAAAAAGATATCGCGCTATCACCAAATACCAAGATCATTATTATGGGTGGTGGTAAGGGTGGTAATCCGATTATGTTGAGTGATAAATAGAAGCACACGAATTTTCGAATTGAGGCGAATTTCACGAATTTTTAAATCCGCTTCAACAATCGAGACTGGCAGACTTGCGAAGTTTTAAAAACTT
>DHIR01000234.1:8231-13137 GCA_002403905.1 Mucilaginibacter sp. UBA4741
GAATTTACATAGTGTTAAATCTTTATTTGCTTTTGGCTCTGTTGTTTCAGATAAATTAAATATTGAAAGTGATATCGATTTAATTGTGGATATCGACAGTAAAGACCCCATCATTTATTCTGAACACTACTTCGCTTTAAAATTTCAATTAGAAGACATATTGAATCGTAAGATTGACTTATTGGAGGATCGGGCTATCAAAAATCCGTTCCTGAAAAAGCAAATTGATAATACAAAAGTGCTTGTTTATGGAAGATGAGATCAAAACCTGGCTTGAAGATATAAAACAGGCAATTTCAGAAATTAACGATTTTCTTCCCGATCAAAAAGATTTCTTCCAGTTTAAGAAAGACCTTAAAACTAAAAGAGCAATAGAGGGAAATGTATAAATCATTGGCGAAGCAGCCAACCGAATCATAAAAAAACAACCTAACATACAAATTACCGATATCAAAAAGATAGTAGATACAAGGAACAGGATCATACATGGATATGATAGCGTATCAGATGAAGTAATTTGGTTGATAATTGTGAAATATCTGCCAAAACTTGAGGAAGAGATCAACGCTCTTCTTGCATAACTTCGAATTTTTTCTTCTAACCCTCTCTGTTATAGTTAAAACCCTCTATATTTACTATAACCTATTATAAATCCTTTTTCCTGAACGTGTTATGAAAGCATTGCTCTATGCCTGTTTACTCTTTTTACCGGTATTAACTTTTGGCCAGGCGCCCATTGAAAATTATCCGGTCGATCCGGCATCTGTTGCACATCCTGGTGTGCCTAAAGGCGAGGTGCTCAAATTTACTTTACAAAACTCTAAGATATTCCCGGGGCAAATGCATGAGTATTGGGTTTATATCCCCACGCAATATGATGGAACTAAACCGGCCTGCGTATATATTAACCAGGACGGCGTTCAGAATAAGGCCCCTATTGTTTTTGACAACCTGATAAACAGCAAGGAAATGCCGGTTACCATCGGCGTTTTTGTTTCGCCGGGGCGGATAGTTGCCGCAGACCAAAAAACCGCCTTAGATCGCTTCAATCGCAGCTTAGAGTATGATGGTTTGGGCGATGGTTATGCCCGCTTTCTTTTACAGGAACTATTGCCCGATGTAGAAAAACAAAAAACCAGTGATGGCCGTACCATACATTTATTAAAAACCGGCAATGACCGCGCCATTGGCGGTAATAGCAGCGGCGCAATCGCGGCTTTTACGGCTGCATGGGAGAGGCCAAATGATTTCCCGAAAGTTTTCTCGGGCATTGGTACTTATGTTGGCTTGCGTGGGGGCGAGCGTTACTCGTCGTTGATCAGAAAGTATGAGCCAAGAGCCATGCGGGTGTTTTTGCAGGATGGCAGCAATGACCAAAATAGTTATCCCGGCGATTGGTTCTTTGCCAACCAAATGATGGAACGCTCTCTGCAATTTGCAGGCACGCAGGTAGAACACGCGTGGGGCGAGGGCAACCATAACGGTAAACAGGCCGAAGCGATGTTCCCGGCGGCTATGCGGTGGTTGTGGAAGGACTACCCGGCAGCTATTACAACCGGCACCAGCAAAAATATAATGCTACATGATATTACTATACTCGGCGAGGGCTGGGAGCTGGTAGGCGAAGGCTATGGCTTTACGGAGGGATTAATAGCTAATGCCGCGGGCGAGGTTTATTTCCAAGATATACCTAATGCTAAAACTTATAAAGTTGGGCTTGACGGCAAGGTAATAGATCTAAAGATCGATTCGAAAAAAGCGGGCGGCACGGGCTTTGATGATAAAGGTACTCGCTATACAGTCGCAACCGGCACCAATCAAATTTTGAGTTACGATGCTAAAGACAAAGAGAGGGTAGTAGCCAGCGGGATAGCCGGTAATGATATCGCGGTAGCGAAAAACGGAAATCTATATGTAACTGCGCCTGATGGCATGGAAAAGCCCAGCAAAATATATTTAGTTAGGCCTAATGGAGAAAAGGTTGTTGTTGATGAGGGCATGAAATATGCCAACGGACTTGCCTTAACGCCCGATCAAACTCAACTATATGTTGCCGAAATGGGGACACACTTTGTTTACCTGTTTACTGTTAACTGTTAACCCAGACGGCACCCTCGCTAACAAACAACGGTATGATTGGCTGTATACACCCGATAACAAGGATGATGCGGGAGCAGATGGCCTGAAGGTTGACAGCGCTGGTCGCGTATATGTAGCCACCCGCCTTGGCATACAGGTTGCGGATCAGGCCGGGCGAGTAAATATTATCTTCCCGATACCTAACGGGCAACCGGCTAATCTTTGTTTTGGCGGCAATAATTTTGATATAATGTATGTAGCCTGCCGGGATAAGATTTATCGTCGCAAATTTAAAACGCGTGGTGTAAATACTTTTGAGGGACCAACCAAACCTAAGAAGCCGAACCTATAAGAGATTAGCCTATTTTTTGATAATCGTCACGTGCGCGGTTGGGATCGTAATGGATGCCGGGAGTTAACCAGTAGAGTAATATTACCCTTGAGTATCTAAAATTAAACGGCGAAAGCAGAACCGATATACCCAACAAAGCGCCGACATATACCCGCGGGTTATGGCTGCCAAATAATATATAAATAGCTACGGCCATGGTTACCATTTGGGCAATATTAAAGGCATAGCTTACAAACATAGCCACGTAGAAATACCCCGGCTCAATCTCGAAAGTAAAGCCGCAGTGCGAGCAGCTGGTATTCATTTTTTGTGATGAAAACCCATACATGCTGGTGGCAAATAGGTCGCCTTTGCGGCATTTGGGACATTTGGCATGTATAGCGGCTGATAGTTGAGAGGTTTCCATTGCTTTGGGGTTTATTGTTGAACTATCCATGGCTGTTTGTTGTTTTTCTAAATTCTTCGGGCGTTTGGCCAACCTGCTTTTTAAAGAATTTGGTGAAATAAGAGTTATCGGCAAAATTTAGCTGGTTGGCTATTTCTAATACGGTCAAGTCATTGTTGATGAGTAGTCGCTTTGCTTCCAACGCTATCCGGTTGCGGATCACCTCTCCGGCTGATATACCCAACACATCATTACATAAAGCATTTAAATGATTAGGAGTGATGTACAGCAGCTCAGCATATTCTTTAGGAAGCTTTATGGAGGTGTAATTTTTCTCTATCAGCTTCTGAAAATTGCGCATCAGGGTATAGTTATAGGATGGCGTGGTATTATTCACCGTATTTAATCCCAACCTGGCAATACTGATAAATAGCTGTAACATGATAGATCGTACCATATCCAATTCCAATTGTTTCGGTTCTTCTGTTTCACGGATTAGTTCTTCAAAAAGCTCGGTAACCTTTTCCTGTAATTCGACAGGTATGTCTATTACCGCTTCATTGATGATCCCGGTAAAAAAGGGAAAATCCTCTAGGTAATTTGCCTTCAACAAAAACGCCTGAAAAAATGGCACCGAAAAGTTAATGATATAACCATCAACCTCGCCTTTAAAGGCCCAGTTATGTACCTGTCCCGGTATCATAAAATAAATTTGGTTGGCCTTAACAGGTACTTGCTGAAAATCTATCGTCTGCAAGCCGCCGCCTTTGGTAAAAAACACCAGGTGATAAAACGAATGTTTATGCGCCAAATGCAAATTGCGATGAGTTTTTAAGTAAGGCGCAAACCGACTTATTAATAAGTCATCCTTCTTTTGGGTAAGGCTGCAAATATCATATATAGGTATAGCGGCTTTCATTAGCGCAAAGATAAATGGTAATAACCAGCATTAATGGTAGTGTTTAGAGCGATTATGGTATTATTTACTGATTGGGCTATTTGGCACCTTCAAAACTTAATGCTTGCGTTCCATTTCTCCAAATATCATCGCCCAGTTTTTTAAGCAGGTGCATATCCTCCTCAAAAACTTTAGCGAATATATTGCAGGCATCTAATCCTTTGCCTTCGCCATAATAAATACCCATACAATTGATGGTTTTTGTTCGCCTGGCATTTAGCGGCCCATAAACGATCTCACCGGGCTCAGCAAAAACAGACGCATTTTCTTGTATAATATCCAACGGCGGCGCATCATCTATCCATATTTCCTGGCCGGATACACGAGCATGCATAAATGTACGTGTGAATGGGAGTAACTTTATAAAAGCTGTGCAAGTAACCGGCGCAGCTTCGGTATAAAGGTTAAAGCGAATGCTTTTATTATCACTTGTTTTTAGGGCGAAACTTTGCATTGGCCTAAAATAGTATTTTTCACCCAATCGTTATAATATAGGTTAATTTAGAGCTGTAATAGGTGCATAACGGCCTATACACCTTCTGTTATTTAGTCGCCGGCGCCGTAAATAATATTTATGAGCCATCCTATACTGTCTGTTTAGATCGCTTTCGGAAGCTCTATCACCCTTTTCCAAACCTCAATATAACTTACACCTAACTGCCCGTTTTTCCCTTCAACCGATCCGAAAATTGTAAGTGTTTGTTTGTCGTCACTAAACATATACTTTATTTTATAGACTTTGCCCGCCAGTGCATAGGCCATACCATTGGCTTCATTGGCAATTAACTCCGTATAGTATTCATTATCATTAACCAGGTATTTGCCGTTATGTGTTATTATCCAATCGCCACCGCGAAATTGCGAATTAGCAAATGTATTATTGGGCTTAAACTCTTTTTGGCACGCCGCTGGCGAGTATAAAGATCTGCCATCTGGACTAGTTACCTTCTTCAGTTCCCATTTACCTACAAATGCTTCTTTATTGCTTTGCGAGAAAGCGGCAATGGTCGAAAAAATTAATGCACAAACGATCAGGCTGTTTTTTAGGTTTAGTTTCATATGATTTTGGGTTTATAGGTTAGTCCAAATATATAAAAAGACCAAACATAAAAAGAGGCCGTATCATAAACCA
>DHIR01000271.1 GCA_002403905.1 Mucilaginibacter sp. UBA4741
TTTTTTAATCGCACAACACGTTATCATTAGTATTTTTCATCGGGCCCATCTTCATAAAAAAGTCGTAGCCATCCGTAGTACCGGCATTAAAAGGTGTCCCTCTGCGTTGGGTAGGTTTATCATCCTGACGGTTGGTAAAGCCTGGGTAAAACCCAAAGTTGGCTACTAAAAAGAAAGTACCGTTATGCCAGCCGTCATCTCGCCATAAATCAGCAATGGGTGCCTGCGGCGATGCGGCTACCAAAGCTGGGTGGCGGCTTAATAAAGCCGTTGTGGTATAAAAGCCGGGATAAGATATTCCCCACACTCCTACCTTGCCGTTGTTGGGTATGTTTTTTAGCAGCCAATCTATCGTATCATAGGTATCGGTGCCTTCGTCAACATCCCTATTGGTTTTATGTGCTTCAAGTTCGGGGGTCATTTCTTCATAAATACCTTCACTCATCCAGCGGCCCCGCACATCCTGGTAAACAAAAATATAACCGTCATGTATAAACTTTGGCGATGGGCCGATACTTGGTTTATAATCAGCCCCATAGGGCGCTACACTGTAACAGGTCCTATCCATCATAAACGGATATTTTTCAGACTGGTCGTTAGGTATATATACCGATGTAAATAGCTTCTTGCCATCGCGCATGGGTATCTGGTACTCATGCTTGGTATAGTTGGCTTTAATGTAAGCGGCATCGTCCTGCGCGCAAGCGGTTAAAGAGATTAGGCAGAATATCAAGAAGAACAGTTTTTTCATAAACCAATTTAAGCTCTGAAAATACATAAATAAAGCTAAAAAGGCTATTTGGAGTACGTTTAAATACCCTAAAATACTTATAACCAGCCACTCTAAAAATATTTTTATTAATTGTAACTTTTTTGTTATGATTATGTTGTAACTTTATAATACCAATTAGTAAGGAGGTAGAATTATGAAAAAAGCACTAATGTTATGTTTGTTGGCTTTTGGTATAACTGCGGCAAAAGCCCAATGCCCTATCAATGATATTCTAACCACAAAAGATCCGCAAAACATAGCGAGTCTTATTGAAAACAACATAGATTGTATACGACAAGCACTGACTCAAAACCCGGATTATCAAACATTTAGAGTTTATGTAGATTACTTGTATAACACATCAACACCGTGGATATACCACACTAACCTGCAAAAAGAGAAGCTGTTCGAGGATTTTTATAATACCTGGGGCGAAACTTATCCAACAATGAGTTCGACCACCCCGGTTAACCCTGATTTTTACGATGCTGTAAAAGCCATGGTAGCCACAGACCCTGCATTTTTTACCCAGAAAAAAGAGACTAAGGTTCCAGTTAAATATCAACAATGGTTATATGTAAAAAACCTTGTAGCAAAATATGGCGAACGTAAGGTAGTAATTTTAGCAAATGCCACCGGCAAAATTGCCAACCTGGCAACAGCAAATTACAACGTATTTGTATCTAATTAACCCCTACATCCGCCCGTGTAACAGCGGGTGGGTGGTTTTTAATATGTTGTTGGAGAAAGCGATGGCGTTATGCCTATCGCTTTTTTTGTGGAGTGCGATTTGGCTTGTGGTGATTACTCACCCGATCATCGGTTCGCTCGATCACCTTCTCTTCTGCGAGCGGGAAAGAGGGTTGGTAGCATTTATAATAGATAGCTTTTTTGCTTTAAGCTAAAATCTCTGCTATATCATCAAAACCTTTTTCGCGGGCCAGGTCGGCGGGTAGTTTTCCGCCTTCCATGCGGGCATTAACTTCGGCACCGTTTTCTAAAAGCAGGATCAATAATTCTAAATTACCTGTTTGTGCAGCAGAGTGTAGCGGTGTTGAGCTGGCTTGTTGTTTTACATTTACCTGCGCGCCATTATCAACCAGCATACGGGCGATATTGGTATAATTACCTGCCGCCGCCGAGTGCAGCGGGAACACATTAAAACCATTGTTTGATGGCAGGTTAACATCGGCACCTTTTAAAACCAGGTAGCGGGCAACTTCAGATTGGCCAAAATAGCAAGCCAGGCCAAGCGGTGTGAAGCCATCATCGGCATATAAATTTACCGCATCGGGGTGGTTAAAAACAATATGGGCAACCACATCAAACTTACCTGCTGCCGATGCTTCAAACAGATCAATCTCTTCAACAAACTTTAAAAGCAGTTTGGTAACCTCGGGCTTTTTATAGTAGCATGATAACATTAACGGCGAAACCTTATGGCTGGTAATTTGAGTCGCCAGCGCCGGGTTTTGCGTTAACAGGTTATTAAGGCCCGGTAAATCAGCTTCGGTGATATATTGCTCCAGTAGTTCTACGCTCATTATTGTCAATATTACTAAAAAATTAAAAATTACTGCGCATAGTTGTTTAATCTATTAACTTTATATTTGCACATACTTCTGTTACATAAGGGATGCCGGTAAAGGGAAATCAGTTTAGATCAAATAGTTTTAAAGAGGAAAATCTTCCTCGTCAATCTTCAGAAAAAGGCTCGAGGGAACGCCCCGTAAGGCCAAAAGTTGAACGGATGCCGGTTTTTGACCTGCAGGATGGCCGCGTTGTAAAAATACTGGGGCTGTTTTTTCTTATACTTTCGGTTTTCTTCGCCATAGCTTTTACCTCGTACCTGTTTACCTGGCAGCAAGATCAAAGTTATGTATCGGCAGCAAACGGCGGCTGGGGCAACTTGTTTAAAACCCAGCAAGAGTTAATTGCAAATGGCATTAAAAACCCGGTGGTTGAGAACTGGCTGGGCAAATTTGGCGCGTTGCTATCTAACCAGTTTATATTTCAGTGGTTTGGCATAGCTTCCTTTATTTTTGTATTTGTTTTCTTCGTGATAGGCTATCGTTTGCTGTTTAAAGTAAAGCTGTATTCGGTTGCAAAAACTTTGGGGTATGCTTTCTTTGGATTGGTATTTATATCAATAGCGATTGGTTTTGTACATGCTTTTATTATTGACTATCCGCATTTTTTAGAAGGCGAATTTGGCTATTGGAGCAATCGCTTATTGGATGCGCAGATAGGACAGGCCGGCATTGGTGGTATATTAATATTCGCGGCACTAACTGTATTGATCATTGCTTATAATATCGATTTTAAAATCCCTAAACGCGAACGCAAAGAAGCAATTGCTGACGGCTCAATGGACGGTTTTATGCCTGAGTCGATTGATTTGGTTGACGAAGAAATATCGCACCCTGTCGAGTGGCCAAAGGGCAATAACACCATGAAACCCGAGGCGTTTACGCACCAGCCATTGGTACAGGAAGAACCTCATTTTCATGAAACTGTAGTACTAACGCCCGATAATGAAAACGTTGATCCTGATCTGGGCGAGGATATTCCACTAACATTGGAAACCGAGCGCCCTAACCCGATCCTTAACGTCGAAAAATCAGACGATGAAAAGGCCAGGAAATTGGTTGAACAATATGGCACTTATGACCATACCCTTGACCTCCCATCGTACAAATACCCTACCCTTGATCTGTTAGAGAATTATGGTACAGGTAAGATAGCCGTAAACTCTGACGAACTGGAAGCCAACAAAAACAAAATTGTTGAAACGCTTAATCATTATAACATAGAGATAGACAAGATAAAAGCCACCATCGGCCCAACAGTAACCCTGTATGAAATTATACCTGCGCCGGGTGTGCGGATCTCTAAAATCAAGAATTTAGAGGATGATATTGCCTTGAGCTTAGCTGCCTTGGGTATCCGTATCATTGCTCCTATGCCGGGTAAGGGTACCATTGGTATTGAAGTGCCAAATCAGAACCCGGAAATGGTTTCTATGCGGTCTATTTTGGCAACCGAAAAGTTTCAGAACACCACCATGGACCTGCCTATCGCTTTAGGTAAGACCATATCAAACGAAGTATTTATTGCTGATTTGGCTAAGATGCCTCACCTTTTGGTTGCGGGTGCTACCGGCCAGGGTAAATCGGTTGGTATTAATGCCATCTTGGTGTCGCTGTTATATAAGAAACACCCTTCAGAATTAAAGTTTGTGTTAGTCGACCCTAAAAAGGTGGAGCTAACGTTATTCCGCAAAATAGAGCGCCACTTCCTTGCTAAATTGCCTGATGAAGCTGACGCGATCATAACCGATACCAAGAAAGTGGTTAATACGCTTAACTCGCTTTGTATTGAAATGGACCAGCGTTATGATCTGCTGAAAGACGCACAGGTACGTAATCTAAAAGAGTATAACGCCAAATTCACCAACCGTAAAATAGCCGACCCGGAGAAACACCGCTACCTGCCATTTATTGTGTTAGTGATTGATGAGTTTGCCGATTTAATGATGACAGCAGGCAAAGAAGTAGAGCAACCAATAGCACGTATAGCGCAGTTGGCGCGTGCGGTGGGTATCCATTTGGTTATTGCTACGCAAAGGCCATCGGTTAATATTATTACGGGTACTATTAAGGCCAACTTCCCATCAAGGCTGGCGTTTAGGGTATTATCTAAGATAGACTCACGTACCATATTGGATGCCGGCGGTGCCGACCAGTTAATTGGCCGTGGGGATATGCTGTTCTCGACAGGCAGTGATCTGATCCGCCTGCAATGCGCATTTGTGGATACGCCGGAGGTTGAACGGATATCAGACTTTATTGGTAACCAGCGCGGCTACCCTACTGCCATGCTATTGCCGGAGTATGTAGGCGAAGGCGAAAGCAGCAGCAGCAAAGAGTTTAACCCGGACGACCGCGACCCAATGTTTGAAGAAGCAGCCCGCCTGATAGTAATGCACCAGCAAGGCTCGACCTCATTGATACAACGCAAGCTAAAACTGGGCTATAACCGTGCAGGCCGCATTATTGACCAATTGGAATCCGCAGGGATAGTTGGCCCATTTGAGGGCAGCAAAGCCCGCGAGGTGCTGTATCCGGATGAGTATTCGTTGTTACAATACTTGGAGACACTGGATAAATAAAAACACAAAGTTCCCCCTTCAGGGGGCGGAGGGGGCTAAACGTTCCTTCTAATTAACAGTCTGATACTTTATGAAAAAGCTACTTCTATATATCCTACTAACTATACCAACACTTAACGCCATAGCCCAAAAAGACGCGCAGGCTAAAGTTATATTAAACAGGGTAAGTCAGAGATACCGGTCGTACCCGGTTATAAAGAGTGATTTTAGTATCCTGGTTGATAACCCGCAGGCCGGCGTTAAAGAAACCCGTAACGGCACGCTGATAACCCAGCCCAAAAGCAATAAGTTTAAAGTAAGCCTTTATAACAACAACCCTGAGCCCGAGGTTGAGCAGGAAATAATAAGCGATGGCAAAAGCCAATGGACCTACCTAAAACAAGATAAAGAAGTCCAGCTAAGCAATGTAGATAACAGCAGCGAGAGCTTTAACCCCGCGCAGCTTTTCACCATGTATGAGCATGGCTACAAATACCTATACACCGGCGACCAAAAAATAGCCGGCAAAACCTACCAGTCTGTAGACCTTACGCCCGAGGACGACAAAAAGCAATTCTTTAAAATACGCCTGTTGATTGACAAGGTTAAGAAACAAATTTATAGCGCCCTTATATTTGATAAAGGCGGCAGCAAATACACCTATACCGTACGCAGCTTTATAACCAACGCGCAAGTGCCCACTAATACTTTTACGTTTGATACCAAAGCGCATCCCGGTGTGGAGGTGGTGAATTTGAAGTAGGCTGCCGCTGCAACACCCATTTTGTCATTTCGAGTTGAAACATTATTTTGATTTACAACCATTTATCGCCAATTTAGTAGTACCAATTTAAACCTTGCGGTGCTATGAAGAAATTACTCTTGCTGATATGCCTCCTATTTTGCACATCGTTAATCTATGCTAATAAAATTGATAGTCTAACTGACAAAGACCAAGTAGCAAAATTTATTAGCCCGCTCATTGTTCAGTTTACCTATCGTGGGGCGGATAAAAAATGGGAAATAAACAGTTGGCAAAAATTAGATCTGAATAATGACGGGTTAACAGATTTGATAGCTACAGAAGGTACTCCCGGATCAACCGGGAAGTTGAATCTTATAGCTATTGATCTGAGTAATGGCAATTTTCAACTAATCAAAATTGCCAGTGGAGAGGAGTCTATCGAACTTAAAAACAAGGAGGGTGTAGCGTTAGTCATATTTCATGGTTTTAGGGACAAATTGAATAGAAAACCTGATGAACCAAGAAAAACTTCGCGTACGGATACATTAATATATAAGTATGGCAATTTTGTGGAGCTAAATACTGAGCCTGATCATTATGAAATTGACTCTATAACATTTAGCTTACTTTGGGGTTGGTATGGCAGCCAAGACACCCCGCCTAAAGACCCCCATCGTGACAGAGTTATTGAAATAGACCATTCAGGCAATACTACATTAACTAATAATAAAGACTGGGTGTATTATATACTAGCCAAGGGTCAACAAAAACCACGCAACCCAAGCACAACAGAAGGGGTTTTTAATACTACGATAAAAAAGGCTGACCTTGAAGAAATTTACAACCTTATTGACTATATAAGCATTAAAAAATTAAATGAGCGGTACACAATTCATGTTACCGACATGGAAAGTAACTATATACGTGTGAAGTTTAGTGACGGCTCCATTAAATATATTGCGGATTACGGCGGTCAGGGTACCTGGGGATTGCGAAATCTTTTTTCGAAGTTTTATGCATTAATCAAAAATCAGGATTGGAAATAACTCACCCACCTATTTTCACCTTTCCTCTTTTTCCTTTCTGCATTATGCTTACTTTTGGATAATGCTTACCCTAACTACCCATACGCTCGAGAAACTGGAGATGCTGTTAAAATCAGCAGGCTATAAGGTGCGGTATGAAAAAGGCAACTTTAAAACCGGCGCCTGCTTGTTGCTAAACAGCAAAATGATAGTTGTGAACCGTTTCTCTAACCTCGAAAGCAAGATCCTGGCCCTGGCCGAGCTGATGCGCGACCTGGAGATAGACCATAACCTGCTGGACGATAAACAGGTCACTTTTTTACAGCAACTTAAACAAACCAAATTACAGCTGTGAGGGTAACGTTTTTAGGCACCGGAACTTCGCAGGGCGTACCTGTTATTGCCTGCGGCTGCGAGGTTTGCACCTCTGCGGACAAACGGGATAATCGGCTGCGGTCGTCTATTTTAATTGAGGCGGAGGATAAAACAGTCGCCATAGATTCTGGCCCCGACTTTAGATATCAGATGCTTAGGGCCAATGTGCAGCATTTGGATGCTATTGTTTATACCCATGAGCATAAGGACCACGTTGCCGGCATGGACGATGTACGCGCATTTAATTTTAAGCAGCAGGAACCCATGAATATCTACGCCGACCCGCGTGTACAGGCAGCGCTGATGCGCGAGTTCCCTTATGTATTTGCAGAATTTAAGTATCCCGGCATCCCCCAAATTGATTTTCATAATATAGAGTTGGATCCGTTTGATATCGGCAGTATCCATTTTATCCCTATCGAGGTGCTACACTATAAACTACCGGTGCTGGGTTTCCGAATAAACGATTTCACTTACATTACCGATGCTAAAACGGTATCAGACGAGGAAAAAGAAAAAATAAAAGGATCAAAAATATTGGTCATCAATGCGCTGCAAAAGCAAAGCCACATTTCGCATTTTACGCAGGACGAAGCCATCGCCTTCGCGCAGGAAATTGGCGCCGAAACAACTTATTTTACCCATATAAGTCATCGCCTGGGCAAACACCAGGATATAATGGCAGAGCTGCCGCCCGGTATTGAACTGGCTTATGATGGTTTGCAGCTTGACATTTAAAGCTCTATAAAGCTAACATGGTCAATACAGCCTTTGTATTGTTTTTGATAGCCATGGTTTCGCCTGTCAACTTTACCCCTTATGCGTATGGTATGATTATTAATACGGGTAAAGCCCCCGTTATCATAGTCAAAAAATCCAACCCTCGTGCCCGATAGATACAGCGGGCAATCGGTACTAAAATTAACCCATAGTGCTAAATTAGGGCGTATAATATACAAGCTATCGCTAAACAAAGCCGACCGCTCCTTGCCGGTAGTATAGCGCCCCGTTACCTCCACATATTTTTGATCGTAATAGGTTAAGCTATCCAGTAAATGTGCGTAATTAACTTTTTTAAACGTGATATTATCATCACAATTACTGGCATATGTTTTTTTGTGGCTATGGCATGATAGTATTACCGGCATCAGCAGTAATAGTAAAATATATATTTTGTAAACTGATGCCATAAATTTGGATTGACTGCTGCTAAGTTATACCGATGCGGGCAGAGAAAAGTTTCATACATCCGGGATAGCTAAGCTAATATAACCATTATACATCGGGTTGGCATAATATTTTGCATCTCAAACCAATATGTTACAAAGTTGAATAGCAAACTCATTAAAAAGTGCGTAATTTTTTGTTAATTGTAAGTACTTTAAATCCATCGCTTTATGCTTAGACGAAATTTCTTAAAAACCGGCTCATTGGCTGGTGTAACGCTATCTGTTACGGCCCTTACTTCGGGCAATTTAATGGCTGCCCCAACCACAGAAGCAATTGCTATCGCAGCTAATAACTTTACCCTAAATGAGGTTACCATTGATGAGCTTCAGCATAAAATGAAAAGCGGCGAATTAACATCCGCAAAGATCACCCAACTATACCTGGATCGCATAGCCGCTATTGACAAAGCCGGACCAAAACTAAACGCCATTATCGAGCTAAATAAGGACGCTATAAAAATAGCCATGGCGATGGATAAAGAACGCAAAGCCGGTAAAGTACACGGCCCTATGCATGGCATACCCGTTTTAATAAAAGACAACATAAACACCGGCGACAGCATGCACACCACTGCAGGCGCGTTAGCGTTGGCCGATAATATGGTTACGCATGATGCTTTCATTGTGCATCAACTGCGCGAGGCAGGCGCGGTAATACTCGGCAAAACCAACCTGAGCGAATGGGCAAACTTCCGCTCTACACGGTCGACAAGCGGGTGGAGCAGTCGCGGCGGGCAAACCCGTAACCCTTATGTATTAAACCGTAACCCAAGTGGCTCAAGTGCTGGCTCGGGTAGTGCCGTATCGGCCAATTTATGCGTGGTGGGTATTGGTACCGAAACTAATGGCTCGGTAGTGTCTCCATCATCCGTAAACGGCTTAGTAGGTATAAAGCCTACGGTTGGGTTGTTAAGCCGATCTGGCATTATACCTATATCAATAACCCAAGACACCGCCGGGCCAATGGCACGCACCGTTAAGGATGCCGCGATTTTATTAGGCGCGCTGGCCGGTGTTGACCAGCAGGATACTTACACCCTTGCCAGCAAAGGCAAAGCCGAAAAAGATTATACCAAATTTTTAGATGCCGATGGCTTAAAAGGCAAACGCCTGGGCATTGAAAAAAATGCATTGCGCGGTAATGAAGAAATGGAGGCGATACTAAAAACCGCCATCGATACCCTAAAAAGTAAGGGTGCTGAAATAGTCGAAATTGAGTTACTTAAAGAAATGAGAGTTGGCGGTGCCGAAAATACCGTATTGCAATATGAGTTTAAAGATGGCTTAAATAAATACCTAAGCGCCGCAAACTCCAAAACAAAAACCTTGCAGGATGTGATCGACTTTAACAAAGCCAACCCGGCCAAAGCCATGCCCTTTTTTAAACAGGAAACACTGGAGCAATCACAACTAAGAGGCGACCTAACAACTCAAGAATATATAGACGCTTTAAAAATAACCAGCACCGGCACACGTACTGTAATAGATGCCATGCTCGAAAAAAACAAACTCGATGCCATCATAGGCCCAACCAATGGCTTCGCGGTTTGTATAGATTTGGTTAATGGCGACTATAATAATGGCTTCTCCTTTTCTTCGCCTGCGGCGATGGCGGGTTATCCGCATATTACCGTGCCTATGGGTGCCTGGAACTCGTTACCTATTGGTTTGTCGTTTTTTAGCACGGCTTATAGTGAAGCCGCTTTATTGAAGTTAGCTTATGCTTATGAGCAGGCATCCAAAAAAAGGCGTGCGCCAAAGTTTAAGACCGATCTTCTATCGTAGAGACGCAATACTTTGCGTCTCTATGCAGAAATATTATAGAGGCTGTATCATAAATCATGAT
>DHIR01000262.1:0-5859 GCA_002403905.1 Mucilaginibacter sp. UBA4741
GCTTCAGCATCTATAATAATGTCAACCAGATTGGCCGAGTTGATCTTTAAATCTTTTATCAGGTCTGTATCTTCATTAATCCCATCCAACATCTCTTTACTTTCAGTATATGGGGCCAGTACTTTTTTTAATTCAGTTAAAATTTCTTTTCTATCCATCAGTCGTTTTATATTTTGAGATAATTAAACAGCTGTTAACATCGCCAAAACCAAAATTAGCCTTTGCAACAGTGTTAATCTCTTTGTCTACCTTAATTACAGGTAAATTGTTTGCCCCAATTATATCTAAAATTTCTGGGATTGGGTCTTCTAAATTTAAATTAGGGTGTACAAAGTTGTGTTTTAGTTGTAAAACAGCCGCTACAGTCTCTATAGAACCTGCCGCGCTCAACGAATGCCCTACCATTGATTTTAATGAATTAATCATTGGGAAGTCATCACCACTACGTCCTAAAGCCTGTACCCAGTTTCTAATTTCCAGCTTATCTGCAATAGTCGCGGTTAAATGGCCGCTCACCAGGTCAATATCATTTGCATTAATATTTGAGTTAGCAATTGCTTCCCTAATACATTTTACAACACCTTCCGGTCCTGGTGCTGTCATACTGCCACCGTTTCGTTGTCCACCTGAGTTGGTTGATCCGCCTAACAGTTCGCCATAAATTTTGGCGCCACGAGCCAAAGCAAAATCAAGATCTTCTAATATTAAAGCTCCCGCCCCAGATCCAGGTACAAAACCTCCTGCGGACACACTCATGGGCCTTGAAGCTCTTTCAGGCTCGTCATTAAATTTGCGTGATAATACGCGCATAGAATCAAATCCGCCAAAAACATAACGGTCTACGTATTCACAACTCCCTACTACCATACGTTTGGCCAAACCAAACTTAATATATTCATAACCCATTAAAATGGATTGCGTACCTGTAGCACAAGCGGCAGAGTTATTAATGATCTTATTACCTAAACCTAACCTGCCGGATATATAAGCCGTTACCCCACTATTCATGATCTGCTCTACCACGCGCGAGCCTAGTTTTTTTGATTCGCGTGCATCAACGCGGGTTATGGCATTTTTTATAACATCGGTATCAGCTACACTGCTGCCAAATACACAGCCGGTTTCCCAAAGTGTATCCTCGGCTACAATTTCATTACCGGCATCCATCCAGGCATCTAAAGCGGCTTTTATGCCATAGGCTATGCCTTTACCTTTTAGGCCGTATAAGCTCGTTTCGGTTATATAGTTACGTAGTTGCTCCCATTCAAACTGGGGTACGCCGCTTACCTGGCAATTAAATTTCAGATCCTCGTATTCTGGAATAAACCGGATACCCGATACACCGTTTTGTATGGCATGCAAAAAATCCGGAATATTTAATCCGTTTGGCGATACTACGCCCAGGCCAGTAATTACAACGCGGTTACTCATTTCTTATACTTAATATTATTTAATCGCATTTTTAATTATGCCTGAAAATATGCCTTTTGCTACTAATTGGCCATCGGCGTTCTGCATCTCGACCAAACACTTTAGTTTACCAAACCTAAAATATTGCTTTTTAGAAGTTACCGTAACTTTTTCCTCGGGCAATACCATCTTAAAAAACTCAACATTAGTTGATGTTAACAATGGAAACGAACCTTCATCCATTACCACACCTTCCTGAATGCCACTAATCATTAAATGTACACCCAGTACTACCAGCCCTATCTGTGCCATGATCTCGGTAATGATAACACCGGGTGTCACCGGGTTACCGGAGAAATGATCTTG
Organism: Mucilaginibacter sp. UBA4741; assembly: GCA_002403905.1. Lineage (GTDB taxonomy): Bacteria > Bacteroidota > Bacteroidia > Sphingobacteriales > Sphingobacteriaceae > Mucilaginibacter. The sequence goes on from DHIR01000262.1 coordinate 1,777, forward strand.
ATAGAAAAAAGCGTCGCTCCTTAATGTATAATCACCTGTTACACCATTTTCGTCTAGCGATGTAATGTTATCAACAAACAGGAAAGAAGATTTGTAGGGTAAATGTTTTAATATATCGTTCATTTAATTAGTGATCACTATCTGCAATGCTCGCCACCGTCAACATGTATAACTGTTCCGTTTATCCATGCCGCCTCATCTGTACAAAGCAGGTATATAACGTTTGCAACGTCATCTGGTTTTGTAATTCTTCCTGATGGGTTCCTGGCAATGGCATGTTCTATCAATCGCCCGCTATCTGGTATCCTTTTTAGCGATGGTGTTGCTGTTATTCCAGCTAAAATCAAGTTAGTTTTCAAACCATATTTTGCCAATTCAACAGCCATATAAGTTGTTAAACTTTCTAAAGATGCCTTGGCGATTGATACGGCGGCATACCCTTCCCAATATTTTGAAGAGCCCTCGCTGGTTAAGCCAATAATACGGCCATCTGTATGAAACAGATCAGCAGCTAACAAATCCTTTGCCCAGTCTAGCATACTGGTAGCCATGGCATATGTGGTTAACTGGATATCTTCTTGCGTTAACGCTTCTTTGTTGCCTTCTTTAAGAAGTGGCTTTAAATTGCCCCGCGCTATAGAGTGCAATAGTAATTTAACTTTCTGTTTTTTACCTGTAGCAAACTGCTCAATAAAAGCGGTGCGGGCGGCTGCATCAAGCGCATTAATATTATGTGGATCAATGGCAACCTGGTTTACTGCTGCTATTTCTGCAAACTTTGCTTTTAGCTCACGCTCTGCTGCTGCCGTTTCGCGATAAAGAACGGCAATGTTCATTCCATGTCGCGCCAGTTTTTCAACCGTGGCAAATCCAAAGCCACTTGATCCACCTAAAATAAGGGCCCAGTTACCAGAAAATTGTTTGCTATTATTTTGCACTTAACTTTTGTAAATATTAAAGTCTAAAAGTAACGCAAATCTTGCTAATTTACAGCTTATACCGCCTACTTAATTAGGCAAAGTATTATTATTGGCTATATTTGCAACAACTGACATCGAAAAAACCAACTATGAAAACAAGAATAATATTTGCCTTGCTTTTGTTGCTGCCGGGCACGGTTGTTCTTAGTAAAACTATTCAGCAAAAGCTGGATAAAGTTGCCTTTTACGCAGTTATGGACCGTGGTAATTTAGATGAGGTTAATAACGAGATAGATTTGGTTGCCGCATCCTCATCGCCAGAAAAAGACGGTTATGACGGTGCATTATTAATGCGTAAAGCCGGATTAGTAAAACGTCCTGCCGAAAAACTAAAACTCTTTAAAGCCGGGCGTATAAAATTTGACACTGCAATAGCTGCCGATAAGGATAATGTTGAATTTCATTTCCTGCGTTTTGCTATACAGGAGCATGCACCTAAAATAGTTAAATATCGTGCTGATTTGGAGGCTGACAAACAGATCATTCTGAAAGCTTATAAAAACCTATCGCATGTTGTACAACATGCTATTGTGGATTACACCAAAAATTCAAAACTATTGCACGCGCAGGATCTTAATTAGTTTAGCAGGATGAGTAAAAAAGTATTAGCTATCTATTATTCGCAGTCGGGCCAGTTAGGTGACATCATTGATAATTTTACCCAACCACTAATTGATGCCGGCATATCTGTTGAAAAAGTGCGGGTAAGGTTAGTTGATGAGCCTACTTTCCCCTGGACCGCAGATACTTTTTTTAGTGTAATGCCTAATTGCCAGTTGGATGTTCCGGCAGAGCTGCAACATTTTGAGTTGAAAGAAACTAAATATGATTTGGTGGTTTTAGGTTACCAGGCCTGGTTTTTATCGCCAAGTATTCCCTTTAACTCATTAATGCAAAACACCGAATTGAAGGCCGTATTAAAAAACACGCCGGTTATAACTGCCACAGGTGCCCGTAATATGTGGTTAAGTGCTTTTGTACGAGTTAAAAAGTTGATCGGAGAAACAGAAGCTAACCTGGTGGGTAATATAGCTTTAGTTGATACTCACCCTAACCCGGTTAGCTTTATTACTATCTTCCATTGGATGCTGCACGGAAAAAAAGACAGTTATCTAAACATTTTCCCCCCTCCCGGTGTTTCAGATGCGGATATAAAGCATACCAAAGTATTTGGTGAAAGCGTTATACCGCATTTAGTCAATAATAATTGGAACGGATTGCAGGATGAGCTTGACAGGGATAAAGCTGTCGTATTAAATTATAACCTGATGGTTATTGAAAGTACAGCCAGCAAAATATTTAAAGTTTGGGCTAATATTATAGCTAAAAAGAAAAACAAATTACCCTGGATAAGGGCCTATAAATATTACTTGTTAATTGCTTTTTTTGTAGGCGCGCCCATATTAATAACATTGGATGCCATATTATTCAGGTTTACTTCGCCTAAACGAATCAAAGCGAAAAAACAATATTATTTAAATTTAAATTAACCGGTATGCCCGTTTATATTACAAATACATCTAAATTTCTACCGAATGAACCCGTTCCAAACGACGATATGGAACTATACCTGGGTTATATTAATGATAAACCGTCAAAATCAAAAAGCATTGTACTACGCAACAACGGTATCATAAACCGTTATTATGCTCTAACCAAAGGCGGCAAACCAACACATACCAATGCCGAAATGACGGCCCTTGCTGTTAAGGAACTATTTAAAGACGATCCTGAAAAAATAAAAGATATAGAATTACTATCCTGCGGCACCTCATCGCCCGATCAAATGATGCCATCGCATGGTGTGATGACCCATGGTTGGTTACCAGAGATGGGGCCTGTTGAAGTAGTATCACCATCCGGTGTTTGCTGCGCAGGTATGCACTCGCTTAAATTTGCTTATTTAGCTATAAAAGCAGGCGAAATAAAATCGGCAATAGCAACCGGTTCTGAACGTTTTTCGGGTTTACTAGTTTCTGATGTATTTGAAGAAGAGGCACAGAAATTAAAAGAGTTAACAGACAATCCTTTCATCGCTTTTCAAAAAGACTTTTTGCGTTGGATGTTATCAGACGGCGCATCGGCTTTTCAATTAAGCGATGAGCCAAATAAAAAGGGCTTGAGCTTAGAGATCAACTGGATAGAAGGCGTATCCTATGCTAACGAAATGGAAACCTGCATGTACATGGGCGGCGACAAACAAGCCGATGGAACCTTAAAAGGTTTTATGGATTACACCCCCGAAGAGATCATGACCAAATCTATCTTCAGTGTTAAGCAGGATATTAATTTATTGAGCGACAACATCGTCCCGCTTGGCGGCAAGAAAATAAAAGAGATCTTTGAAAAAAAGGGATTAACCGTAAGCGATATTGACCACTTTTTACCGCATATCTCCAGCAACTTTTTCAAAAGTAAAATATATGACCTGGTTGAGATCTACGGTGGTGGTATCCCTTACGAGAAATGGTTCATTAACCTTTATACCGTTGGTAATGTCGGCGCGGCATCAGTTTATTTAATGATAGATGAATTGTTTCACAATGGCAGCTTAAAGAAAGGCGAAAAGATATTATTGCTGGTTCCTGAAAGCTCGCGTTTCTCGTACATGTATGCTATGCTGACGGTTTGTTAATTCATTTCCTTTAACATGAAAAAAGAAGATGTTCCGCAGGATTTAGGCGCTTTGGGGAAAATAACCAAAGAGGTTTGTTATGCTACGGATGAATCGGGCAAATACACCACACAACTAAGCAATGGCTGGGATGTAAAGTCCACCGCTTTAGACACGGCCTGGCAGCAGGTTGAAGAACGCATCGCAACAGCAAAACAAAAAGTAGTAAATAATGAAGCCAGCCCTATCCTATTTTTTATGGAAAAAGGCTTAATGGATATACAGATATTAGCGGGCTATACCGGCTTTTGGCAATGGCAGGTTAAACGGCATTTAAAGCCGGATGTTTTTAATGACCTGTCCGACAAAAAACTGGAAAAATATGCCGAAGTGTTTAACGTTAGCGTGGCCGACCTAAAAACAATGACTGTTAATGAAGCTTGATAAAAATTATAAAAACCCTCTTTACGCCAAAGGCGAAGAGAGGGT
>DHIR01000262.1:6091-15806 GCA_002403905.1 Mucilaginibacter sp. UBA4741
AGGCGAAGAGAGGGTGGTCGAGCGAAGCAAAGACCGGGTGAGTAATCGCCGCTATACCTTAAACGCACACCGAGGACTCACCCCGCGGCACTTCGTGCGTGACCCTCTCTTCGCTGCGCGGAAAGAGGGTGGTTTGGGTTATTTAATAAAATTATCCGGTACCAACTAATGAAGCTTGATTTTGAACATATACAGGCCGCGCACTGCGAAAACGGTGTAACCATGAGCCTGTTAAAAAATGCAGGCGTCAAACAAATAACCGAACCATTGGCATTTGGAATTGGTGCAGGCTTATTCTTTGTATATATCCCATTGTTAAAGATCAATAATGGGCCGGTAATAGCGTTCCGCACGTTACCTGGGTTGATATTTAAAAGAACTTGCAAGGCATTGGACATCCCGGTCGTTCGTAAAAAGTTCAGATCAAAAGAAGCTGCAGAAGCATTTTTAAATGAATGTTTGGCTGCTGGTCACCCGGTTGGTTGCCAGGTGGGGGTTTATTATCTGCCTTATTTCCCAAAAGAGTATCGCTTTCACTTCAACGCACATAACTTAATTGTTTATGGCACCGAAGATGGTAACTATATGGTAAGCGACCCAGTAATGGAAAGTACAAACACCATGACTGCTTATGAGTTAGAACGTGTTCGATTTGCAAAAGGCGCTTTGGCACCTAACGGTCAGTTATATTATCCAAAAGAAACAAAGGCTGTTACTAACGAGAAAATAACAAAAGCCATCATAAAAGGTATTGAGAAAAATGTCTGGAACATGATATCGCCATTTACCGGGCCAATTGTCGGAGTAAACGGAATCAGATATACCGGCAAAAAAATTAAAGGTTGGCGCGATAAAATGGGGTTAAAAGAAGCTGGGTTATATTTAGCGCAATTGGTGCGCATGCAGGAAGAAATAGGTACAGGTGGTGGTGGATTTAGGTATATTTACGGTGCGTTTTTGCAAGAAGCGCACGGGTACATACCAAATGATGAATTATTAGAAATATCACAATCTTTTACTGCATCGGGCGATCTATGGCGAACCGCGGCTGTACAAGCAGCCGGTATTTACAAAGGCCGCTTAGGTAGTCAGGAAGATTTTAATGTAATGGGCGATTACCTTTTGGAGATCGCAGAAATAGAAAAGAAAGCATTTACAGCGTTAAAAAATACAAAATGGCAGTAACCCAATCCCTTGCGGTAAGTATTGAGCACATGGGGTTCCGTTATCCCGATAATACCGACGTATCATTTGCTGATTTAAACTTACAAATTGCAAAAGGTACCCGCTTTGGATTATTCGGACCAAACGGCGCGGGTAAAACCACGCTAATGAATTTGATGACGGGTGTGCTATCTGTTAACGAGGGAAGTATTAAGTTATTAGGGCGAGAGGCCGGTACGCAGAATAAAGAAGTAAACAAACTATTCGGCTTTGTACCGCAGGATTTTTCTTTTTACCAGGAGCTATCCCCTGCCGAAAACCTGGAGTTTTTTGGCGCATGGGCAGGACTAAATAAAACAGAGATAGTAAAGCGTACCGATGAGTTACTGTATATTTTAGGCTTGGAAGATGTACGCAATAAGCCGGTCGAGAAATTCTCGGGCGGTATGAAACGCAGGGTTAATTTGGCAATTGGGGTTATACATAATCCGCAGGTATTATTTTTAGATGAACCTACGGTTGGGGTTGATGTGCAAACACGGCAAGCTATAATTAGCTACCTACGCACGCTCAATGATAATGGTACAACCTTGATCTACACCTCACATCAACTAAGCGAAGCAGAGGACCTATGCGAACAAATAGCCATGATAGACGAAGGTAAAATAATAACCCAGGGCCATATTGACGATCTTTTAAAAGAACACAAACATGATAGTTTGGAAGATTTATTCATTAACCTAACCGGAAAGGCGTACCGAAACTAATGTTTAAGCTCTGGATCTCCATAAAGAAAGACATTCGTATCCTACTCCGTGACAAGGTGGGTATCTCGCTGATGTTTGTTATGCCGATAATATTGGTTGTGGTGGTTACGAGTATACAAAACAGCACCTTCCAACTCGTTAACAAAAACAAGCTGTCTATTATTATTTGTAATACCGATACGGGTAAAGCCAGCAAACAACTTATTGAGGCGATAGATAAGATCGGTATGTTTAAGGTATCACAGATCGCCAAAGAGAATGCGAAGGCTATATCGGATGATATGCATACCACTGATGCTTTGTTAGGAGTAGTAATCCCATCAAACTTTTCGGCAGAGGTAAATACCAAAGCAAAAAGCGCGTCTGATAAAGCAATGGCTGCTTTTAGCGGCCAGGCCGATAGTGCTGCAACAACAGTTAAGAAACAACCAGGCAGTATTGACCCATTGACGTTATATTATAATCCGGTTTTACAGGAATCGTTACGATTTTCCATACAAGGCGCTATCCAAAGTGCCTTACAGCTGGTACAAACCAGGCAAACTTTAAGAACGCTTTACTATTCCTCCAACGAAAAAGAACTGCCCAAAAGCCTGGAGAATGAAATGCTGAACAGCAATACCACCATCAATATGCTCCCAACATCAAAAGATGGCACACGTGTTACACCTAATGCCAGCCAGCATAACGTACCGGCCTGGACCATATTTGCTATGTTCTTTGTTATTATGTCGCTTGGTGGTAGTGTGGTGAGAGAGAAAGTGAGCGGTAGTTTTATCCGCTTAAAAACATTGCCGACTAACTATTTGGTTGGCTTATTATCTAAACAGATCACCTATTTAGGGGTAACGCTTTTGCAGGCTGCTGTAATATTTTCTATGGGTATATGGCTGTTCCCCTATTTGGGCTTGCCGGCTTTAAATTTACCGTCGGATCTATTAGCGCTGTTCGTTGTTACGCTAGTTTGTGGTTGGTGCGCGGTTAGCTACTCTATTTGCGTGGGCGTATTTGCCAATACACAAGAACAAGCCAACGGCTTTGGCGCTATATCCATAGTGATACTAGCCTGTATAGGCGGTTTAATGGTGCCCAGTTTTGCTATGCAGGGGTTGGCTAAAACAATGGCTAACTTTTCGCCGATGCATTGGTGCCTGCAGGCTTATTACAGTTTGTTTTTAGAAGGTGCCAAATTAAAAGATGTGCTAAACAATATTGGCTCTTTATTTATTATTACCATTATAATTCAATTCGTAACTTATTTAGGATTGAAAAGAAAAAATTTGATATAATTACCTTATGGAAAAAGAAGCGCTGAAAGAACAGCTAAAAGTACAGATCATACAATTTTTAAACTTAACAGACCTTACCCCTGCGGATATAAAAAACGAAGAGCCATTATTTGGTGATGGATTGGGATTAGATTCTATCGACTCGCTAGAGTTGATCGTTTTATTGAAAAAAGAATACGGCATCGATATAAGGGACCCGAAAGAGGGACGTAAAGCATTGGTTGATATCAATACAATGGCTGATTATATCGAAGAGCATAGGAAGAAATAACCTAACTGTAGAGACGCAATACTTTGCGTCTGGTATAAAGACATTCCCACCAAAATCATCCGGAGACGTAAAGTATTGCGTCTCTACGGTTTTACCAACACTACATTAGCCACCTTCCTCGCGCCTTCGTGATCCCATTTTTCGTTATCTGTTGGATAATTAACCACACCATTTTCGGTTTGGTGATCTATCCACATGGTGGTAGAGCCGCCACCGTCAAGGTTTATACCGTCTTTAGCGTTTAGCCATTTTACTATTTTGGCCATTTCAACTATGGTCACCCCTGTAGCATTATCATTTCGTCCGTCAATAGTGATCAATAAAATACGGTTACGGGTTACTGCAACGCCCGTACGTGGATTACGTGTTTTAATAAATGCAGACGCGGTATCCAGCTTTTCCATTACATTATGATACATCAGCATAGGGCCGGCAACCATAACATCGCCGTTTAATTTACTTTCCCAATCGACACTGCCATCCCATCTGCCTATACTTAAAATCCCGTTGTTAAAAATCAGCGCGCCCTTTTGATGATCTACCCTCTTGCCTGACTTGGTGAGTTGGGTTGGTGCCAGCCCTATCCCATCAACTTTTATCATATCAACAGAACCACCATTTTTAACATCGAAAAACCCGCCGTTTATGGCAGCTAGTGCCTTCTCTTCTTTAGCAAAATCAACAACCGGCTTTAATTTCTTTACTTCGAAACCTAGCGCCAATTTTATTTTTTTATGCGGATTGATCTCCAGTATATTGATGTTTTGATTAGAGTGAAACAGGTTGTTTTTAAACCAATAATGTTTCCACTTTACGCCGCTGGTTATCTTTTTGGTTTCCCATTGTGCTTTTACAAAAGTCAATGAATCTGTTTGAGCAATAGCATTAAGCGCGAATAACAAACAAATTAAAACAGGTAGCAGGCTCTTTTTCATAATGGTTTTAGTTGTTATCAGGATATAACTTTTTGAAATATTCCGCTTAATTTCATGCACACTACTTCTCCGGCCATCAGGCTGGCGGCTATCTTAATATCACTATCTATCAATTGATAAGCTATGCTTAGTTGAAGTGTTTGGCTTGATGGTTCTATTAATGACAGGAACTTAATATTATCCGCTTTCACTAATCGTAGCGGCTTATTTAATGCCGATGCTAAAACTTCTTTTACTACTTGCAACATACATGCCCCAGGCACTACAGGGCGGTCAGGGAAGTGGCCTGCAAAGATCTCGTTAAGCTCATCGATTTCTAAAATAGCATTAATAACGTTTTCTTCGTGCTGAAGCGATGATATCTTAAATAGGGGCTCTTTTAGCATAAAATCAGCAGGCAGTTACCAGCATTAAGGAATGATAAATATTTTGGTAATGGTTATAGATCAATATTTTTTTAAGCGACTGATTTTTCATTTCACCATCTGCAACAATAGCCGGTACTACGCCTTTTTTAATAATGTTCGATGCAATCCATAAAGCAAATGACACCGATGTAGGATACTCGCCGCATAAGTGTTTATAGTTAGCTAATGTAGCATTTGCGAATAGCGAATCACTTAGCACATCATAAACAGCATCGTTTTTGGTATCGCCATTTTTGCCGGTAATTACTAAATCAATATCTTCTGCTTTAAGTGAATTAGCAACTAAAAATTTGTTGATATTCAATTGGATATCCTGATCGTCTTTTGGTCTGTAAAATGTTTTTATAGCTACTAACTCGGCCAAATTATCTGCGGATGGTTTATCTGTAAGCAAGAAAAATGCCGCGCCCTCACCGCCTATAGTACCTTTTGATTGGGTTTTAAATAGATCAAGGTTTGATAACGGCCACCGTTTATATAATCCCAAGCGGGTTAATACCGTAAAACTTACATCCACCATTTCCTCGGTACCGCCTACTAAAATATTATCGGCCTCTCCCTCCTTTAACAACATTATGCCATCTAACAACGCACTTTCGAAAGATATCCCCTTATGCACAAATGTGTTGTTGTATTGGTGGCATTTTAACATCAATGCTATCTGGGCCGCAACCGTGTTGTGGGTTGATTGGATGAAAGCCGTAGGCGGCAGCATTTCTTCGTCCAGCTCGACAATACGGGTTAAAAACGTAACCGTATCTTCCATACAGCCAAAGGCAGTACCCGTAATAATAGCGCCGGGCATATCAACACTTGCCTGGTTTAAACATTCCTGAGCAGTAGCGACTCCCATTTTGATAACATGGCTCATTCGCCTCATGAGCTTGGGGTCTATATAATTCTTATAATCAGGTTCAATTGTTTTTAAACGCATGCCTTCATATTCAACAGGGTCGGTTAAAAACGGCACGTCTCCAAAAGTTTTTTGGGCTGATATGGTGGCTGATGACCGTATATATATATTCATATCAGATAGCCGAAAATATTAACGATGTACAATTACCTCCAAAGCCAAACGAGTTTGACATAACATGCTTAACCGGCTGATCTTTTAGAAAATGTTTCGCCGGCACAAAAGGCAACTCATGCATTGGTGTTTTAAAACGCAGGTTAGGATAGATCAAACCATGTTTAATTGCCAGGGCAGAAAAAACCGCCTCAATCCCACCGCTTGCCCCTAATGTATGCCCGGTAAATGATTTGGTTGAGCTCATGTCAGGGTAATTTTCTCCAAATAAACGCATTATGGCCGTACCTTCCGCGCTATCGTTGTTGGGCGTGCCGGTACCATGCAGGTTAATATAATCAATATCGCCAGGCACTAAACCACTTTTATCTAACGCTCGGCTCATGGCTAAATAACAACCCGTACCTTCCGGTGATGACGCGGTTTGGTGATAGGCATCATTGCTATTATTATAGCCGCTTAATTCGCAATACATCTTCTTATTTAGCGCTTTAGCTACTTTGTCAGAAACCAATACTACATATCCGGCGCCTTCGCCTAAGTTCAAACCTTCGCGATTTTCATCAAATGGTTTACAGAACTCTTTATCCAATATCATCAGCGTATTAAAGCCGTTTAAAGTAAATTTGGTTAGCGAGTCCGTTCCCCCGGCTACAACTACGTCCAATATATCATTCTTAATTAGCCTGGCCCCATAAGATATGGCGTTTGCAGATGATGAACAAGCAGTGCTGATGGTGGTCATGTAGTCTGTTAAGCCCAACTGATCAGCAACAGCCTCGGTCATGCTGCCACATTCATGATCAAATACGTTGCGCAGTTTACCTTTTGAGTTGTCTTTTGTAAATTCTACAAAGAAATCCTCGCTCTTATCCATACCGCCTACCGTATTTGCAGAAACAAACCCGGTACGTAAGTTAGACAGATTTTCTATTTGAGCATTATTTAAGGCCTCCTTAGCGGCTATCAGACTTAAAAGCGTAGTACGGCTTTGTTGCGAGGAAAAACTCGTTAAAGCGGCTAATTCTTCGTTGGTCATCTTCACTTCTGCCACCGGCACTATTCCATGCAGTTTGGTGTTGATCAAAGTTATTTCGGCCATGCCCGCCTGTTCGCGCTCAAATGAAGCCAGGTTCTCGGCAACATTATTGCCAATAGCCGTAATAACCCCCACACCCGCAACGTAAACCGATGAACTCATTTATACTTTATCAATTATTAAATCATCAAATATGCTATCCAGGTTCTTTTTAGAAAAAGGTATTGAATTTTCTTCTTTCCCCTTCTCAACTAAAAACAGAACTGCTTTATAATCATCTCCCCAAACATCAACCCACCCACAAATGCAGGCCCTTAAAACATTGTTATCTAAAAGGTTATTTACATAGCCTTCTATAAAGCCTGCATCAAATTTTTCAAAGATAAAAAATGCATCCTCGCCTTTAAAATTATTGCGGATGCATATTTCGCCGGTCATGATATTAGGTAAAGTATAAACGAATAATGCCGGGCTGGGAATATCGCTTACACTCTTGATATATTTTTGGTCGCTATCTAAACTTGCGTTGGCATTGGATAAGATCAATCCTACTTCTTCCGGCTGATAATCTTTGATCGCTGTATCTTTTAATAACATTTCGGACGCCAGCCAGCCCAATTTACTCAGCTTATCCATTTTATAAAACTTAGGATAACTCAATTCAAAATGCTGATAAGCGGATAACAAAAAAGCAGGCAGATCTGCATCCCGATTCTCAAAAACCGGCACCTCATTTTTATAAACAACATTTTTTACAATGGTGCAATATGCTATTATGTTATTATTTAGATACAAGTACTTAAATATTTGATTATAAATTATTTATATTATTAACAATGTCAGTATGGCAGACTTTAATTCTAACTAAAAATTACTTACTAAACACTATTGCAGCATTACATCCTCCAAAACCTGATGCTGTTTTTAAACAAGTTTTCAGTCGCTTTGATGTTAGGGTTGTGCAAACATTTATTGGGTTACTCACCCCCATTGTTTCAAAACCTAAAGTAGGCAATATCAGGTTTTGTTTAAGCGATTGCATGGAGATGATAGTTTCTATCAATCCTGCTGCACCCAACGTATGCCCATAATAACCTTTCAAACTATTAGTGGGTACTTTATCTAATCCGGCTAAAGCGATTGCTTTAGCTTCCATTTCGTCATTATAACTGGTAGCCGTACCGTGTGCAGAGATCAGGTCAATATCATCGGGAAGCAACCCGGCTATACTTAATGTACGTTCAATAGCGTGCGCAAGCTCCGCTCCTGTCCGTGATGGTGCCGAAATATGGTTAGCGTCATTACTTACCGCCCCGCCTAAAACTTTGATCCTATCGGCATATTTAGGGTTTGATGATAAGATCATTGTAGCAGCAGCTTCACCTAAAGTTATACCTCTCCTGTTTTCATCAAACGGCTTACATGGCTCGGCGCTTATTGCCTGGAAGGATTGGAAGCCTGACAATACAAATTTGCTTATCACGTCAGCCCCCACTACAACAACGTTTTCATATTGTCCTGATTGAATTAACCTTGCGCCGGTCAATATAGCCATGATACCTGATATACAGGCATTGGATACCACTAAAGGTTTATTAACGAAACCAAAATATCCTGCAACCATCCTGGCAGAGGTATGCAGCGCGATACGATCTTTCAGGTCGGGATCATCAGCATTTGTTTCCAACATACTGATATTTCCTTTAGTGGATGATACAATTAGCAGCGTCTTTGTATCTGTGGCGCTTATTCCACTCTCGCTTAAAACATCTTCAACAGATACTATAAGTAATCGCTCAAAAAAACTGTATTTAAATGAATTGTGATTTGATATTTCGTTTGAGTTAAATAGAGAAACGTACACTGGCTCATCGGCTAAAGCCAAATTATGGTGTTTTTTAATGCCGGATATACCTTGTTTAACCTGCTCAAAGTTTTGGGCAGTTGTGGCTCCTAGCGGAGAGTAAATATTATCGGCAACTACGTAAACCGCCGGCATTATTGATTGATGAATATCTTCATTTCGCATTGCGCCACCTCCACTTCGTTACACCATATTTTACCGGATACTATGCCGGCATCAAATACCTGCACCTCCATTTTCACTTCGGTAAAGAGTATATCCCCTACTTTAGGCAAACTGTATATCTCGAAGTTTTTTACCTGGCCTATGTAGCCATTAGCAACAGGCCGATTTTCAATACGAGCCATATTACCCGAGCCGGCAGCCGCGGTTTGTGCCATGTTTTCCATCAGGCCGGCTTCGCTAAACTCGCCGTTTATAACAAATACATTATCGGCAGCAATAGTAAAGCTTGTTTTGGTGATGTTATCATCAGAGAATAGCAATTCGTCTACCATTACAAATGGCGGCTGTTGGGGTATTAAGGATAATATGCTTTCGCCTTCTATCATGAATATAAACCACCGTTAATTGATAATACTTCACCAGTTATATAACCTGCCTCTTTCGATGCCAAAAAGCCCACCGCGTGTGCAACTTCTTCGGGTAAACCGAAACGGTTAACGGGTATATTACGCTTCAACTCCTTTTCATCCAAAATTTCGGTCATGTCGGTTTTTATAAAGCCGGGCGCAACAGCATTTACAGTAATACCGCTGCGGCCCACCTCCTGCGCCAATGCTTTGGTAGCCCCTATCACGCCCGCTTTAGCAGCCGAGTAATTAGTTTGCCCGGGCATTCCTTTTATCCCTGATAAAGAAACCACATTAATGATACGGCCATAGCGGTTCATCATCATGCTTTCCAACACCAGGCGGGTAACATAAAAAAA
>DHIR01000240.1:0-4890 GCA_002403905.1 Mucilaginibacter sp. UBA4741
ACCTGTTATCTAATGCCTTTAAATACCAGGATAAAAACAACAACACTAAATCTGTTGAGTTAATTATAGAAGTATATAAAGGAACGGCAAACATACAGGTAAAGGATACCGGTGTTGGTATTTTAGGAAATCATATCGGCGAAATATTTAACCTTTTTTACCGTGCCAGTTCGCAGGAGGCCGGTTCGGGATTTGGATTGTATAATGTAAAAAGCGCTCTGCTAAAGCTAAACGGCCAAATAGAAGTTAACTCTGTTTTACATAAAGGCACCACCTTTAAGGTAAGTATTCCTACCAAATAAAAAATTGCATGCAATTATCATTTGTAATTATTGATGATACCGAGCTCGATCATTTTATTGCCCGGAAAATGCTCAGGAATGCAAACAGAAAATTTCGTGTAAAAACTTTTATTGATGCCAGCCAGGCCCTGGAACATATCATTGCCGGCAGCATTGATGATGATGCTAAGATCATTATGATTTTTGTTGATATTTATATGCCGCTGATGGATGGGTTTGAGTTTATTGAAGAATTTGAAAAGCTTGACAAAGCGATACAGGATAAATATTATATAGTAGCGCTTACCTCATCCCGCGACATATTTGATATCAACCGCGTTAACTCTTACAGATCATTTAAGGCGGTGATAGCCAAACCTATGACAGCTGATGAACTGTCCTCATTAATAAATAAAGCAACTATAGATTATGGTATTCAATTATAGTGGCTGCTTCAGGAAAGCAGTTTTTGCCTCAACATAAACTCCAGCTGATCATTTGAGATTCCCAGCTTTTCATTCATTTCCTTTAGTTTTTCTTTCTCCTGGTAGGCGCTATATGCCCGTAAAATGGTCATATCCAACTCTTCTTCGTTCCAGGGTTTGCTGAGGTAATGAAATATTTTGCCTTTATTAACCGCGTCTACCACCGCGCCCATATCAGCATAGCCGGTAAGTAATATCCGCATCGGGTCAAGATATTTTTCTATTACTTTTTCCAGAAATTCAACGCCGGTCATGTTAGGCATCCGCTGGTCGGTAATAATAATATGTACCGGCTTCTCTTCCAGAATTTTCAGTGCTTCATCCCCGCTTATAGCGGTTAACACCTGGTACTTTATCCTGAAAGCGGCTTTAAAAGAAAACAGGTTGTTTTCTTCATCATCCACATAAAGTATCGTTATTTTTTTATCGGCCATTACATCCTGTTTAGTATCTGTTAAACCTAATACGACAGATCATTGCAAGGGGTTACAATGTAATTAAAAACCATTACAAATAATATAGTTTGATACAATGTACGCACAAATATAGAAAAATGCAATTTTTTCAACTGATCAAAATAATTTTCCCTGCTTTCCTATCCACCCTGTTACAATTCACCCCTTGCAGTTTCAAATCAGACTGCTTACCTTAACCTTTCCAATTATCACCTCAAACAATAGCAATTATGAAAACCAATACCCGCTTATTTATCACGCTCCTCTCGGCAGTTACCCTACTTTCTTCTGCAGCATGGAAGCCTGTGGCTAAACCTAATACGGCTAAAAAAGCAGCCTTACCACTTAACGGACGCTACCTGATAGCGGCAGTCCCCGGTGTGCGCGACTATTTAGGTTATGGCGGCCACGGTTTGGTGTTTTTTGATATCGATCACGGGCACAAGTTTGTAAAACGCATAGCTTTTAAAGGCCTGCACCCTAAAAATGGCCTGCCATCAAACGTTAAGGGCGTTGGGGTAAGCATTCCGCTGCACAGCATATATGTTACCACGCTGGAAACTTTAGAGCGTATAGACCTTATAACCGGCAAACTGATATGGGAAAAACCCATTGAACACGGCTGCGACCGATTATCCGTAGCGCCCGACGGCAAAACCATGTACCTGCCCTCGCTGGAAAGCCATTACTGGACAGTGATTGACTGCGAAACCGGCAATACCATTAAAGTGATCGACGGCTTTAACGGGTCGCATAATACTATTTATGCCCTGTCGGGCCAGCATGTTTACCTGGCCGACCTTAAAAATACCATGATAAAAATTGCCGACCCAAAAACCAATACAGTAGTTGGGCAGGTAGGGCCGTTTGCTAATTTTATACGCCCGTTTACGGTTAATGGCAGCGAAACCAAAATATTTGTAAACTGCAATGAACTGCTGGGCTTTGAAGTTGGCGACCTCACTACCGGCAAAGTAGTTGCCCATAAAGTAATTGAAGGCTGGGATAAAGGCCCGGTTAGGCGCCACGGCTGCCCCAGCCACGGCATTGGCCTTACGCCTGATGAAAAAGAACTATGGGTTTGCGACGGTTTTAACATGCGCCTGCATATTTTTAGCGCGGTTGAACCTTACCAGCAGCTAACTACCATACCCTTACAGGATATGCCGGGCTGGATAACTTTCACTATTAACGGCCAATATGCCTACCCGTCAAGCGGCGAGGTGATAGACGTGAAAACCCGCAAAATACTTACCCTGCTTAAAGATGAAGACTACAATACCGTTGAATGCGAAAAAATGCTGGAAGTTGATTTTAAAGACGGCAAACCTGTGAGGGCCGGTGACCAGTTTGGGTTGGGCAGGGTGATGAAGTAGGGTTAAATGAATCGAAACTTAATGTCCCTGCAGGGACGAAAATATCTTAAATATGGCAGCGAAAATCTTTATTGTAAATCACGCTTATGAAGCAAAGTATAAGGTTTGTTTTGTTGATAATGATTATCAACAGAATAATCAACAGCTAATCATGGGTGGCAAACTTGTGAAAGAGGCTTATCAAGCCGATGTTAAATTATTCATAGTAGAGCATGCTTATCAGGCGGACATATTAATTACCAGAAAGAACGTCGAAAAATAAGGTTTAAATTAGAAAAATAGCTGTCTCAATTGAGGAAGTTCCAATATTTCGAATGAAAAATCATTTAAAAACATGTAGATTTATTAAAAGCAATCATTAATTATGACGACAGGTCAAAAAATGTGTATGGGGGCAAGATTTAGCGATGATAGAAAATATCGCTATTCACTTTTTAGGATTTGGGATAAATCAAAGCCTTTGGTAATGTTCATAGGTTTAAACCCATCTTTTGCTAAAGAAAATGAAAACGACCCTACTATAAGTCGTGTAATATCAATGGCAAATTTATGGGGTTATGGGGGTGTTTATATGATGAATTTATTTCCAATTTTTTCAACATATCCCGAAAAATGGGAACTGGTTAATATAAAAGAAAACGATGACGAGTTATTAGAAATCGCAAATAAATGTGATACAATAGTATTCGCTTGGGGAGGGAGCTGTAAAAATTTATCAGGCAGGGATACAAAAATGATTAGTATGTTCCCTAACGCAATGGCTTTACGCATTAACAAAGATGGCAGCCCTCATCATCCATTATACATAAATACAGATGTTAAATTAATTAACTACATAGAGAATGCTAAAATTTAGGCATTCTGGTATTTTCTTAAAATTTATACTAATTGTTAATTTTGTCCCAATTGCGATGTCGATACCTAAATTAATTACTTCGCATTTACCGCTGATATGGCTTCATCGGCGGCTTTTACGCCAACTACGTCGCTAACTTTGGTTCGTTGCGCTTTTACATCATTAAGCAAACCAATTATAATGGGGGCAATGCCATAAACTTTATATTTTACGCCAAAGTCTTTTAGGCCGTCAATGCCTTGCAGGGCATACTCGGGTTTATCAAGTTTGGCTGTCATGGCGGCAAACTCCCTTATCATATTAAATTTGTTTTGTATGCCTGCATCCTGGTATTGTTTGTATACAAACGGCCATTGCGCTCCGCTTCCGGCTGTCGCGTAAATGTGTACCATAGCCAGTGTGAGGGCGCCTTTATTGTCTTTTTCAAAGCCTTTGGCCAATTCAAGCGCCTGTGCGGGGTCTAATAAATTTATGGCGGTTAAAGCAGCGCCCTGTACCGCGTACGATTCGCTTTTAAGTGCGTCTTTAAACAGATCCATCATACCCGAAGCTTTTAATTTGCCTAATACATCTATCGCGGCGGCACGCACTAACGTATTATCATCAGTTTTCGATATATCTACCAGCATGGGCTGCGCGGCGTTGCGTACCTCATCATTGGCCATATTTAAACCGCGTATGGCTTTTATACGCAAGCCATAGTATTTGTCTTTCAACGCGGCTATCATTATCTTCCTCGCCCCGGCGCTGCCCTGTTCGGGTGTGGCGCGGTCAATAGCTTCAAAACGGTCAAGGTATAGCGGCGCGTTAAAATATTGAAAAACGTATTCATCAAGGGTTTTGCTGTCTTTCTTTTCGGCTAATAATACTTTATCGCCGTCAACATTCACCAGGTTGGGTTTCGCAGTTGAACTAAAGGTTAAGGTATCGGCCTTATCGTTCATCCATATTTTATGGCGCGTTTTTGTGCCGCCTGCATAAATATCAACCGCCATGGGTAAAATAAAGGCATTGCCATCCTGGGTTTGCTGCAAATAAACGGTTTCGGTTTTAGTGGCATCGTCCCATTTGTAGCTTATTTTTAAGGCAGGGTTGCCGTGGCCATAATACCATTGGTTAAAATACCAGTTCAGGTCGCGGCCACTGGCTTCTTCCAGCGCTAAACGCAGCTGCTGTGCTTCGCCCGGTTTAAAGGCATTGGTTTTAAGATAAATACCGAGTCCCTTATAAAAAGCCTCGTTGCCTAAATAGTTGCGCAGCATATTTAATATACGGCCCCCTTTCTGATAGGTTACGGCATCAAACACATCTTCCTTATCATCATAATGAAAACGTACCAGGTCCTTAGTTTTATTGGCCGGGTTGGCTAAATAGTTAAGCATGGCGGTATAGCTATGCGCGTCGGCTTCGTCCTTGCCATATTTATGTTCGGCCCAA
>DHIR01000240.1:5162-5378 GCA_002403905.1 Mucilaginibacter sp. UBA4741
CATTTCGCTAAAATCAGCAAACGATTCGTTTACGGTGAGGTTGCTCCAGCTTTCGGCGGTAACCAGGTCCCCAAACCATTGGTGAAACAGTTCATGCGCTATGGTGCTTCTGCCGGCGTTATAATTAGCATCCAGCAATTCGCGGGGGGTAGCCTGTACGTAATCGCCATGCAGGGTAGCGGTAGTGTTTTCCATTGCCCCGCTCACATAATCGCG
>DHIR01000240.1:5589-5802 GCA_002403905.1 Mucilaginibacter sp. UBA4741
TATTTATACCAGGGATAATCAACCCCCAGCGTTTTTGAGTAAAATTCAATGAGTTCGGGCGTCATGCCAAATATTTGTTTGGCGTATGGGGCGTATTTGGGTTCCAGGTAATAATCAACCGGTTTGTTGCGCCAATGGTCGTGGTATATTTTAAAATCGCCAACGGCCATCATGAACAGGTAGGGCGAGTGCGGCAGTTCCATTTTCCAGGTA
>DHIR01000171.1:0-13848 GCA_002403905.1 Mucilaginibacter sp. UBA4741
ACCTAATTTAGGGGAGTATTATAGGTATCCAATCGCCAATTTTTTTGCGCGTCCACCACAAACCTTGTGGATTTTCTGGCGCAGCAAATTTATAACTGTAAAGCACAGCGCGAATATATTTTGGCGGCCCTTTTGGAAAAGGATTATCCGCAAATAAATTTACAACACTTTGGTCATTATGAAGCAGCTTCCATACCAAATTATAGGTCCATGGATATTGGTCAGCGGTTGACATGGCGGCAAACCACATTTGCCAATCTAGCCGAAGCTGATAAGGCGCTATTTGCGGCGATATTTTATCAAGATATACCGGCAATCCTTTATATACATACGGTTTCCAAACAGATTGTTGGTTAGGATTATCGTCTATTGTCCCTTCAAAAATAACATTCAGGCGTTCCTGACCAACTGTGCCGAATGCGCCATAGGTATTAACCAGTTCTAACGGATCGAAAGATCTGTTCATGACCTGTTTAGTGGAGAATAGGTTCATTGCCGGTTGGATACTTAACAACGCAATCACCAAAGTGATACTCCAGGCTGTAGTTAGCATAGGGGTGGATTCTTCCGCCTGTTCCATAGCAAATTCGGCTTTGCGGACTAGCCAATTTGGTAAGATCTTTGACCAAAAGCTATCATCAAAACACGCCAGGGCAGGTATAATGGTTAACCAATTTAAAAAAGAAAGATTACCGCTAATTATAATGGATAGTTGAAATAATACAATTATCGATCCGGCAATGTGACGAGCTATGCGCGGCCAGAAAATAAACCAGGGTGCCACTAACTCGCCCAGCCAGTTAAACCACACACCCAGTTTGAGTAGCGTATGCGGTAAAAAATGAAACCATCGGCTTAGCGGACCCGGAATAGGTTGGGTTTCGAAATAGTAATAAAGGGCAGTGGCATTGCGCCATGTGGCATCTCCACGAAATTTAATCAACCCCGAACCCAACATAATGCGAAAAGTTAACCATCGGAATAAAAAAATGATGGGCAAGGGCGGCGCATATTTTGGAAAAGGCCGCATATCTAATAACGGACAAAGAAATATAGCCAAAAAACCCGTTTCGGCTAATTGTATTTCCCAACCATAGCCATACCACTCTTGCCCGGCATGAACAAAAGATAAATACAAAAACCAAAGTGCAGTCAGTATAATTGAATTTGCATAACCGGCGGCCACCAGGCATGACAGTATAAATCCTATCCATGCGGCTGTTAATAAAGCAGTATCAGAGTGCCAGATCCAAAACACAGATGGAAGGTGTATAAACCCTGCGGTATTTGACCCTAATGCAGCGGTTATTTGGCTTAGATAGATATTTAACGGTAATAGCCCAGCTGATCCGATTAATGGAATGATCTGGTTAATAGCAACCAGGAAAGCAACTGCATAAATTACTCCTAACAGGCGCAGTATTACAAACCTTGTAAGCCAATAAGTTGAAGGGCTATGCGTATCCATATAAAATACTTATAGGTATTTAATATTAGTACAGCAATATAACATTATGGTTTTAAAAAGGATAGCAAACATGTTAATGCAACTTATACAATGGCAAATACCAAACAGCCGATAGGAGCAGACAATAATCTTTAACTATAGGCTTATTAAGCTTAATAAATAGCGATTAATTTTAAGTGATTTTTTTGTTTCTTTACTATTCCAAATAAAACCACTTTATGATGAAAGCTAATCAATTATTGCTCCTTGCAGGGGTGATGTTTAGTATATTAACAACATCTTACGCACAAGGCGTTTCCAAAGGAAAAAAAGCCACGGGTAAAGAACCTGTTGATTATGTAAACCCTAACATCGGCAACATAAGCCACATGCTGGTGCCAACATACCCAACAACGCATTTACCCAATAGTATGATGCGCGTGTTCCCTGTTCGACATGATTATACAACTAACATGATAGGAGGGCTGCCATTAATAGTAACCCACCACCGGTCTGCATCAAGTTTTAACTTTTACCCGTACCAGGGCGAGGAAAGTACAATAACACCAACCAAACAATTGAGTTACGACCAAGAAAAGGTGACACCATATCGTTACCAGGTTTACCTGGACGAAATGAATATTGGTGTTGATTTTGCGCCGTCACATCAAAGCGCGGTTTATAAGATCTCTTTTGATAAACAAGGCGATGCCTACCTGGTATTTAGTACTGGTGGGCGTGGCCAGGTAAAAGCCGTTGGAAACACCATCACAGGATCAAAAGATCTGGGAAATAAAACCACCGTATATATTTACGCCGAAACCGATGTAACGCCAACTAAAACAGGCGTGCCAAGCCGCAATGGAAGCATTAGCTGGGGAGCATCGCCTGCCGGTTCTATAGCCTTACTTTATCCTACAGGAACGAAGAAAGTAGGCATCCGTTATGGTGTATCGTTTATTAGCGAAGAGCAAGCAAAGAAAAACTTAAACCGCGAGATCAAGAATTATGATGTAAGCGCGGTTGCCACCATAGGCCGTAAAATATGGAATGACGCGCTAGGAAAAATAGCCGTATCAGGCGCTGTTGATAAAGAAACCACGGTGTTTTATACTTCATTGTACCGCACTTTCGAACGTCCTGTTTGTATCAGTGAGGATGGCAAGTATTTCAGCGCTTCGGATGGACAGATACATAACGATGGGGGCCGTCCGTTTTATACCGATGACTGGACCTGGGATACTTACCGCGCGGCGCATCCATTACGCGTGTTAATCAACAAACAGGTGGAGAATGATATTTTGAACTCGTACGTGCACATGGCAGAGCAGACACCTAACCATTGGATGCCTACCTTCCCCGGCATATCCGGAGATGATCGTGGTATGAACTCTAACCATGGCATTGCCAGTATTGCAGATGCTTACGCCAAAGGTTTAAGAGGATTTGACCTGGCTAAAGCGTACGAGGTTTGTAAAGGCGCTATTGAAGATAAATCATTATTGCCATGGTCAAAAGCTGTTCCATCAGGCGAACTGGATGCTTTCTATAAACAAAAAGGGTATTTTCCCGCTTTAAAAATAGGGGAAAAAGAAACAGTGGCTAACGTAAGCAGAGGCGAAAAACGCCAGCCAATAGCAGTTACTTTAGGTACATCGTATGATGAATGGTGCTTATCACAAATTGCCGGCGATCTGGGTAAAACAGAGGACGCGCAGCATTATTTGAAAGCATCATACAATTATCGTAATGTATTTAACCCCGCAACTGGATTTTTTCATCCTAAGGATAGAGACGGGAATTTTATTGAGCCGTTAGATTATCGTACATCCGGCGGCCCGGGTGCGCGCGATTATTATGATGAAAACAACGGCTACATTTACCGTTGGGATGTTCAACATAACATTGGCGACCTGGTAAACCTGGTAGGCGGCAATGAAAAATTTGTGGCCGCGCTCGAAAATATGTTTAACGAGCCAATACCCGGCGCACGCTGGGATTTCTACGCCATACTGCCCGATCATACAGGCAACGTAGGTATGTTCTCTATGGCTAATGAGCCTAGCTTTCATATCCCGTACTTATATAACTATGCAGGCGCGCCATGGCGCACACAGAAGCGCATTCGTTCACTGTTAGATGAATGGTATCGTAACGACCTTATGGGTGTACCCGGCGACGAAGATGGTGGTGGTATGACCGCGTTTGTGGTATTTAGCGAGTTAGGATTTTATCCGGTTACCCCCGGATCCCCAACTTACAACATTGGCAGCCCATGCTTCCCTTATGTAAAAATGAATGTTGGTAACGGCAGGTTTTTCGAGATAAAAGCGCATAACGCTTCGTTTACCAATAAGTATATCCAATCGGCCAAACTAAATGGCAAGGCATGGAATAAACCGTGGTTTAACCATAGCGATATTGCCAACGGTGGTGTTTTAGAATTGGAAATGGGTCCGGTTGCTAATAAAGCCTGGGGCGCAAATTCGCCGCCACCATCTGCTGCGCCAATGCCGTAATAAGCATCTGGTTTTAATAGAATATAACAAGCGCTTTCCAGGAAACTGGGGCGCTTTTTTGTTTTATCCCCACCAAAAAGTTCTTTTCTGTATCAAAAATGTTTCAAACTTTTTAGGCCCTGATTTGTCTGTTTATAAGGATTATGAATTTATCATAACCACTTATTTAACAACTACCAGTCATGAAAATTAAAATATTATTACCCTTAGTGTTTGTAACAGCCACCATAATGCAGGGTTGTGTGAGTAATAAAAAATATGCTGAACTGCAAACAAACTATAACACCTTACAAACTAAACAAACCGAGTTAAAACAAAGCTACGATCTTACCCAGCGCGAGTTGGAAGGTTCAAGAACCCGTGTTAAAAGTTTAGAGGAGCAGATAGCGTCCGAAAAATCAAACCGTGCCGCGTTGCAGGATGCTTTGGACAAGTGCCTTGCCGGCAACAACCTGGGCCATGTTAATATTTCCAAACTGGCCGACCAGATAAACGCGTCTGATAAATACATTAAACAATTAATTGCAGCCAAAGGCAAAAGTGATTCGCTTAATATGGTGTTAACCAATAACCTAACTCGCTCATTAAGCCAGGCAGAAATGAAGGATGTTGATGTGCAGGTATTAAAAGGTGTGGTTTATATATCACTATCTGATAACATGTTATACAAATCTGGCAGCTATGAAATATCAGATCAGGCCGGATCAACTTTAAGTAAAATTGCCAAGATCATTATGGATTATTCAACATACGATGTGCTGATTGAAGGTAATACCGATAATGTACCTATTAAACAGGTTAACATTCGTAACAACTGGGATCTGAGTACGTTAAGGGCATCATCGGTTGTGCAGGCTTTACAAAATACTTATAATGTTGATCCTAAACGCTTAACTGCCGGTGGCCGTGGCGAATATAACCCGGTGGCAGATAATACTACCGATGCCGGTAAAATGAAAAACAGGCGCACACAAATTATCATCACCCCAAAACTGGATCAGTTTATGGACCTGATAGGTAAGCCGGTTGAAAAATAAAACGATAGATTATTCTATTGTCACAAAGCCTTTGCAGCAATGCAAGGGCTTTTTTTATATATTAGTCGCTCAAACCAATACATAAATGAGCCGTTTTTTACCCGTTAAATTATCCGTAAGGAAAAATATTGTCTGCCTGTTTATAGCAGCAAGCTTTTTGTTAAGTTTTACCCATGCAAATGCCGCAGATAAGATAGGAGATTTGAAATGCGAATACCTGGTTAATCCCCTGGGTATTGACGCGATACACCCACGTTTAACATGGGTGATGAATGATAGCCGCCATGGCGCAATGCAAACAGCCTATCAATTATCAGTAGGTACAGACTCTGTTGCGCTAACCAAAGGCATAGCTGCTACATGGAAAACCGCTAAGATATTATCGGCAAATAGCAGGGTAGTTTACGGCGGAAAAACGCTACAGCCGTTTACTAAATATTATTGGCAGGTTAGTATTTGGGATGAAACAGGTAAAGTTACCTCATCGGCCATAGCTAGTTTTGAGACAGGCCTGGTTGAAAAAAGTAACTGGAAAGGTACCTGGATAAGCGATAACCGCGGGCCGGAAGTTAAACCTGCCCCATATTTTAGAAATGTATTTGACCTGAGTAAGAAAGTAAAGTCGGCGCGTGCATATATCGCGGTAGCGGGTTTATATGAACTTTATATTAACGGCCAAAAAATTGGTAACCACAGACTTGACCCTATGTACACCCGTTTTGACCGCAGAACCTTATACGTTACTTATGATGTAACCAACCAACTACAAACCGGTAAAAATGCTATAGGTGTATTATTAGGTAACGGTTGGTACAATATGCAAAGTACAGCAGTATGGGATTTCCACAAGGCCCCATGGCGTAATCGCCCTACTTTTTGTTTGGATGTACGGATAACTTATACGGACGGCACAGTTGAGACCTTAACATCAGATCGTGGCTGGAAGTCATCAGCAAGCCCTATAACTTTTAACAGTATTTATACCGCCGAGCATTATGACGCACGCCTGGAACAACCGGGCTGGAACACCACTAATTTTACCGAGACACCACGGACCTGGAGGACGGTAATCATCCGCCCTGCACCATCTGCAAATATTGTATCTCAAGCTATGCAGCCAATCCGCGCTATCGAGACAATCAAGACCGCTGATATGCGTAAGTTTAATGATAGCCTTTACTTATTTAACATAGGCCGCACCATAGCCGGTGTTAGCAAGATCACAGTGAGGGGCGAAACCGGTACGGTGATCCGCCTTAAACATGCCGAGAAATTGGGTAAAAATGGTCGTGCGGATATGTCGAACATTGACGTGCATTACCGCCCTACAGATGATACAGACCCGTTCCAGACCGATATATTTACTCTAATCGGAAAAGGCGAAGAAACCTTTATGCCGCGCTTTAACTATAAAGGTTTTCAGTATGTGGAGGTAAGCAGTAATAAACCCATCAGCTTGACTAAAGAAAGTTTGACCGCTTATTTTATGCATAGCGATGTTGCCACGATTGGTAATATCAATTCATCAAACACTACGCTGAACAAAATATGGTTCGCTTGCAACAACTCTTATTTATCTAATTTTTATGGTTATCCAACAGATTGCCCGCAACGCGAAAAAAATGGCTGGACAGGTGACGCACACATAGCCAGCGAAACCGGCTTGTACGGCTTTGACGGTATCACTATTTATGAAAAATGGATGGCCGATCACCGTGACGAACAACAGCCAAATGGTGTGTTGTCATCAATTATTCCATCGGATGGTTGGGGTTATGAGTGGGGTAATGGACCGGATTGGACAAGCACCGTAGCTATTATACCATGGAACCTTTACCAGTTTTATGGCGATAGCAAAACTTTGAATGATAATTATGATGCAATCAGGCGTTACGTTAACCACATTGACGAGTTATATCCATCAGGTATTACAACGTGGGGTCTGGGCGATTGGGTGCCGGTTAAATCAAAATCACCGGTCGAGTTTGTATCGTCTATCTATTATTTCACAGACGTAAATATACTTGCAAAAGCAGCAAAACTTTTTGGGAGGGCCGATGATGAAAAGAAATATACTGCACTGGCTTTAAAGATCAAAAACGCGCTTAATACAAAATACTTAAACACCACTACAGGTATTTATGATAAAGGGTACCAAACAGAATTAAGTATGCCGCTATATTGGGGACTGGTACCTGATAACTTAAAAGCCAAAGTAGCCGCTAATTTGGCCGAGCGTGTTAAACAAGACAACAATCACCTTGATGCGGGTATATTAGGCGCTAAAGCCATTTTAGGCGCGCTGAGCGATAATGGTTATGCTGATGTAGCTTATTCTATCGCCTCGCAGGAAACCTTCCCGTCATGGGGTTGGTGGATAAAGAACGGCGCGACTACGCTTTACGAGAACTGGGACGTTTTTGCAAAGAGCGATTTATCTTTAAATCACATCATGTTTGGCGAGATAAACGCCTGGTACTACAAAGGCATTGGCGGTATAAAGATAGACCCTGCAAACCCCGGCTTTAAAAATATACTACTGCAACCCAATTTTGTACCCGGCTTAAACCACTTTGAATCTGAACATACAGGGCCTTATGGCAAAATAGTCTCTGACTGGAAACGTGATGACGATGCAATTAAATATTCGGTAACCGTACCGGCTAACTCTACAGCTACGGTTACATTCCCGGCAGGTAAAAAAGCTACGTTGAATGGGAAGGATGTTGCCGCGAATGGGATGAAGATAGCTTCAGGGAGTTATGAGTTTATAGTGAAGTAGATAACTTTATAGGTAAGATGCCCATATGTTTTACATGGGCATCTTTTTTTTGACTTATTGATATAATGAAAGTAAAGTAATTTGTTATTTATCAATCACTGCAATAACCGTGTTTTTATCAAACGTTTTATTTTTATTTACATTCACAGAAATTATAATTTTTTGGGTTAAAGGTTTGTTAACATCCAACGAACACACAAAATTTTCAGATTCTTTATAATCGAAAATTTGCTCAAGATAAGTTACACCTATGTCATCTGTTTTGTAAAGCTGATAGGTCATTTCGCCTAAATATTTTGTTGTATTGTTCGTGATTGAAAAAACATTCAGATTAGGAAAAAAATCTCCGCCACGACCATTTAATTTACTTTTAGACGATAACTTTATTTTAATATTTAGAAATGCTTTGTCTCTTTCGGCTAATTTTTCCTGATGGGTTGATTCACCAAATTCAAATTTCAATTTATCTGTAAGTTGTGCCTTACTTAAAACAGTAACTGTTTTGTCAGAAACATTGACTACTTTATTTTCTTTAATATTTGCTATATCTGTTGAATCAGTAATTCTTTTTGCTGTTTTTATAGAATCATTTTTATGAATAATTTTTGCTGAATCTATTGCTGAAGTAGTCTTATCATTATTACTACTGTTCGGATTATTTGAACAAGCTGTAAAAAAAACAAGTCCAGTAAAAAGGTAAATTAAGTTAGTTTTCATGGTTTAGATTTTTAATTCGTGAATTTACCAAAACAATTAAATTAAACAAATTATGTATTAAAGATTTCAGAGAGACTTGCAATGCCGCGGGGGTAATTGCGACAATGAACTGCAATTGTAGCTAAGGTATTAGATGCTATTAAATAGCTGTTCTACATTTTTAAATCTCATACCTTTTCCCGCTCTTAATTCGTTCATTGCTGCAATGGTATCAGTATTTGATGTAATGATCTCCTTATAAGTTATGCCCAACTCTTTTAAACGATCTTTAACAATATGGATCTTGTCATCGGGCACTTCTATTTCAAAAACTTTCATGTATAAATATAGTAATTGCAGCGATATCTAATTGCGCCGTAGGTGCAAAACCTTTGTAGAAAATAAAGAATGAAATGATTCAGCGTGCCGTAGGTACGCCACATATCAAGTTTCGTACCTACGGCACGAAATCTAATCGTTAATTGTTTTTCTACAAAGGTTTAATCCCGATGGGGTTACTGGTAGAGTATTACCCGTGCTTTTTCTTCATATTCATTTTAGCTTTTTGGCCCGAGCTAAAATTGTAATTTTTATTGTTAGATGCTTTCTTTTCGTGGAACGCCGCGCCTGATTCAGGCTCGTTAGATTTTGTAGACTGTTTAGTCGGTTCTGCTTTTGATTTAGACTCGTTAACAATTACTAATTCATCAGGCAGGGCAGAGGTCTGCATTTTCTTGCCAGTGGTTTGTTCTATCTTTTTAACCAGGCTTAACTCCAGATCAGTAGCAAAAGTTAGGGCTAATGTTTCATCATCACCATTGGTATTGATGACACGGTTAATATAAGTTTCTTTATCGTGCGGCAAATCAAAATGTACCAGGAACGGTATGCCTGATAGGTCAATCACTTCCTCATTCTCACTAACTACAAGCAGTACCCTTGCATCGCTTTCAGCTTTAAATTCATCTATCGATTTAAAACCCTTTACATCAAAAAACTGTGGGTTTAAATAACCCACAGCCTCATGCATCCGGCGATCAAGACTTTGAAATACCTTCTCGGCAGTAGCTTTATTGTTTACAAATACAACCGATTTAGTAAATACTTCCTCATCATACATAAACAAATTAAGCAGGTTTAGTTTGGTGGCAAAATTGGGTACGTTATACAATAATTGCTGATGCGTGTTTAACGGTGCTTCTTCTGTTGGCTCTATCTCAATAGTAACAGGCAGGTTCATAAACGGGGCTATCATTTTCTCAATCCGGCTATGCATTACATCTGTATATATCAGGTGCTGGCATCTGCCAATGCTGTTGGCCAACTCGGTGATAGGTAGTTGCATTCCTTTTTTTAACATGCGGTCGGCATCATCGATAATCAAAAGCTCCGTTTTATTTAAATTAAGAGCTAGCTTTAGATAGATGGCACGGGCGCGATCGGGAGTAGCTACTACAATATCGGCTCCATCTGCTAAAGCATCCATTTGTGCTTCGGTGCCGGGGGTAACATATAGTCCGACTATCGATATAGACGTGTTTTTGTTCAATCGCTCAAAATGTTCTAATACCGCCAGCACATCTTCTTTCTCGGGTACCAATATCAAAACTTTAGGTACACCTTCGGGCGCATAGTTAAAGCGGTTAAGGGTAGCTAAAACATAAGTAGTGGTTTTACCAAAGCCTTCAGGCGCTATGGTGATGATGTCCTGTCCGCCTATTATTCTTGTCAGGGTTTTTTGTTGTACTTCTTTTGGTGTCGCGTAACCAAGCTCGTTTACAGATCTTATTAGTTGTTTATTCAGCTTTAATTTATCAAACCCTGTCATTGTATACTATCAAATTATTAAAGTGCGAAATTACCTTTATAATCTTAGAAATCGGAATTTTCTATTTAAAGAACAAGTTTGGGCTATTATTAAGTATAAAATGCTTCAGAAAAATGCAGGGCTATTTGATATTAATTATTAATTTAGTTTTTAAGTATTAATTACAGCACCCCTCCATGAAACACGGAAATATTGCTATTAAAAAGTATGTTTTTAAAGCATTAGTGTTTTTGTTTATATCGTTGTATAGTACCCATTTGCAGGCAGCCCATACAGCAAATGATACCGCCCCGACAGTTCAGCAACCGTTTGATACTCTTAATCATCTAAAAAAAGAAAATAGGGTAGAAGCAGCTACCCAGATATATAAAAGAAATTACAGACACATACCTGAGGTTCGAGCCATGAACTACCTCGATCAATTGTCGGCATTGGCCCGGGAACTTGATGATAAGTCGTTAGAAAGTGTAGTTTTTGATTTGAAAGCTGATTATTACGCTGTAAATAATGCGTTTAATAATCTAAGTATTACATACTATCAAAAAGCTATCAACTTTGCAAAGGATAATGAATTAACGCTCGAAACTGCTATTTACCTTCATCATGCAGGCATGTTTTATTATAACTTTAAACATAATACTACGGCTTGCTTATATTTTCTGAAATCGCAGGAAGAATTTAAAAAAGTTGGCTTTGATAAAGTGCCTAACATGGTCTATTACTATAGCCAGGTGGCCGATTTTTACTATCATTTAGGCGATTATGCTAATGCCAAAGCACAACTGCAAGAAGCACTTAAATATAAGTTAATGGCACCACGCGATGGGATAAGCATCACTAATACCATGGCTTTAATTTATCGCAGTAATCACCGATACCCGGAAGCGTTAATATATTTTAATAAAGCATTGGAGCTGGCACGGAAAAACAAGGATACCATTTGGATGGGTATAGCTAACGGTAATATAGGCTCTGTTTATTTTATGCAGAATGATTATGGTAAGGCATTGCCATATATACAGACCGATTATAGCCAATCATTAAAATATAATGAAAAAATAAATGCCACTATTGCGTTGTTAAGGATAGTGAAAATAAACCTCGTTAACAATAAAACACAACTAGCGCTAAAGCAATTAGATACTGCCGAACTATTAATAAAAAATAGACCAGCAGCGGCTTTAAACCTACGCGTAGATATTCTTGACCTTAAAGCCCAATGTTATGATAAAATGGGACTGTCTGCTAAGTCCCTCATTTTTAGAAAGAACTATGAAGTTGCAAAAGATAGTCTGACCATTCAAAACAACATTGCCGCAGTTGATGTGGTGAAAATGCAATACGTTATAGGTAAGCAATTAGCCGAAGAAAGCAAACTTAAAGCAAGGGCCAAAGTTGAGGCCAATGAGCGTAATACGGTATTTATTATACTTTTCTTATTGCTTATTATTACTGTATTGGTATACAGCAGGCAGGCATTAAAAACAAAAAAAGACAAAGAGCTTTTACGCGCAGAAAAAATGCGGGTAGATGAAGAATTGAAATATACAGCGCTTAAACTAGATAATTATACAGAAAATCTGAGGAAAAACAATAAACTCATTGAAAGCTTCAAACAACAAATAGAAAATCTAAAAAGTAAAAATGCTGACAATGCAGTTGTTGAGCACCTGGAACAGTTAATG
Source organism: Mucilaginibacter sp. UBA4741 (assembly GCA_002403905.1). Lineage (GTDB taxonomy): Bacteria > Bacteroidota > Bacteroidia > Sphingobacteriales > Sphingobacteriaceae > Mucilaginibacter. The sequence continues at coordinate 11,995 of DHIR01000171.1, forward strand.
CAGGCGCATATAATGACAGATAGTAACTGGATGGAGTTTAAAAAGATATTTTTAAAAGTTTACCCTAATTTTTTCTTTAACCTAAAGAAAAGTTTCCTATACCTTTCAGAAGGCGATATAAGATTACTAACACTGATAAAGCTGCAATCCAGCAATAAAGAAATGGCAAATATGCTGGGTATAACTCTTGAAGGTGTTAAAAAAGCAAAACAACGCCTCCGGAAGAAAATGAACCTTGATGACAACACCACCATCGAAGAGGCGATCTTAAAAATTTAATTGGCGGGTAGCGACTCAGTAATTTGCGTTAAATGAAGTCCGACTGTAAGTTTTTAGCATAACGGTACAATTGTTGCAGTTATTTTAAAAATCAAAATCATAAAATTATGAAAACGCGGGATTTTAAAAATAACAACAACGGCCAGGGCAGCACAACTGCCGACAGAGCCTTTACTAATCAAAACGAAAAGCTTAAAGAAAAAGGAATAAGTAATTCGGGCGGACAGCCATCTTTTGCAACGTCAAGCAAAGACAGTATGCATAAGCCCGAGCATAAAAAAGGGAAATAGTAGAAAATGCCCCGGTACTTGCCGGGGCATTTTTTATGGGATATATTTGCGCCGGATTTATCCAGCCCAATAAAATATGAAAAGATCGCTCTATTTAATTATCGCCATAGCACTTGTTGCCTGTCACTCCAAACCAAAAACACCGTTCAAAATATTAAAATCAGTAAAGATAAAAGATGGCGCAAAACTGGATGTACAAGTTAATGGCCGCATAGGTAAACAGGAAATGGTGGACATAGCCGCCTACCTAAAAAGCGACAGTACACAATACAATAACCTGCAAATAGACTACATACTACCAGGTAATAGCTATAAAAATAAAGCCGGTGTTACTGTCTATGCTATAGCTGTCTATCATGATAAATCCACACTAGCCCCGGCTGATACTGTTAAAGACAACGACAATAACCTGCTAAGCTTTGAATTTATAGGCTTTACCGCAGCTAAAGCAAAAGAGCTATTGGCCTTTGACCCCAAAGACATGGCTGGTAAGCATGTTATAGGTAAATTTATTGATGATGATACCAAAACCATCAGCATAATTTATGAGGATAAGCAGGCGGATAACCAGTTATATATTTTAGAACTGGATACAGTAGGCAAGGTAGTATCGGCCATACAGCCAATAGAAGTTACCTCAAAAGGTATCAGGAAAATGGTAGTAAGCCAGCAGGGCGATTATATGGTTTTAAAAGATAGTATACTCACTATGTACAGCAGTACAGATTACGACAGGCCGTTTAGAAGTATAAAACAGAATCTATAATTATTTAACCACAACCTGCGCAGTATTACGACTTACCTGTTTAATCAGTATGGTTTTTCCGGCAGTTAAATTCTTTATAAAATTATCGACACTATGCCGTACGGTTATAAGCGTTAAATCGCTGTTATATTTTGCTTTATAATCTTCTTTTAGGCTGGCTAATAGCTTGTTAAAATACTCTTCTTTATAATCAAAGCAAACGCTGAAACTTAGCGCAGATGTTTGCATTATATTAATCTTAACATGGGTTTTAGCAAACTTGCCGAATATATCACTCAAATGATCTTCGGATATAAACGAATAATCCTTAGTCGATAATGAAAGCAATACTTGGTTCTGTTTAATAATAATAACCGGCTTGGCAAACACGTGCGCCGCGCTCTCTTTAATAATGGTGCCCGCTTCTTCCGGGTGGTTAAAGGGTTTTACCAACAATGGTATTTTAGCGTTTTGCAGCGGCTTAATTGTTTTTGGGTGGATAACCGTAGCGCCGTAATAAGTCATTTCAATAGCTTCGGT
>DHIR01000171.1:13898-14250 GCA_002403905.1 Mucilaginibacter sp. UBA4741
ATAAGTCATTTCAATAGCTTCGGTGTAGCTTAGCTCGTCAAACTTAAACGTATCTTCAAATAATTTCGGGTCGGCGTTTAATATACCGGGAACATCTTTCCAGGTAGTAACAGACTCAGCACCCAAACAAGCCGCGAATATAGAAGCGGTATAATCAGACCCCTCACGGCCCAAAGTCGTAGTAAAATTCTCGGATGTCCCACCTAAAAAACCTTGCGTAACTACAATACTGCGCTCTAATTGAGCAGGGATGCTTAGCTGGATACTTTCGCGGGTTTTATCCCATTGTACCACACCTTCACGATAGGTATTATCGGTATGAATGTAACCGCGCACATCCAGCCATTGGCTT
>DHIR01000171.1:14474-19891 GCA_002403905.1 Mucilaginibacter sp. UBA4741
GCGCACATCCAGCCATTGGCTTTTAAGTTCAGCTTTGTTTAGGTAGGCGGTTACTATACGGGTGGATACCAACTCGCCGACGGACACGATCTGGTCATAAATGAAATCATAGTCGTCGTGTGGTTCATCCTCTATCATCCAATCTATCTCAACAAAAGTATTGGCTACTTCATCAAAGACCGGGTTGTTGGGTTCAAATAGTTCGGCTATGATGTCGTAATGATATTGTTTTATGCTTTCATAAATATCATGCAGATCATCGGCCTGATCAACATAGGCTTTAGTTAATTTCTCGAGCGCGTTGGTAGTTTTACCCATTGCCGAAACCACGATAAGCAATTGCTCACTTTGATATTTACCGACCACCTTAGCCAGGTTAATAATACCTTCCGCATCCTTAACCGATGCACCTCCGAATTTAAAAACAAGCATTTATTTATGATATTGAGTGATAACCGTGTTGGGTTTTAATAGTGATTTGATCTTCGCATAGGGGATAAACACCTCTGTTTACCCGGCAGCATAAGGTTTTATTTCGTATTGATTATATATAAATCTTATACCTAAAGGTGTAATAGAAAAATTGTTATTCAGCGCGAATTTGCTGTCCTTAAAAAAGTAATCATTTGCTAATGAAGCAGTATCATTTAGTTTTTCCTGTTTTCTAAAAATGGTATCAGCAATAGCCGTCAATTTTTCTTTATAATTATCTTTAAGTATATCATCCAATTTAATACTTCTTTCGCCTTTGATATTCCAATTGATAAACGTGGTGATTGAACTGCCATGTGCGCCTCCCTGGAATTTATATCCGCTGATTTCTAAAGTAGTCAAGCTGGAATCCTGCCTGATAATTTTGGCGTGACTATCCAGCGTAAAAAACATCGCTGATCTTTTATCATGTTTTTTAAATGCGTTATATCCCGCCAAAAAATGTTCCGTATATTGTTGCAGATTCGTTCCTTGTTCATCAGCGCCAAACAAATTGACTAGTTTATAACTAACGGTTTCATTCAACGAATCCTGGCCGTTAAACATCGGGTAACTAATTTTTACAACCGTACACCCGCTATCCGGTTTATTTCCGCAATCTGTCGCACGTTCTTTAATAGTTTTATTGACATACGTAAGCGTGTCCGTTGTAATATCAGGTTTAGGCTTTTTATCATCACCCCACATGCAGGAGCTTAGCCCCAATATTATCCCCAAAAACACTAAATACATTGCTTTCATAATCCTAATAATTTAATAACTGATCTGTAGATAGCGCCGCGTTTAACCAACCGGCCTCAATAGATGCCTGGTACTTGGCGTAAAAATTAAGTGCGGGTTCGTTCCAGTCAAGCACCTGCCATACAATGCCCTTAAAGCCCATGTCTTTAGCTTCGATGATTAACTGGTCAAAAAGCAATTTGCCAATACCACGGTCGCGCATAGGTTCGGTAACAATAAAATCCTCTAAATACATACGGCAGCCTTTCCAGGTAGAAAAGCGGATGTAATACAATGCGAACCCAACAACCAAACCGCCAACCTCTGCAACATAAGCCTTCCATATCGGTTTCTTGCCAAAGCCTGCATCTTCAAACTCTTCCAAGGTTACGGTTACTTCCTGCGGGGCTTTCTCGTATAGCGCTAGTTCGTTCACCAATTCTAACAAGCGTATGCAGTCTTCTTTTACGGCTAATCTTAAATGTATGTTGGTCATTATGTGATTTGTTAAATCCGAAATCGAACATCCGAAATTCGATATCTAGTTATTTTTCCAATGTTTAATAACCCTGCCGCCAAAAATGATACTGCCCACCCGAATCATATTGCTGCCTTGCTCAATAGCTATCTCGTAATCTGACGACATGCCCATTGATATGATATCAAAACTTTCTTCTTTCCTAAAAAAGCTTTGCTTCATGCCATCAAAAAACACCTTCAACTCCTGGAACTCGTCCCGCAGTTGTTTTTCTTTATCGGTATTAGTAGCAATGCCCATCAAGCCGCATAAGCGGATGTTCTTTAATGCCGTAAACTCGTCTGATCGTAACAGCTCTATCGCCTCATCAAAACCCAGCCCAAATTTAGTTTCCTCGTCAGCAATATAGATCTGTAATAAGCAATCTATAACCCGATTGTTCTTTTGGGCCTGTTTATTTATCTCCTGCAAAAGCTTCATACTATCAACGGCCTGTATCATACTGATGAAAGGGGCAATGTATTTCACCTTGTTACTTTGCAGGTGGCCAATCTGGTGCCATTGTATGTCTTTAGGCAGTTGTTCATGCTTTTCAACCATCTCTTGTACCGTGTTTTCGCCAAATAAACGCTGTCCGGCATCATAGGCTTCCTGTATGTCGGCAACCGTTTTTGTTTTCGATACTGCTATTAAAGTGACCTTTTTAGGGGTAGTTTTGTTTTTTAAGCTTTTGATATTATCTGCAATGCTCATTTATCCGTAATTTTGCTCCAATTAAACCGCTAAATTACAGAATGCGTAAACATATCTTCTTGTTTTTTTCAGCTTTGCTTTTTTTGTTCGCCTGTAATGAGGCAAATGATACTAAGGGTATTATCAAACCGGACGAAATGACGCGTTTATTAACCGATGTACATTTGGTTGACGGCAGCCTGGCTTTACAGCCTAATGGCGATAGTCTTTACAGGTTAGGCACGGGTAAATATTTTTACGTTTTTCAGCAATATCATACCGATTCGGGACAGTTTAAAAAGAGTGTAAAATATTATTCCGCCCACCCGGATCTTCTGTTGAAGATCTACGATGGCGTTAATGCCCGCCTTAAAACTAAAGCCGACTCGATGAACGTTTTAGTAGCAAAAGATAATGAACGGATAAGACGGCAGGCAGAAGTAGCGCAAAAAAGAGCCGAAAAACTAAGGAAAGACAGTTTGGCCATAAAACTTAAAACGGATAAACTGAAACTAAAAAAAGACTCGGTTGATAAAAAGAAAACTGTCAAGCCTAAGAAAAAGAAAAAATTAAAAAAAATAATAAAGCCAATAGTATAATAAATGCTTTACCCTGAGAATAGTATTGATAAGCTGGGATTTACCGAGGTAAAGGAATTAATAAAAGCGCATTGCCTGAGTATCATGGGCCAGCAAATGGTTGACAAGATACAGGTAATGAGCAATTACGACCTGATAAGCAAGTTTTTAAGCCAGGCGAACGAGTTTAAAAATATATTGCAAAATGATGCCGCGCTACCTATTCAGCATTTTTTTGACATTAAAGCTCTGGCCAATAAAGCCCGGCTGGAAGGCGCGTTTTTAACCGAAGAAGAGTTTTACAAGGTATTAGCTTCATTAACCACCGTATTTGCCGTTATAGCTTATTTTAATGAACGCGAGGGCCAATATCCAAATTTGGAAGCGCTGTTTGAGCATTTGCCCATTGAAAAGGCTATCATCAATAAAATTGAACAGGTAATTGACCCTAAAGGAAAAATAAAGCCTAATGCCTCGCGCGAGCTGGCCGATATATCAGCCGGGATTGCTAAAGCTGAACAGGAGGCCCGCCGTAAGATAGACCAGGTATTTAAAAGCGCGGCAGGCAATGGCTGGACGGCTGATGGCTCATTAACTATTCGTGACGGGCGCTTGTGTATCCCTTTATTGGCCGAAAATAAACGTAAGGTAAAAGGCTTTATCCATGATGAGTCGGCATCGGGTCAAACCGTTTACATGGAACCCGAGGAGGTTTTTACACTAAACAATCGCATCCGCGACCTGGAGTTTGAGCGTAGGCGCGAGATAGTAAAGATATTAACCGGCCTTACAGACGAATTAAGGCCCTATGTACCGCTTTTATTATCATACCATGGCTTGCTTACCAAATTAGATTTTGTGCGTGCCAAGGCGCTATTTGCTATTGATATTGAAGGCGAACTGCCGCAGGTAGTAAACGATGCCCGGTTAAAACTGGTTAATGCCCGCCACCCGTTACTGTTTTTAAATTTTAAGAAAGAGCATAAAACGGTAGTGCCGTTAAACCTGCAGATAGATGATCGCACCCGCATTGTCGTGGTATCGGGTCCTAACGCGGGTGGTAAATCTGTTTGTATGAAAACCGTTGGCTTGCTGCAAATTATGGTGCAGGCCGGTTTATTAATTCCTGCGGATGAAGCCAGTGTAGTAGGGGTATTTAAGCAATTTTTTGTTGATATAGGCGATGACCAATCTATCGAGAGTGATTTGAGTACCTACAGCGCCCATCTATCAAAAATGAAAAATTTTGTAGAGAACACCAACAGTAAATCGCTGATATTGATAGATGAGTTTGGTACCGGCACCGACCCGCAATTTGGCGGCCCTATTGCCGAAGCGGTTTTGGAATCATTAAACCATAAAAAGGTGCGAGGGATGGTTACTACCCACTACTCCAACCTTAAAATATTTGCGGGTAATACCGAGGGGATAGAAAACGCGTCGATGTTGTTTAATAATATCGAAATGAAACCGCTTTATATACTTGAAGTTGGTAAGCCCGGCAGCTCGTATGCTTTCGAGATCGCGCAAAAAATTGGCTTGCCGCAGCAGGTGCTTAATCTGGCTAAGACCAAGATAAGCGCCGGGCAAAAAAATGTGGATACGCTGCTGATTGGTTTGGAGCGTGAGAAGAAAGAGATATTAGATACCCGTGTTAAACTGGAAAGGCAGCAAAGACAGGTTGATGTTTTATTAGCCGAAAATGAAAAACTAAAAAGCTATCTCGATGAAAATAAAAAGGTACTGATACGCGAGGCTAAGGATGAGGCTAAAAATATCATCCTTAATGCGAATAAACTGGTAGAGAATACCATATCCGAAATTAAAAGCAGTAATGCTAATAAGGAAAAAACCAGGGACCTACGCGAAAACCTGAACAGAGAACTGGAAAAAAATACAGTCAACCCCGATAAAGTAAAACCAGCAACTGCAGATGAAGAACTTAAAGTTGGCGATTGGGTTAAATTAAACGACTCTGAAACTACGGGGCAGGTGATTGAACTGATAAAAGATAATGTGATCATTGCCATAGGCGATCTACGTACGGTGGCTAAACGCAAACGGGTGCAGAAGGTCTCAAAATCTGTAGTGCCAAAAGAAGTTAGACGCAGTATGAACAGCCATACCGGCGACATAGCCAGCTTTAGCCCCGAGATAGATGTACGCGGTATGCGTACCGAGGACGCGCTGGCAGCTATAGAACGACTATTTGATCGCGCCCTGATGATGGGCTTTGGCAACCTTAAAATACTACACGGCAAAGGCGATGGCATACTACGCAAAATGATACGCCAATACCTTAAAAAATACGACCAGGTAGACCGTATGGAAGATGAGCATGCCGACCGTGGCGGGGATGGGATTACTTATGTGTATTTTAAGTAAGTATTAAATCTTGCGCTCGTTTGCAACGAGTG
>DHIR01000171.1:20136-31843 GCA_002403905.1 Mucilaginibacter sp. UBA4741
CACTCGTTGCAAACGAGCGCAAGAAAGTAGCTAGCAGACTTGCGAAGTTTTTAAAACTTCGCAAGTCTCACTTTACCTAAGTAACTTAGGCATGATTCACAAAAGTGATTCACCTAGTAATTTCTAAAGTTGTAAAAAATACATAAAGTATTTATATTCAGTAATTTATGTTAATTACTTAAAGTACTTGTACTGATTCAAGGTGATTCACTCTATTTTTACAAAATACTCATTAACAAATGCTTACACGCAAAAAGTGATTCAGGTGATTCACTATTTTTGTGAATCACTTTGAAAAGAAAAAAGGCGATTTGAGTGATCCCCAAGTCGCCTTTTTTTTATGTGAAGTCTATTGCTTATTAATCTGCCACGTTACGTAACATTACAGCGCCTACTGTAACATTAGTGCGGCTATCAATAATAATAGCGCCACCGTTAGCTTTGTTGTCCTGGTAGCGGTCAAACGCTAATGGGTCTGCGGTTTTAATAATTATACGGCCTATATCGTTTAGTCTAAAATCATCACTTTGTTCTTTTTCAAGCGTGTTGATGTTAACCTTGTAAAGCGTTTCTTGTATTTTACAACGGGTTACTTTACTGTTATGCTGTATAAAATAGGTATGAGTAGTATCTAAAGCACGGGTATCCATCCAGCAAAGATCGGCCTCAATTAATTGAGAAACCTCCGGCTGGTAGCTGCTGTTTACTAACAGGTCGCCACGGCTGATATCGATCTCGTCTTTTAAATGTACCGTTACAGACATTCCGGCTAAAGCTTCTTCGGGTTCTTTATCTAACAACTCAATTTTTGTAATGGTCGATTTAAAACCTGATGGCAATACCGTAACCTTATCATTCACTTTAAATGAGCCTGAAGACACACGACCGGCGTAACCACGGTAATCATGCAACTCCTCAGTTTGAGGGCGTATAACCCATTGTATGGGCAAACGGGCGTGTTCTGTACTGTTATCAACGCTTACATCAATGGTTTCCAGGAAATGTAAAAGACTTTCGCCCTTATACCAGCCCATGTTGTCTGAATTGTTTACAATATTATCGCCTTTAAGGGCGCTTACGGGGATAGGGTGGACGTTCTTTAATCCAACCTTGCCGGCTAAGGTATTGTAGTCTTTTAATATGTTGTTATAAACATCTTCGCTATAATCAACCATATCCATTTTGTTGATACAAACTACCACCTGCTCTATACCTAATAATGCTACCAGGAATGAGTGACGTATAGTTTGCTCAATAACACCTTTACGTGCATCTATCAAAATAATAGCCAAATTAGCATTTGACGCGCCGGTTACCATATTACGGGTATATTGAATATGTCCCGGAGTATCAGCTATAATGAATTTTCGTTTTTCGGTTTGGAAGTATTTGTAAGCAACATCAATAGTAATACCCTGCTCACGCTCGGCTTTAAGGCCGTCGGTTAAAATAGCAAGGTCAATACTTCCATCGTCGTTTTTACGGTTTGATGAATGTAAAGCTTCCAGTTGATCTGCTAATATAGAGTCGCTATCATACAGTAATCTACCTATTAGGGTACTTTTACCATCATCAACACTACCTGCAGTTATAAATTTTAAAATGTCCATAATTGTAATTTCGGATTTCGGATTTTCGATTTCGGATTTAGATCCATAATTAAAGATTCGAAATTTAGAAATATCCCCCTTTCTTCCTGTCTTCCATTGCAGCTTCTGATACCTTATCATCTATACGGGCACCACGCTCACTAATTTTCGATTCGCTTATCTCGTCAATAATATCGTCTATCAAAAACGCATCCGATGCAACAGCTGCGGTACAGGTCATATCACCAACGGTGCGGAAACGTACGGTCCTGCGTTCAATGATATCATCCTCGTCCATATTTAAAACAGGAGAGGCCGCCATTAACTGGCCATTGCGTACAATAGTATCACGCTCGTGTGCAAAATATATACTCGGAAGTTCTATTTTTTCCCTGCGGATATAGTTCCAAACATCTAGCTCTGTCCAGTTACTGATAGGGAACACCCTAACATTTTCACCTTTATGTATTTTGCCGTTGTAGATATTCCATAACTCGGGGCGCTGGCGTTTTGGATCCCATTGACCAAACTCGTCACGTACAGAAAATATACGTTCTTTAGCGCGGGCCTTTTCTTCATCACGGCGTGCACCACCTATACAGGCATCAAATTTATGCGCTGCAATGGTGTCTAATAAGGTCACGGTTTGTAACGGATTGCGACTAGCATTTTTACCTTTTTGCTCAACTACTTTACCTTGATCTATTGAATCTTGTACGTTACCAACTATCAGTCGTTCACCCAAGCGTTTAACCATGGCATCGCGATATTCAATAGTTTCTATAAAATTATGGCCGGTATCAATATGTACCAGCGGAAAAGGAAACTTACCCGGACGAAAAGCCTTCTCGGCCAAACGTACCAGTGTAATAGAATCTTTTCCTCCCGAAAATAAAAGCGCTGGGCGCTCAAACTGGCCGGCTACTTCACGCAGAATATGTATCGCTTCTGCTTCAAGCTCGTCTAAATAATCCAGTTGGTTGTATTTACTCATGTGTTTAATTAGTGAGTTATTGAATGAGTGAATGAGTGAATGATTTAAAAAATCTTTAACTCAATAATTCATTAATTACTCTATTTATTATCAATTATTAACTCGTGCAGGCCGCATTCTTTTTTTGATTGGTCTTCCCACCACCAACGGCCTGCTCTAAAATCTTCGCCTTCTCTAATCGCTCTTGTACATGGCTGGCACCCAATGCTTGGGAAGCCTTTGTCATGTAAGGTATTATAAGGTACGTTATGTTTTTTTATGTATTCTTTTACTTCATCCAAAGTCCAGCTAAAAACAGGGTGGAACTTGACAAGGTTATGCGCCTCGTCCCATTCTACATTATGCATATCGTGTCTGTTTACAGATTGCTCTGCACGTATACCGGTTATCCAGCATTTATTGCCTGCCAAAGCCCTGTTTAATGGTTCGACTTTACGTATGCCACAACATTCTTTCCGATTCTCTACCGATTCATAAAAACTGCTCGGGCCCTTTTCGTTCAGCATTTTCTCCAAAGGCTCGTTTTGCGGATAATAAGCATGAACCGGCTTACTATACATTTCCATGGTACGGTTCCAAACATAGTACGTTTCCGGAAATATGCGGCCCGTTTCCAGAGTGAAAACTTTAATGGGGATGTTGTTGGTAAAAATCATGTGAGTGATCACCTGATCTTCCCAGCCAAAGCTGGTAGAAAAAACGATCTCGCCCTGAAAGTGTTCAGCTAATTTAGTTAAAGCCGCTACAGGATCAAGTCCTGCGGTTAATTGCTTTATTTCTTCTGCCTGGGTACTCATTACAATATTTTGGTTACAAAGGTAATAATGCTTTTAAGACTTATCAATATAACTATTACAGCTACCGACATCATTATGGCCTTGGTTGATATTTTGTTAGATATTTTAGCCGCTATTGGCGATGCCAGCGCGCTGCCCAAAACCAAGCCTGCAACAGCTTCCCAATGGGCGCCATTTAACATGGTGATAAAGGTTAGGGAACTCATTAAGGCTATAAAAAATCTTGATAATTTTACAGTTCCTAACGAAAAGCGTGGGCTACGTCCACCGGCTATTAAAGTTGATAATACAATAGATCCCCAGCCGCCGCCACCAACTGCATCAATAAAACCACCACCAAAACCTAAAAATGATATTCTTTTTATTTTGCCGCCTACACGTTTACGTTTTAAGTTAAGTCCTTTTGAAAATATTACAACACCTAAAATAAGGGTGTATAAAGAAACTATAGGTTTTGAGTATTGGCTATAATGTTCTAATGATGACAGGATATAAGCACCGAGTACAGCACCTATTATACCTGGAATTAATAATAATTTAAATAATTTCCAGTTAACATTACCCATGCGATAATGCATCCAGCCGGCTATGCCGTTACTTAATATCTCTGATAAATGTACACCCATACTAGCCGAAGCAGGAGGGATGCCCATGGACAAAGAGAATGTAGTTGATGTAACACCATAAGACATACCTATTGCGCCATCAATTAAGGCAAAAACAAACCCGGCCCCTAAGAAATAGTAAAATATAGGATTGATCTCTTGTGCGTAAGCCCTAAATTCGGGCTGATTAAACCATAAAGTAGTTACGGCTACGGCAATTGAAAACACTATAGAAAGCCAGATTAACCACTTTAAGTTTTTACGTTCGGCTTTTTGCTCTACCAGTACAGAGGTTACTTCATTCAGTCTTTTAACCTTATCGGTAAAATCACCGCTTAATGTATTACGGAGGTTACTCATTTGCTGTAACGATATATCCAGTTCGGCAGGAAGGCTTTCGTTTAAAACTTCTTTAAGGCGCTTTGCTATAGTAGGCGACTTACCGTTGGTTGATATACCTATTTTAAGATCGCCCTTTTGCACAATTGATCCCAAATAAAAATCGCATAACTCAGGTTTGTCGACTACGTTTATCAATAGCTTACGCTGGTGTGCCGATTCCCTGATATATTGATTCAGTTTTGAATCATCAGTAGCAGCAATAACCAGATCGGCATTATCCAGATCATTATCTGTAAAAGATTTTTCAATGATCTTAATAGTTGGATATGTTATAGACAGATCTCTAATTTCCTGAATCACGGTTTTAGCCACAATAGTAACTCTTGCATCGTTACTATTGTGCAAAATAGCGGTTAGCTTTTCTAAGCCAACATTACCGGCTCCAATAAGCACGGTATGTAAATCATTCAGTTTTAAAAAAACAGGAAACAATTGATTGCCGCCGGTCTTTTCATCCTGAACTGTAATAAGTTCATTATTTTCCGATAACAACGTCATGTGTTTTTCTGCGTGATTGGAATAAAGGGTGCAATGCTACTACTTCGCCAAGTATAATAATGGCAGGCGAAGTGAGATTATTCCCCTTAACAATTTCAACTATGTTATCAACTATACCGATAGCTAGTTTTTCTTGCGGTGTTGACCCATTCTGGATCACTGCTACCGGTAGTTTATTTTTATCTTCTTTTTTAAATATCTCTACAATTTCCTGTAGTTTATTTAATCCCATTAGTACAACAACTGTAGCCCGGCTGCGTGCAGCTTCATACAGATCGTTTGATATATTTCCGCTGCTGGTTGTACCGGTTACTACCCAAAAACTCTCACTTAAACCGCGATGCGTAACCGGGATATGCTGTAAACCCGGAACAGAAATAGAACTTGATATGCCCGGAATAACTTGTGCAGGTATATTATGTGCGGCTGCATAATCCAACTCTTCATAACCACGGCCAAATACAAACGGATCACCACCTTTTAGCCTCACAACATGGCCATAATTAATGGCATAATCAACCATTAACTTATTTACAGCATCTTGTGAGTAGGAATGATCGCCTGAGCGTTTGCCAACATAAATTTTTTCGGCATTCACGGCAAAATCTAACAACTCTTCATTCACTAAAGCGTCATACAAAACCACATCTGCAGTCTGTAACGCTTTAATGCCTTTTAGTGTTATCAAGTCTGCATCACCAGGCCCCGCACCAACTAACGTTATCTTGGGTTCCTTACTCATGATTGTAATATTGCTTCTCTTTTAGCTTTAACATTTTCCAAATACTCGGCTGCCGCAGCCACATAGGTGGCAGCAAATTGTTCAGATGGTTCGTTTTGATTAATTTGTAATAACAGGTCATTAAAGCTGGTATTCAATTCAAATTCGCCGGTAGCAACATATTGGGCATCAAATTCGCGGATGATACCAACCTGTGTGCTGCTGTTTATTCCTTTATCTAATAACAATGCTTTGGCCGAGTTAATAAATACGTTGTATGAGTGATATATCGCATCAGCCCAGGCACCTGCACTGAATGATTGATTTGCCCATTCCATTTTCTCGTCAGACTCATATAACAATGTTGCAACCAAATCAATAACAACACCGGCACACTCACCAACGCCAATTGCTTTTTCGTAGCTTTCAACATGGCCCCAATCAACAAAGTCTTCATCGGTTAATGTGGTCAGATCGGCCAATGGTTTTAGCATCTGGTAAAAATAGTCTTTACCCTGCCTGTCATAATAGTTATGGAAAACCTCATCTTCTATAGAGTTGGTTTTGTAATCATCTAAAATATCTCTTAAAACTTGCGTAGCGCGTTTTGCCGGGATCTTTATCACCCTGTCGCCAGCACGGCCAACGCCATCGCCAACGGTGCCGCCACCCAGCATTACCTGCATTGATGGTAATACTTTAGTGCCTGCCTTTAATGAACTACCATGGAAGCCAATATGTGCCATACTATGCTGACCGCAAGAATTCATGCAGCCGCTTATTTTTATTTTAATATCCCGATTGTAGATCAGTTCTTCATATTCATTGTAGATCAAATCTTCCAATACACGCGCAAATGTCATGCTGTTTGATATACCCAGGTTACAAGTATCTGTACCGGGGCAGGTAGTTACATCGGCTACGCTATCAAAACCCGGTGCCGCCATACCTATTTCGGCCAAACCGTTGTATAAAGTAACAAATGCTTCTTTGCGGATATACTTTAGTAATAGGCCCTGGTTTTGAGTAATACGTATCTCATCGCCAGCTAATGGCTGAAGCAATGCAACCAGCTTACGCGCCTGCTCTGTAGGGATATCGCCTGTTTTTACTTTAATGTAAACGCCGTAAAAGCCTTTTTGCTTTTGCTCAAATACGTTGGTAGCCAACCATTGCTCATAACCCAGCGGATTGCTAACTTGTACATCACCAAATTCCATAGGCTCAGGCAAAGCAGGCTGATCAACAGCCTCGGTATTTATTTGATAGGTTTTTACGTTGTTAGCTACTCTTTCCAGTTTAATTAAGTTTAAAACTTCTTCTAAACCAAATTTTTGGATAACATATTTAAACCTTGCTTTATTACGGTTATTTCGTTCGCCATAACGGTCAAATACACGTATGGTAGATTCTATGTAAGGGATTAACTGATCTTCGGGTAAAAACTCGTCGACCATATTAGCCAGTATAGGTTGTGCGCCTAAGCCGCCGCCTAATAATACTTTAAAACCACGCTCGCCTTTAGTATTTACCTTAGGTATGAAACCAAGATCATGGGCATACGTGTAAGCGGTATCTTCATCGCTTGATGAGAAAGCAATTTTAAATTTACGCGGCATGTCCTGGTTTACCGGATTACGCAAAAAATATTCAAATGTGCCTTGTGCATAAGGCGATACATCAAAAGGTTCCAACGGATCTATGCCAGCAGCGGGAGAGGCTGTAACGTTACGTACCGTATTACCGCAAGCTTCGCGCAGGGTAACGTCGTCTCTTTCCAGGTCGGCCCATAGTTGCGGGGTCCTGTCTAGGCTAACGTAATGTATTTGTATATCCTGGCGGGTTGTTAAGTGCAGGTTTCGGCTAGCATACTCGTCAGACACATCGGCTATGCGTAATAATTGTTTAAAAGTCAGTTTACCAAATGGTAGTTTTATACGTACCATTTGCACACCCGGCTGGCGCTGGCCATAAACACCTCGTGCTAAACGTAAGCTTCTAAATTTCTCGTCATGTATTTTTCCTTCGCGAAACTCCCTTATCTTCTTTTCAAGATCTATAATATCTTTCTCAACAATGGGGTTCTCAAGCTCTGTTCTGAAGCTTTGCATATCTTATATTAATATTTATAAAAAAACCTCTTTAATTGCTCAAAGAGGATCAATTTCTACCAAAGATATACATAGTATATGGAATTGGTAGAATATTGTTTAAAGAAGATGAATTTTAACAATTAAATGAATAAAGGATTTTAATTGTTGATAAGTGTGGTTTCTCTATTAATCACATCAGCTATACTGGTTTCTGACAGTATCTTTAAAGTAGCATCACGCACATCAATAAATACATCACGTATACCGCATGTTACTTCTGAGTGGCACTCATCGCATTTGTGATAGAAGTTTAAACTGGCACAAGGCAGCATGGCAACCGGTCCATCTGTAATACGCATTATTGCAACCAAATAAATATCCTTTGGGTCTTTATTTAATGCATAACCACCACCGGCACCTTTCTTACTGTATAAAAAACCGGCATTACGCATATCTAATAGTATCTGTTCCAAAAATTTTTTGGGTATGCGTTCTTGTTCTGCGATCTTTGAGATCTGCATGGGAGGTTTGTCCGTATTCTTCCCAAGAATCACTAAGGCTTTAATTGCGTATTTAGTCTTTTTTGATAGCATTTTATAAAGTTGATAACTAACAAATATAAATTAAAGAATTGTAAACCAATAAAAAATACCGATTTACTATACTTATTTTACAATAGTATCTGAGTGGCCCAGGTTCTTCTCAGGATTTACTTTGTCACGTACCAACTGCTTTAGCTCTTTTATTTCGGGGAAACGCCCGTGTTCTTTACGATCAAACAGAATTTGATCATTTATACTGATGGTATATCGGCCTGCTGTTTCGCTGGGTTTTAATGTTACGCCTTGCAAATCATCCTCAAATGTGGTTAATAATTCTTGTGCCATATAAGCAGCCCGTAACAACCAGTTACATTTTGGGCAATATTCAATAGTTAGGCTATGTTTCATATCGTTTTTTGGGGAATGATAAATCTGTCCTGGTCATGCGTTGTCAACAATAATAATTCATCGCCAACTGAAATTGTGCCGGTTCCGGAATGAATTAAGTTTTGACCGAAATATATTTTGTTGTTTTTTGCACGATAGAATGAAAGGGTTTTAGTTGGCTCTTTGCCTGTTGATGCGTTATACTGATCAATAGTAATAATATTACACCTGGCACAAAGCTTTACTCCATTAAATGTAATGTTATTTATAGTAAAGCTATCCATCAAATCTTCCTGGTAGGGCTTGCCGCCGGTAAATACAATATTGGGTCTGAACCTGTTTATTGGCAAAAAGTCATTCAAGCGTTTGTTCAGATCATCTAATGATGATTGCCCTATTATCATAAACGGATAAGCATCCGAAAAAGACGTTAGGTTATCGGCGGATGTGTATTCAGGGTCGGTAAAACGTTTAGTATCATCGGGTATATATACCAGGCGTGTATTCATTCCCAATGCCTTGGTAAACCAGGCATCTGCTGCGTTAGAAACCAATTGCACGGCACAAGTATCATCCCAGATTTTAACTATTTTAATACCCTGATTTACAGCAACTAGCGATAGGTTAATTGAAGCGTTAGTACGGGTATCAGTAACTATTAAAAACTCGTCTGAAATACTTGTTTTTAACAGAGCCATCACGGCGCATTCGCGTTGCGAAATAAACCTATTATTATCATCAATCAGCATCCATCTGCGATCAAATTTAAAGCCCCTGTCGGTTATAGTTGCTTTATTAAGCTTAATGCCGCCCAATGATTTTATGGGATAAATATATAACTCGCTAATTTGAAACATGTGTAATTTTAATACATAACAAAGTTATTATTTGTATAGTTATTAGTTGCAATTTATGGGGAAATACATGCGCACTATAAATTAATTTCTACAACACTTGTTGGCGCTTGGTAAAAATGAGTGGCCTTTTTTAAATCAGTACAAAAAACATAAGTAATTGTTTATTAAAAATTTGACTACGATAGTTAGTAAATATTGTAAATTAAAAGCTATTTATGTGGCTTAATGCACAATTATTGTAAATATATTGCCGATGAAAAATAGCTAAAATATTAACCCACCACACCTTTCCGGCTCCCGTAATTGCAAATTATATTTCGGATTAGCAGTAGTGAAAATATTGTTAATTAAATAGGTATTTGTTAATAACTACCCGCTTCGGCTTACCAAAGTAATTGCTAATTTCGAAACAACTATTTAAAGATCGCAAATAATGATTTCTTACTTAAAGAAAGTATTTTTTATAGCATTAATATTCTTTAATATATCATGCTCAACTTATAGAACCATACCTTATTTTCAGGATCTTGATCATACAAAAATATCACAGGAGAGTATCGATAATTTTTCTCCCCTTAAAATACAGTCAGGCGATCTGTTAGGCATAAACGTAACTAGTTTAAGCGCGAACAACGAATTCAGTTCTGGAAATGCCCGTGTTAATGGTAGTAACGAGACTGGTGGAGAAAACGGCAAAGTTAATATTCCGCTTGGTACAGAAAACACCAACAACAACCCTGTTTTTGGCTATAGGGTAAATGCTGCTGGCGAAATTAACATTCCATATATTGGCAGAATCAGAGTAATTGGAACCACCACAGATGAGCTGAGTACTAAATTAACACCCCAGTTAGAACAATATCTTAAACAACCTATTGTTAATGTACGGATATTAAATTTTAAAATATCAGTAGTAGGAGATGTGTTGAGGCCTGATGTATTTACTGTTCAGAATGAACGCATAACCATTATTGAAGCGCTGGGTTTAGCCGGCGATTTGAATATAACAGCCAAACGAAAAAATGTATTGCTGATAAGAGAATATGATGGCAAAAGAGAATACTTGCCTATTGACCTAACATCGAAGAAAATATTTACATCGCCATATTACTATTTGCAAAACAATGACGTAATATACGTTGAGCCAGACCGTACCAAATATGCCCCGATTGACAGGGGATATCGTACATTTAGCTTATTACTGTCTGGTATCTCGGCGGCAAGTGTTGTGTTCTCTGCATATTTTTTATATTACAATAGTAAGTAACTATGTGTGCACAAAAATCCAACACATATCCTAAAAAGCGCACTCCGGCTGCGGATGATGATTTCGATCTGCGTGAAATACTCACAAAATATGTGCATTACTGGCCCGTATTTTTGTTATTTACCATAATAACAATGATTAGCGCCTATGCCTATCATATGGTTACAAAGCCTGTATATGATATTAAAGCAACTTTGCTTTTAGAGGACGAAAAAAACACCAGTGATATTAAGGCATCATTGCAGGAAATGGGTATTACCAGTGCCCCTAAAAAAATTGAAAACGATGTGGAAATTTTGCAATCAAGGCGCCTGGTAGATAGCGTTGTTAATGATCTTCATTTATGGATATCGTACCAGGTAATTGTTAATCATTTAAAAGAAAACCTTTATAAAAATACTACACCCGTACTTTTTAATTTAATTAAAATAGGTAATAAGCCTTATCAAAAAATTACTATTGAAATTAAAAACGGGGATACTTTCTCGCTTAAAACATCTGATGACCCTGAAACATCAGGTACGGAATATAATTTTTCAAGCACCGTATCAAGCACTTTTGGCGACTGGCAGTTAAAACCAACGGCCAATCTTGAAAATTATATAGGCTCAACCATTATTATTGAATTAAGTGACCCAAAAAGTGTTGCCGATGATTATATGAGTTCGCTTGAGGTTACCTTAAAAGATAAAATGGTGTCTTCGGTAGTTGATATTGCTGTTAAAGACCAGATACCGCAAAGAGGACAGGACTTTGTAAATTATTTAATTACGGTTTATAACAAAAACGAAATTGAAGAAAAGAACAAAAAAACAAAAGGCGCGCTTGATTTTATAGATCAGCGCCTTGATTCACTTTCAATACAATTAAACTTAGCCGAAAAGAATATTGAAGATTATAGAAGCTCGCATGGCTTAACAGATGTTAACGCGCAATCACAAGTATATATACAAGG
>DHIR01000171.1:31963-36499 GCA_002403905.1 Mucilaginibacter sp. UBA4741
ATCACAAGTATATATACAAGGAGCGCAATCAAATGATATTAAGTTAAATGACATAAATGTTCAGTTAAAGGTTATTACCGAAATAGACAATTATATTAATGCGCCAAATATTACAGATAAGACAGTCCCCTCGACACTTAATATTGGCGATCAGAACCTGGTGACACTAGTGCAAAGCTATACAGACCTGCAACGCGAGCGTGCCAGTTTATCTGCAACAACACCAGAGAAAAACCCGGCATTTGATCCTTTAAACAGGCAAATTGCTGCAACAAGGGCTGCTATAAAAGAAAACATAAATAATATTAAAACATCATTACTAACTACCCGTAATGAATTGGAAACCTACGGCTCGCGTTTTAAATCGTCAATTGAAAGCATACCGGGCGAGGACAGGGAATTGGCTGCTTTAAAACGAATACAAGCCAGTAAAGAATCATTATACAATGTGCTACTGCAAAAACGTGAAGAGACAGCGTTAAGTTATGCTTCAATTGCAAGCAGCGCACGTTTGGTTGACCTGGCTTATGCCACACCGCCAAAAAAATCAAAGGCAATGCTGCCTTTTATAGTTGCGTTGGCGTTAGGATTGCTTATCCCCGCAGGGCTAATATACCTGAGGGACACCATTAAAAACCAAATCACTAATAGGCGCACCATTGAGAAGACTTTAGCTATACCCATAACTGGAGAGTTGGAAGAGATTAAATTAAGATCGCCTATTGTTACTGATGCGGTGAATGATAAAGTTAACTTCATGCTTGTTGAACAGTTTAGGAGTTTGCGTACACAACTTCATTACCTGCATGACAATGAAAGTAAAGGCAGGGTAACTTTAATTGCATCAAGTGTTGCTGGCGAGGGCAGAAGCTTTATAGCATCAAACCTGGGCGTAGCATTAGCAACATCAGGTAAAAAAACTATAATTTTAGAATTGAACTTATATCGCCCGATAATGGCCGATATTTTTAACCTGCCAATATCACATCCGGGTATGAGTAATTACTTAAACTGGGAATCGTTAAAAGAGGAAGTTATTCAAAACTCGGTTACTTACCGTAATTTGGATGTAGTTACCAGCGGTCAGTTTATACCAAACTTTTCAGAACTACTTGATCGAAAACGCATAGAAATACTATTAGACTGGCTGCGCTTACATTATGATCATATTATAATTGATACTTCGCCACTACAGGTTATTGGCGATGCTAATATTGTATCTAGGTTATGTGATATCACCTTGTATGTGATCAGAAAAAGCTTTACATCAAAAACTCAGATACCGTTTATTAATAAGCTATATACAGACCAGCAATTGCCTAACATGAACATCATATTTAACGGTGTTGACCAAGTTAGAGATGGGTACAAAGATTACTTCCCCACAAAAGGATAAACAATAATTAATGAGCATTATACAATCTGCAAAAAAATATTGGAGGTCATTAATTGGGAGTGACAAGGCCTTAACGGGCAAGGTAAATTTCAATATAGCAGTTTCATTTGCGTTAAGGGGTATAAGTATTATTATATCATTTTTAATAGTACCGTATTCGCTAAAATTGTTGGACACCAATAAATATGGTATATGGCTGGCCATATCATCAACTGTAAGCTGGATAAGTATATTGGATATTGGCCTAGCAAATGGGTTACGAAACAAGGTTGCAGAATATATAGCTAAAAAAGAATATGATCAGGCTAAAATAGCCGTATCATCAACCTATGCTATTTTATTGTTGATTATACTGCCTATTGCTATCATATTTTCTATCGCTGCGCCGTTTATAAATTGGAACAGCGTATTTAAAACAACTCTGGATCAGAAAGAATTATTATATACTTTAATAACCGTATTTACCGGCTTGTCTTTTCAATTTATTTTGAAACCAATTTCGTCTATACTACAAGGCGATCAGAAAATATACAAATCCAATCAAATTCAATTGATATGTAATTTTGTGCCGCTTATCCCCATTATTCTTTTAGGTAAATATTTACAGGGATCAATGTTTTTCCTGGCTATTGCACAAACGCTTTTACCTGTTATTGTGCTGTTGATCTACACCATAATATTATTTAGAAACAGTTATGCTGATATTGCGCCTTCTATAAGACGGATTGATTTAAAAAAGAGCAAATCTTTATTTCAACTAAGCATTGCTTTTTTTATAGTTCAAATAGCAGGCGTTTTTCTGTACTCAACAACCGAGATCATTGTGGCTCGCGAGTTTGGTGGCGGCGATGTAGCCATATATGTTTCGTTATATAAATACTATTCTGCAACCAGCATAATACTCAATATAGTTTTAGCTACCTACTGGAGCGCGTTTACTAACGCGTTTGCATTAAATGATATTGATTGGATAAGATCGAGCATTACCAAGCTGGTAAAAATAGCCGCGCTTTTTTTAATAGTTATTGTTTTGCAGGTATTATTAGCTGGGCCGGTATTTAAAATATGGGTAGGCGACAAAATAAAGGTGCCGTTTACATTAAGTATTGGCATGGCCGTTTATTTTAGTGTTACAATGTTTACACTGGTATATACTGTTGTTTTAAACGGTACAGGCAAGGTTAAAATGCAATCTATAATATCTATAATAACTGCGGTATTGCACATACCTGTAGTGCTGTTTTTTATAAGGTATTTACACCTGGGCTTAAACTCCATAATATATGCAAGTATATTATGGACCGTAATACAAGTTATATTATGGAAAAAGGAAATTGGTATTATATTAATACTAAAACAAATAAATTAGATGTAAGTGACGTAATTTAATTGCAGCATTATATCAATAAACAAGCAAAGTAAATGTAATATTCAATGTTCTATTAACCTGGTATGTATTATTTTGCAACATTACTTTTTTTACTACTATCAGCAAACGGAACATTTGTTCCGTTCTTTAATATAGACTGGTTTATTATCGACTTGATTTATATATGGATTGGCATTGAGTATGATCTGTTTAATAAAAGAGACATCAGGCTTTTTGTAAAGTTTGCTGTTATTTACATAAGCTATTGTGTTTTTCGCTCTACGTTCCTCAATAATTTACCCGTAAATTATTTTATAAGCGACTTTATATATTTATTTAAATATATACTGCCCAGCTTCTTGTTTTGTGCCTTATTAAAGGATAAAGCGCTGCATTATCTTTCAAGAGTAATAATTGACCTGGCAATAATTTCCATACCATTTTTCCTGGTACAGGTGGTAGCCGGTGATATGCTTTTCAATATTGGTAAATCACTTAGTATCCCCCCGGATGTCACTGGTTATGACTACACAAATTTTATTGTTTTTGTTTATGTCAAACTCCATCACTATCAAAATGCCGGTTTTGCATGGGAGCCCGGCGCATACGGGTTCTTTTTAAATATTGGCCTGATGTTACATTTTATGTACAATGGTTTTAAATTAGACAAGAGGGCGATGTGGCTTATTTTGGCAGTTGTTACTACAGTTTCCACAACATCATATATAGCTTTAATACTGGTGCTTTTGCTTTTCTTTAGGGCAAAAGGTATGTCGCTTAATAAGTTACTTGCATTTGCAGTACCTATACTTTTCATCATGGTTTTCCAGCTACCGTTTCTGGCTGATAAAATTATTGGAACCTATAAAAGCGATATGTTTACTTTAAAAAATATTCAATTTTTGAGTAAATATTACATTCAAACCGGCGAAACATTTGCATTAAACCGCTTTGCAAGTGCAATTTATATATACCAACTATTTGGGGCGAAGCTAATTTTCGGCATATCAAATATTTTTGATGAGACCCAGCCTATTTTGAAAAACATCAGTCTATCAAATGGGATATTTGAGTTTAGTGCAAAATTTGGTTTTATTGGTTTATCTTTTTTATTGTACAGGGCATACCTTTATTTCAGAACCTTTACCTTTAATTTTGAACAAGCCTTTTACGGCGTTTTATTAATACTGATATTAGGTTTTGGTGAGTCGATATTTGTATTGCCATTAACTACAGCATTTTGTTTCTTATACCAGTATACACAACCCGAAGAAACAGAAGAAGACGAGGAAGCCGATATAGATGAAGCTGAATTAAACTACGTGGCATAGTTATTACAATTACTCCTTTTGGGTGTAAAACAAATAATATATTATTGTATAAATTAAAAGAATAAAAGGTTGAAAGTACTTTGGTTTTGTTTTACACCTTCATTAAGCGAGTCTTATTTAAATGATAAGCCCACCGGCGGCGGTTGGATAAAATCGCTGGAAAAGAGCGTGCAATCAAAAGTTGATCTATCGGTAGTGTTTTATTTTGAAAAGAAATTTGAGCCGTTTACCTTAGGGCAAAGCAAATATTACCCTGTAATCAGATTTATAAACGGTGAGTGGTCAAAAATGGGCCGCCGTATCTTTAATACGCTTGAACCCCGGGAGGATATAGAAGAATTCGTTAAAATTATAAATGAAGTTAAACCTGATGTTATACATGTACATGGTACAGAATTTTCTTTTGGTTTAATTCAAAAATTCACTAATATCCCAACGGT
>DHIR01000153.1 GCA_002403905.1 Mucilaginibacter sp. UBA4741
TGGTTCGAGCCCAGCCTCAGGAGCTTAAGGGTAAGCACATTTAATGGTCGCTTACCCTTTTTTATTCCCATAAAAAGACCTTTAGAATGCAATTGAACGTGTTTCATTTTTCTTAAACATGCAAATGCTACACTTATAATTTCAAATAACAACATTAAACAAAAATCAAATAACGGTTCAAAGTGTTACAAAATGTAATCACATTTTCATCCCCCCCATTTGATCATTTCCATTCTTAAATATCGCCTCGCTATTCAACAGATATGCGCCGCTACTTACTACAATATCTCCGGCTTTTAACCCCAATAAAACAGGTGCATAGTGTTGGTTACCCGTACCTGTTTTAACCATTTTTGGAGAAAAGCTGCCATTCGCATTTTTCACCCATACCTTGCTTCCCTTGCCATCCGTTAAAATAGCTGAAACAGGTACGGCTAATGTCTTTTGTCCGTTTCCCGATAGTATAATATAGGCCAGCATACCCGGCCTGATCAACCCTTGCGGGTTAGGAATACTGATTCTGATCAAATCAACTTTGGATGCCTCCGATAGTTCCGGATTGATAAACGCAACCTTGCCTTTGATCAGTTCGCCGCCCTGATCCGGAAAGGAAACAAATACAATATCATTCTCTTTATAATTTCCCGTTTCACTGGCATAGAGCTGTGCTTCCACCCAAAGGCTGTTTAGCCCTTGGGTTTTCAGCACCGTCATGCCCTCGGTTACGTAATCGCCCTCATGTACCGCTATCTCACTTACCGTCCCGCTGACATTGCTTAAAATAGTAGTCGTGGCAGAAACCTTCTGCGAAACCGCTAAACTTTTAATTTGCGATGAAGATAAACCCCATAATTTCAATTTACTTTCTGCTGCACTGATCAGTTGCGAATAATCTACATCAGGGTTATTTAACACCTTTTGTTGTTGCCTGGCCAGAAGATATTCCTTTTCTGCTTCCTGCAAATCTTCACTATAGATAGCATAAACGGGCTGGCCTATGGTTATTTTTTCTCCGACAGTCCGTATAAACAATTGTTGTACCCGGCCAGCTAACCTTGCGCTTAATTCAGACGCGATGTTTTCATTCGTTGTCACCGTACCTGTCAATGTTTTTTCACTGCCTGTATTTTCCTCCCTGATGGTATCCGTTTGTATTCCGGCAAGCTGTAATTGCGTTGCATTTAAGGTGATCTCATCGGCATTGTTGGCGTCTGTTAGTTGTACCTTAATCAGTTTCATCCCGCAAATAGGGCAATTGCCTGGCTGTTCCTCGTGCACTTGGGGGTGCATAGAACAAGTATAATAGGCTTTGCTTTGTTCCTTGGCTAACTGGTGTGGTTTTTGCTTACAGGCCGCAAAAACCAGAGCGAGCATTAAGGCTAATAATAGGTTCTTATTCATGACCTTTTGTTTTAATGAAGCTTTCGCTGTCTGTTAAATATTGAGCGTCCAACGCCAGGCTATCCGTAACTGCTAATCCTTTGGTTATTAATACTTCTTTGCCATTTGTGGCTCCGGCACTAACCTCATGCGCTTTAAACAAAGCGCCCTCTTTCAACCATACTACTTTAATATTTCCCAAATCAAGCAGAGCCGATCTTGGAATCAATAAACCATTGATACTGCCAGTTTGGATTTCGGCTTTAACTAGGCTGTTCACTTTCATACTATGATCCATATTGTCGATATAAACCCTAACACTGGTGCCTTTATCACCACCCTCTAAAGCAGGTTCAATGAAATTTATTTTTCCGGTGATGGTCTTGCCCGGTATATCCGGGAAAGTGATTTTAGTGGCCTGGTTTAGCTTTAATCCAGCAACTGCCGAACGGTTAATCTTTAGGATCGCCCATAAATGATGTGGATCAACGACATTAAATAAGGTTTGTCCTTTTTCTACATACATACCTTCTTTGATCGCCAATGGCAGATTAGTATTGAAATTTTGTTCAGATTTAATATCCGTACTACCCAACATTTGGCTATGTGCTACATCATGAACATGGCCGTCATATGGGCTATAAACTGGAAAGCTATAAAATGGCTTGCCTGTAATTACAACCTGATCTGCTTGTGTCGGAGTCATGCCTAACAAAAGCAATTTTTGCCGGGCGGCACCAATAAGATTTGGTTCCTGTGCTGAGTTTTTAGTCAGGTAAATCAAATCCTGCTGCGCGGTAACTAAATCCGGGCTATAAATATCAAATATCCGCTGTCCACGGCGAATCTCCTGGAAAGCATATTTAATGTATAGCTTTTTAATACGACCGGAAAAGCGCGCTGCGATATTATTAAATGTCCGCGTATCAAAATCCAAATACCCATCTGCCGAAATACTGGTTTGTATTTCCTTTTGTACAGGTACAATAGCATTAACGGTTGATATCACTGAAGAATTAACCGGCTGTAAAACGGTATTCAAACCAACAACGGCATCCCCGGTCTTTCCTGATTTTGTAATAATACTTTCCTTTGTATGGTCGGAACAAGCCGTGTAAAGCATCGTGCTAAACAGAAAGGCGGTTAGCATGATTTTAATATTGTTCATTTTCCTTGTCATAAGCTACCTGTATTAATAAAAGTTCCTGTAAGCGGTCTAAAGCCGCCATTCTCGCCATTTGCAGGTCTTTGATGCCATTCAATACTGATGGCAGATCACCGGTATTCTGATCATAAGCCAGCAAGGCTGTTTTATAACTATTTTGCAAAGCAGGAATGATGTTTTGCTGATAATTACTAAGCTGCCTTTTTTTACTGCTCATTTCTGTTTTCAGACCGGTCAGTTGGCCTGTGGCCTGGTTCAGCATGTCGAGCCGTTTTTGCTGTAACTCCTGTACTTCATACTGAATGCCTTTGAGGTTAGCCTTGTATTCCTTAGAAGCCCAGGGTACAATTGGTATCGTGACCGAGGCCATGAGGATATATTGGTTGGCCATTCCCCCGTAGCTAAACATATGCCCGGCCTGTACGCCAAAATCCGGCTTGCGCTTATTGTATTCCATTTGTGCATTTAGCTGTTGCAAATCAATGTTCCGGTTTATCCCCTTAATATCGCTCCGGTTAGTGGCAAGGGTAGCTGTATCTGTCAGCGCTGTTTCATACGCCTTTAATACGTAATTGGTATCCACCAAAAAAGCAGCCTGTTTATCCCGGTTCATTAAGGTATTCAGCATGATATTCTTTTGGCTGATCTCGTTATTCAATTGCTCACGGGTATTATCCAGTTCAAACAACTCTGCTTTGGCTTTGTAAATATTGGGCAGTTTTTCCTTGCCATAGGTTAAACGGATATTTGCATCTTTGAGCATATACTCCAGTAAGTCTTGCGTATGCTGTAACAAAGCCAGTTTCTTTTCCAGCACCACGCGCTCGTAATAGTACTGCTTTGCCTGGCTTACTAATTGATTTTTCAGGTAGTCCCTATCTTTTGTGGTCACTTTAGATTGCCCTTTCATATATTCTTCCTTAGCCCTTAATTTGGCCGGGTTTGTAAACATTTGCTCTGCCTGTATCATAAAGGAACCACCGCTGGGACTGAGTTGGTAAGGAACCTGGTACTGCCCCGCACTGATCTTTGGCGCATCCAGGCTTTTCGCACCAGTGGCGTAAGCATCCTGTGCGCTCGCCTTTGCATCATAAGCTTTCAAGGCTGGGTTAGCGGCAACTCTATTTAAAACGCTGTCTAAGGACAGGCGTTGGGCCTGGGCTGCTAAGCCTGCAAAACATAACAGCAGGCCAGCCGTAATTTTATATCTTCTTTTCATTATTCCTTTACCTCCAATACTTCAAGCTTGCCATATTTCTTTAGTTCATATTCCTTTACCATTAAAAAAATGAGTGGGGTAACCAATAAAATATGGGTGGAAGATGTTAATACGCCGCCAATCATCGGAAGCACAATGGGCAGCATCACATCGCTGCCTGTCCCGGTAGACCATAAGATAGGTACTAAACCGAATAAGGCCACGCAAACCGTCATTAGTTTTGGTCTTAACCTTTTTACCGCACCGTTCATCACATATTCGTGCAGGTCTGCACGGGTAATTGTCTCTCTCGAGTTTCCTTTAAGGGCTACCAGTTGTTGCATCGCATCGTTTAGGTAGATCACCATTACAATACCCGTTTCAACCGCTATACCGAACAGCGCGATAAAACCAACCGCTACGGCGACAGATAAATGCACCCCAAAAAAATACACCATATACGCACCACCGATTAAAGCGAATGGAATAGAGATCAGGCTAAAAAAGGCTTCCCTGATAGAATTAAAGGCAAAATATAAACAAGCAAAAATGATGACCAACACAATAGGCAGCACCAGTTTCAGCGTATGCTCGGCACGTATCAGGTTCTCATACTGCCCGCTCCATTCAATAAAATAGCCTTTAGGCAAGGTTTTAACCATACTGTTCAACCGTTTCTGTGCTTCATCAACGGTACTGCCTAAATCCCTGTCGCGGACATTAAAAAGTACCGTACCCCGCAATAAGGCATTTTCTGATTGTATCATAGCCGGACCATCATTGATCTCAATATCAGCAACTGATGATAAAGGAATTGGCCCGTTATTGGTTGTTTGTACCAATGTGCGTTTGATCGCATCCAGGTTACTACGGTAATCCTGCGCAAGCCTAAGGTTGACACTAAATCTTCTGCGACCCTCAATAGTAGGTGTAAGGTTCATTCCACCTAATGCACTCTCCACAACTTCGTTCACATCGTCAACACTCAATCCATAACGACCAATGGCATCTTTATTTACTTTAATGTCCAAATATTTGCCACCGGTGATCGGGTCAACATAGAGATCTTTTACCCCGGCAATACCCTGCAAAGCTTTTTTCATTTGAGTGGATAAAGCATAGATGGTATCCAGGTTTTGCCCATAAACCTTCAAGCCAACATCGGTGCGGATGCCTGTTGAAAGCATATTGATACGATTGATAATAGGCTGTGTCCAGCCATTGACCACACCGGGTATTTGTAGCTTCGCGTTAAGCTCGTTAATAATATCTTCCTTTTTAATGTCTTTACGCCATTCATCTTTAGGCTTTAACAAAACGATGGTTTCCACCATGTTAATGGGCGAATTATCGGTAGCCGTATTCGCCCTTCCGGCTTTACCTAATACGTTCTTTACTTCGGGTACGCTTTTAATGATCCTGTCCTGAACCTGAAGTAACTGTTTAGCTTCTGAATTGGAAACGTCAGGCAGGGTAACCGGCATAAACAAGATCGTTCCTTCATCTAACGGCGGCATAAACTCTGTACCTAAACTTAACAATAGCGGCACACTGATCAATAAAGCAAGGATGTTAACCCCGATAGTGGTTTTGCGCCAGGTCATACACCAGTTCAACAGAGGGTGATAAACCTTTTGTAAAACCCGGTTCAGGGGGTTATGGTCATCCGTTCTTAATTTACCTTTAAGGAAAAAAGAAATGAGTACGGGTGCAAGCGTTACCGCGAGAATGGCGTCAATGGCGAGAATAAAAGATTTTGTCCAGGCTAATGGCCCAAATAGTTTACCCTCCTGACCTTCCAGTAAAAATACCGGCAGGAACGAAGCAACAATGATGAGTGTTGAGAAAAATACGCCGCGCCCAACCTGCTTACAGGACGCTTCTATAATTTTGATTCTTTCTGCTGTGGTCATGATCTTTCTTTTTCTTGTGCAATGGCCAGGTTGCGGTGTGAGTTTTCGACCATAACGATGCCGTTATCTACAATAACCCCGATGGCTAAAGCGATTCCGGTTAATGACATGATATTGGAACTAATACCAAAAGCATTGAGTAAAATAAAACTGGCAGCAATGGTAATCGGTATTTGTATTATGATGCTTAAAGCACTTCGCAGGCTGAATAGAAATAGGATAACAATAATGGATACCGTGATCATTTCCTCAATAAGGGTGTGCTTAACCGAACCGATTGCGTTTTCTATTAGCTCACTTCGGTCATAAGCTATCTTAAATTTAACTCCGGGTGGGAATCCCTTTTCAATATCGGCCATTTTATCTTTTACGGCATGGATAACCTTATCGGCATTTTCACCATAGCGCATCACCACGATGCCGCCAACTGCTTCGCCCTCGCCATTCTGATCAAATATGCCCAGGCGCAGGTCACCGCCCATTTGAACGGTGGCAATGTCTTTTATAGTTACCGGAACAGTATTGATCACACCGATAGGTATGTTCTCTACGTCCTGCAAACTTTTGATATAACCTAAACCCCGAACAATATAATCGGTGCCATTCATTTCAAACTTGCGGCCCCCAACATCGTTGTTATTGCTCTTTACCGCTTTAAGTACCTGCGATAAGGGTATATTATAATAGTTAAGTTTATGTGGGTCAATAGTGATCTGGTATTGCTTTTCGAAACCGCCGAAGGATGCTACTTCGCTTACACCGGACACGGTTTGCAACCCTAATTTGACATACCAATCCTGTAAAGCCCTTTGTTCGCCCAGATCCATTCCTTTTGCATCAAGTGTGTACCATAGAATATGGCCAACACCTGTACCATCAGGCCCTAACGTTGGGGTAATGCCTTCTGGAAGCAGTCTTTGCGCATAATTCAGCCTTTCTAATACCCGGCTGCGCGCCCAGTACACATCGGCTTTATCATCAAAAACGATATAAACAAAACTCATCCCAAACATAGAAGTAGCCCGGATGGATTTAACTTTAGGGATACCCTGGAGGTTACTTACCAAAGGGTAAGTTACCTGGTCTTCCATGATCTGCGGACTGCGGCCCTGCCATTCAGTGAATACGATAACCTCGTTCTCCGACAAGTCGGGGATGGCATCGATGGGGTTTTGTTTAACTGAATAGGCTCCCCAGGCAAAAAGAATTATCGCGATCAGTAATACGATGTACCTGTTTTTTAAGGACAGGCTAATAAGTTGATTAATCATCTTAATTGCTTTAATCAGCCCCACATAAAGCGGGGCTGATAGGTTTTACATTTTCCTGGTTACCGGTTTCTTTTTAGTATCGGTCTTTTTTACCAATGTCATACCGCATTTCGGGCATTTACCGGGCTTGTCCATAACCACTTCCGGATGCATGGTACAGGTGTATTGTACTTTTGCAACAGGTTTTACTTTTTTAGTTTTAGTGGTGTCGGATACCGCCGTAGTTGAATGAGCAGCAAAAACGGTCGCGGCAGAAAACAGGATGGCAACAGCCATCAGCATTACTTTTTTCATGTTTTAAAATTTAAAAAATGGATAAATAGCATAAGCAAAACCTATACATGATTATGAATTAAGATGGATTTTAAGAGAGGATAGCCAGGTACAGAAAGTACGGGCTAAGAAAAAATACAGATTAGATCCTGTAGGCGCAGTTTAAAGTATAGATCGGTGTAGCAGGGCTTCCCGGTGGGGCGTGGCTTTGATAGCCTATTGCTGCTATTTGTTCATTTACAGGGATAATAGAATTCCAGTTACTTAATGAAGGCAGGATCATAGGTGAAAGGTCACTTAAAGCAAAAGAAGCCGCGTTAACGTGCGTATCCTTTATCTTAAAGGTCTTCACATCATTTTTGCAGCAACTACCCTTATCTGTATGATCTGCCGAAGCATAGGTTAGCTTAACCGAGGCCAGTTTACCGCAGCAATAAAAACGGTTTACCCCAATACCCACACAGGATAAGAGATAAATGGACGTTAATAAGATAAGCGCGGTGCGTTTCATTATTCAAAAGTACATAATATTATA
>DHIR01000108.1 GCA_002403905.1 Mucilaginibacter sp. UBA4741
ATAGTACTCAACTTTAATGCTGTCGCTAAGATTACGCACGTCAATACCATGCATACTGTCAAAAGTTTCTTTAAACATGCCCGACGATAGCAAAATAAACCCTATTTGTATTTTACTTAAATCTTGCTTAGCCTTATCGTGCATGGCTAAACTAAGCTGTTGCAGCCTGGTAGCATATACATAAGCCGAATCATATTGATATGATTTATATTCGTCATAAAGCCTATTAGAAATATTAAATTGCCCGGCCAGGTTGTAAACCTGAGTATTATTCAGATCGTGCTTTAGGCTTTGTATCCTTACTTCTTTTTGATGATCGTAAGAGGCCTTTTTACCCAATTCATGCTTTAACTCATCAAATAATTGGTTTGTACCTTCACTTGCGTAAGCACAGCCAGCTGTCAAAACAAAAAAAAGAAAGAACACCATCTTAAATATTAAAGAAGTGTTGTTAGGTTTATACGCCATTTAAATCATTTAACAAAGCAAGTCTTACAATGCAATGCGGAACTCTTAAACAAAAGAAATATTATAATTGGATATTATTGGTAAAGCAAAAATACTCAAAAACGTTTCATAAAGTTAGCAAGTTGGATGTTTAATATAAAAATAGTTTCGGAGTATATTAGAAATTATAAACCGTAACCAATTTTGTACATCGGGTCCACTTAGAACAGTAGCTTTAAGCGCCGGTTTAGGGTGATTGATGACTATAAGCTTCCTGCAAATTGTTTTTTAGTAATTGGTTATTGGGCTTGAGTGCCAACCCCTGTTTAGCGGCGATAATAGCCTTATCCCATTGCTGCATTTTATTATAAGCCGCGCAAATATTATTGTAAGCCTGGGGGAAGTTGGGCTTTAATTTAATAGCTTCATTACAAGCGTCAATACATTGCTGAAACCTGCCCGCGTTATAATACAATAAACTTAGCGCCAAATATTTACCTGTCGATGGTGAGTGCTTTGCCTTTTCTGCTTCTGTATCAATTTTGCCTTTTTTTGTGTTGGCGGCAATCAGGTAATTTTTTGCGTCTGCATTATCTGGCACCAATTGCAGGGTGGTTAATGCCAGTTGTTTAAGGGCCGACCAGTTTTCGGTATTTTCATACGCGTTCATAAGCAACGTACGTGCATATATGTTTGCCGATGATAAGCGCATGGCTTGTTGCAGGTTTTTTATGGCTTCCGGGTATCGGCCACGTGCGTTTAAATATCGGGCATAATAAATATACGCATCCGGGTAATTACTGCCATACCATTGGGCTCTTTTAAAATACATTTCGGCAGTATCGTCATGCCCGGTAACGGCTTTTAAAATAGCAAGGTTAACGTAGAGGCTAAAATAATTAGGTAGTATTTTTAATGCTTTGTTAAAATAAATATTCGCGGTAACATAATCGCCGACAGCCATTTTGCTGAGGCCGTAATTCATTAAGCCACGGCCATTGTTAGGACTCTTTATGGTAACATCATGCCATAAACTCTCTTCGGTATGCCAAACCTGGTTGCGTTGCCAGGTGGCGTAAGCATAGGTTGAAAGTATAAGACACAGTGTAACTGAAAACACAATTTTATAAGCCGGTATGTATTTTGAAATTAATGGCGCGAGTTTTTTTGCCAGTAAAGTAATGGTCCAGCTAACACTGATGAGCAGCCCCACAAAGGGGAAGAACATCCGGTGGTCATTTAATACCTCGGCTAGCGGGATGATGCTTGATGTTGGCAGCAGCGCCAAAAAAAACCATAAAATGCCAAAGCTAATAGGTCGTAATTGTTTTTTTGCTGATGTTATAAACGCTATAACTATCATTACCAAAAT
Source organism: Mucilaginibacter sp. UBA4741 (assembly GCA_002403905.1). Taxonomy (GTDB): domain Bacteria; phylum Bacteroidota; class Bacteroidia; order Sphingobacteriales; family Sphingobacteriaceae; genus Mucilaginibacter. Next base: position 1,820 of record DHIR01000108.1, read on the forward strand.
AAAAAAAGAACCGACAGCAAAACGCCAGTCGGAAATGTTGGGTAATAGTTGCCAGTCAGAATCTGCACTTAAAGCATTTGGCACAAAAAACATTTGGAAGTAATGTGCGATAACGTAGGGCTGGGTAATTAAATATTGGATCGGCGCGGTACCGCCCGGTTCCCATGTTTTGGGTGTCATTCGTCCCAGGAACCAATACATAAAAGCACAGCAAATAAAAGCGGGAGCCGATTTTTTAATTACCGCGAATACTTGTTTAAATCGACTTAGTTTAAATAGATCTGCCAAGCTTAATTGCTCCTCGAAAAATAGCAGATAAATAAAAAACATAGGTGCGAACATTATAGATGGAGGCTTAGCCAGTGCGCCAATAATTACCGGCACTAAATACAAATAAAACTTGCGGCATCGTGCCGAATACTGATACAACACAAAAGCCAATATTACTGCCAGGGTTGATTGCAGATCAGCACGGGCTATAACGTAATTAACGGTTTCGGCTATGGTCGGGTGCAGCAGGTATAGGTCAACTGCAATAAGCGCTACCCGAGTATTTAGCTTATCATCAGGTAAAGAAATATTAAACAGTTTGGTAAAAAAACAAACCATTAACAGCCCTTGCAGTAAAAACAAGATGAAAGTAGAAAGATGAAAGAAAAACAAATAATACCCACCGCCCAGCCAATAATCAAACGCCAGCGAAGTGGTTACTATTGGCCGATAAGATTGATTTTGCGGTAATGTACTGCTGGTGCTGCCATCCGTAAAAAACAAGGGCAGGTTTTTAATGTCGCGGATGTAGGCATTGTTTTGTATGGTGTGCGAATCGTCAAAATGAAATTCGTTGTTGAAATGATTGGCGTAGGTGATTGTGCATAATGCCATCATCAACGATATACCAAACCAAAACGACCTTTTTTCCACGCAGCGATCAATAAATATTACAAACGGTTAAGTTATTAAACATTTGCTGATTTGTAAACGCTCAATTTTATTTGGCATATTTAAAAATACAAAAGAGCCCCGGGGTCACCGGGGCTCTTTTACTTATTGCGCATCTATCTGCAAAATAACGCTGGTACGCCCCAAGTTTACTTTGGGGTTGATGCCTATCTTCATCAGGAAATCGCCGGTATAGGTTTTGCTTTCATTAATGCCTGATTTGGTGTCGGGATACAAGTTGATCTCTTTAACTTTATATTGCTTACCTACATCCAAACCCTTTAAACGGATCGGTGCCGCATTACCCTCACCATAACGATAGTTAACCAGGTAATTGAACATAATAGCGGTTGTTTTTGCTTCATTAACATAGGCCATTGATGCTACGCTATTTTCACGGGGATTTAACAAACGGTATTGATCGCCTTGCCAAACAACAGCTTTAATATCGTTAAAAGTTTTAACGGCACCTTGTACAAATTGCATATCGCTTTCGCCCAGTTTGCTTATTACAATATCAAAACCCAGTTTACCCATCATGGCTACGTCTGTGCGGAATTTTATAGGCAGTTTACTCCAATTGGTAACGTGGTTTGAGCTGCTTAATGCTGGGTAGAAATAAGAGTATTCCCACTGTATAAATAC
>DHIR01000269.1:0-432 GCA_002403905.1 Mucilaginibacter sp. UBA4741
GTTATGAATTACCTGTTAGATACCCATGCTTTTATTTGGGCATTGACAGACAAAAGTAAACTATCTCCATTAGCGCATCAAGTGCTTGAAAATACCGATAACACTGTATTTATAAGTTCCATTACTTTTTGGGAGATATCTTTAAAATCATCTATTGGTAAATTGCAATTAGATGGTGTTTTGCCAGATGCATTACCTAAGTTAGCTTTACAAACAGGTTTTCAATTGATCCCCCTTTCTCCGGATGAAAGCTCAAGTTATCATAATTTAAACTTTCATGGTCATAAAGACCCCTTCGACAGGATGCTTATTTGGCAAGCAATCCAAAAAGACCTTGTACTTGTAAGCAAAGACGAAAATATCCATCAATACAAATCCGTAGGATTGCACTTTTTATGGTAACTAACGTTTAAGATTTGACAACTTTTTAAA
>DHIR01000269.1:638-8443 GCA_002403905.1 Mucilaginibacter sp. UBA4741
CTTTTTAAAAGTTGTCAAATCTATATTATGCTATCTCTGCCTGCGGTGCAGTTGCTCCGTTCTTAGCTTTCTTTTCAGCTGCAAATAAGGCTATCAATAAGAACAATCCAACCACAAAGAAACAATCCAATGCTAATGCTGAGTTGCGCATTGTACTGGTGTGGTCTTCAACATAAGCGAAAACTGCAAGGCCTACAACAATAGAGAGTTTTTCGGTAGCGTCATAAAAGCTAAAATATGATGCGGTATCCGGAATATTCTCGGGCAGCAATTTGGCATATGTTGAACGTGACAAAGATTGCACGCCGCCCATTACTATCCCAACTGCAAATGCAGCTACATAAAATTGGTTTTGGTTAGATATGTAATAAACACTCAAACAGGTAAAAGTCCAAAAGACCACCAGAACTATCAGGGATTTTGTATTACCATATTTGTTTGATGCCAGAGAAGTAAGCCAAGCGCCTATTATGGCTACCACTTGTATAATAAGGATAATAGTAATTAAATCGTCGTCCTTCATGTGTAATTCTTTTGCTGCAAATTCGGCAGCAACAAGCATAATAGTCTGTACGCCTACCGAGTAAAAGAAAAATGCAGGCAGAAACCGTTTCACCAAAGGCATACTTTTGATTTTACCGAACACTTTAGCCAACTCTTTAAACCCTCCTGTAATTACATTGAATTTATGAGACCCGGCATTAGGCTCGCCTTTAGGCAATATCTTGAAAGGGATTATAGCAAAACCTATCCACCATACAAAAACAATAATAAACGAGATCCGTGCACCCATATCCTCCGTGATTCCAAATGAACTGTGGAATAGTACCCCAACCAAACAAACTAATTGCACCACAATACTGCCGGCAAATCCATAGATAAAACCTTTGGCGCTCACGTCATTCTGCTTGTCTAATGTGGCTATTTGTGGCAGGTATGAGTTATAAAAAACAAACCCACCGCAGTAACCTATTGTCGCTAAACCAAAGCATATCATTCCAAACTCTATTGGCCCACCTTCTTTTAAAAAGAACAAACCGGCACATGCTAAAGCGCCTAACCAAGTAAACAATTGCAGGTATAATTTTTTAGCGCCGCGATAATCGGCTATAGAAGTTAATATCGGCAATAAAAGCACGATGAGCAGGTACGATACAGCTAAAATGTAATTTTGCAATACGGTATTTACAAACTTATGTCCAAAAAAGCTAACCATATTTTTACCATATTTGGTATTAGCTGTAATGCCTACATAATAAGCGGGGAAAATGGTGCTTGTTATCACCATATTGTACGATTGGTTGGCCCAGTCGAACATGCACCATGCCCAAATGGTTTTCTTGTTGTTTTTTTCTTCCATTGTGATGGCTAAAAGTATATAATTTTAGTCAATACAAAAAAGCTAAAAGTGTTATAAATTATTCGTCCAGTTTTGAATGATTAGTGGTATCGGGCATAAATAGTACACTGATAAATGATACAGCAATACAAATGATTAAATACCAATAAAACCCGCTTGCATAACCCCATTTTTTAAATCCTAGGGCAATAGGCTCGGCAGTGCCGCCAAATATAGCCACGGTTATTGCATACGGAAAACCAACACCAAGCGAACGTACATTAACCGGAAAAAGTTCTGCTTTGATAATGCCTGATATAGAGGTATTTAGACTTAGAATAATTAGCGCTATTATTATCAGCATGGTTGCCGGCCAAAAGCTATGCATGGTACTTAACAATAACATTACAGGTACGGTGGTTAAAAGGCTTAAACCAACGGCTATGATCATCATTTTTTTACGCGACATTCTATCGCCCAGCATACCGGCCAGGGGTTGCGCCAACATAAAGGCAAATAAGGCTATTACCATTATCAAAGTGGAGTCGCTTTTGCTAAAGCCCGATGTGTTAACTAAAAACTTTTGTAAGTATGTTGTAAGTGTATAATAGCCGATGGTTAAACCCAGTGTAAAACCTATAATGATAAACGATTCGCGTTTGTATTTTTTAAGTTCGCTAAACGTACCGCGGTTTTCTACAGTTTGCTTTTCGCTGGTAAACGCTTTGGTTTCTTCCATGTTGCTGCGCAGGTAAACAGCAGATAGTGCCAACAACGACCCAATGGCAAATGGTATACGCCATCCCCAACTTTCCAGTTGTTGCGGGGTAAGCAACCATTGCTGTAATAACATTAAAATCCCTAATGCTATCAACTGGCCGATTATAGTAGTTACATATTGAAAGCTGGAATACAACCCTCTCCTGTTTTTAGGGGCTATCTCGCTTAAATAGGTGTCGATATTCCATATTCGCCGACTACGCTTAAACCTTGTATCATACGGGCCAGTACCAATATTAACGGGGCGGCAATACCAATGGTTGAATATCCCGGTACTATGGTGATCATTAAGGACCCGCCGCTCATCAGCAATATAGATAAGGTAAGTGCAGCTTTGCGTCCTTTCCTATCAGAGTAAGCACCCATTAACCATCCGCCCACCGGTCGCATTAAAAAGCCTATGGCAAATATGCCGGCAGTGTTAAACAGCTGCGCGGTCTGATCTTCTTTCGGGAAGAAAGAATCAGCAAAATAAAGAGAGAATATAGCATAGATGTACCAATCATACCACTCCACCAAATTACCAACCGATCCGCTAAAAACTGCTTTAAAATGATTTGTTTTATGCGGATGTTGAGTTTGCTGCATTGTTGATTAATATACCTGCCTTTAAATTTAATATAAATTGGCTATGAAGCAAAAACCCGGTGCAGGCCGGGTCTTTAGCTATATATTAGATATTATTATACAAGCGTCTTTTTAATATAATCAAAACTTTGTTTGATACTTACAAACGGATCGCCCGGAGTTTTGTCTTGCTCAACAAAAAAGTATTTCATTCCGGCTTTATCCGCATGAGCAAATATTTTTTTAAAATCGATGATACCATGCCCTACCTCTGTAAACATACCACTTGGAGTATTATCCATATCCTTAACATGAAATAACGGGAACCGTCCGGGATTTTTATTGATCAGGGCGATAGGATCTTGTTTGGCTTTGGTAACCCAGTACAGGTCCATTTCCATTTTTACCAGGTTCTTATCGGTATTGGCTAATAAAGTTTGGTAAGGATATTTGCCGTCCTGCTGTATAAACTCAAAATCGTGGTTATGGTAGCAAAATTGTATACCTGCTTTTTTACAGCGTTCGCCGGCTTTATTAAAATCATCGGCCAGTTTTTTATAATGATCCATGCTGCCGCGCTCAGGGTTTGACAGATAAGCGCAAACCATATATTTTAAGCCAACTTCGGCAGCATCGTCAACAGCTTTACCCCAATCATGCAGCATGGTGCCTTGGGTGTCTTTACCGTCAGTCTGCTCCTCACCTAAACGATAATGGCTGCTTATCATTACTAACCCATTTTGTTTTAACACTTGCTTAAATGCTTTTGCATCCATACCATAAAACTTCTCATCGCCGGTATAGGTAGCACCTTCTACAGAGTTATAACCTATCTGAGCTACGTTAGCTAGCGCCGTTGCCGGGTTAACCTGCATGGCATCTCTTACCGTATACAATTGCAGGCCAATATATTTTTTATCGTAAGCAAATAAATGGGGTGCCGCCAAAAGCCCCGCAGATAGCATCGCCGAAGTTTTAACGAATGAACGCCTGGTTGTCATAGTTTTTTTTGATTTAATTGATTAGCGTAAAAGCTAAACTAATGTATAACAAAATTAATAAAGGCGTAAGCAACCCTGTTAATTTATTTAATGCCCTAAATGGTGATATGGTCTATACATGATTAATTATCATTAACCAGTGCTTTCTTTTTTCGTTGTTTATTAACACTGTGGCTTTTTAGAAAGTTGTAGGTGAAAGCGAACCCCATATATTGCGTACTCGGGTTATCATTGGTGCCATCGAAGAATATATACCCCTGCGTTACAGCGACTGCGACATTTTCTGAGATGTTGAAATTGATACTGTTACAGATCTCCGTCATCAATCCTTGCTTTGCGCCAAACACATAACCTCCGCCGAGACATAGGGCTTCAGCGAACCGCCCTTTGGAAAATATATTAATGGTCGGACGGAATTCCAGATAATGGGTTGTATCGGTGCTACTCATATTGGCAAAGCCCGTAGCCACGCCGATATCGAAGATTCCATAAGTACGCCCAAACTCTATAGCTGGTGAAAACCGTTTACTAAAGCCACCCCTGGTATTAACAAACACGTTAGTATTGACCGAAAGGTAATAATAGCGGGGTTCTTTATTCTCTTTTGAAGTATCTGATTCGGTGACAGAATCTTTATGCATTGGCTTATTCCCTGGATGCGCAATTATAGCTTTACCAATCGTAGGTATTATGGAAGAATTTTGTGCATACACAGTAATTGAAAATAATGATAAAATCAGGATAAATAATTGTTTCATAAATTGTTTATCATTATACACGATTATATCTCTTAATGTTTGAATATCATGACAATAAAACCACGCCCCCTGAGAAATAATATTCAAAATAAATTGTAGTTTTACTACTTGCAGTGTGGTAATACTACAACATGTTTATTATGAATTCTTTACTTTATGTTAGCGCAGTTATCCTCATCATCGATACTGGGACGATCGGCTATTTAATTACCTACTTTAATATATCCTATGGAAAATAACAAAACCTGGCATGAAAAGCACATTGACGCTTCGAAATTTGGACAACGCTTAGCCGACATAGTGGCTACAGGCATGGGTTCCTGGCGGTTCATTATAATACAAACCCTTATAGTAATTGTCTGGATGACCGCCAATGTGGTCGGCTTTATTTATCATTGGGACATTTATCCATTTATTCTATTGAACCTGCTGTTTTCAACGCAGGCGGCATATGCTGCGCCCATCATCATGATGGCACAAAACCGTCAGAATGAACGCGACCGGTACCATGCCGAACAAGATTTTAAAACGAATGTGGAAGCTAAAAAAGAGATCGAGCAATTGCTGGAAAAGCTTAATTCGATTGAAATAGATAAACTGGATAAAATTTTAGCACTATTACAAGATAAGGAATTAAAGAAAAAATAAGCAAAGATCAGCCTTTCTACCGTTCCATCAAAATACCCATTTCAGAAAATTCGCATTTTTTTCGATTGTGACCGCCTGTTTTTTATGCCTCCTATTGAGATGTAATGTTTGGTTTTAACGGGTTAGGGTTAACAGTTACCGTTACAGCAGTTCGGGTGCTGGTACAGCCGCTATTGGTTGTTTGTAAATAATAGATAGTTGTATTGCTTAATACAGGTGTTGTATAACTTGAATTAGTCGATAATAGATTTCCGTTAGTTGTTGCGTCATACCATTGATACGGTCCTCCTGGAGCGGTTGCGGTGAGTATAGCTGTGTTTCCGACACATACGGACTTAGGCGCTACAGTTGGCGCTACAGGAGTAACAGCAACTACTACGGCTTGCGCAGTTACCGCCCCACAATTTGTTATTTGATCATTAACCGAGACAGTATAAGTTGCCGGGGTGCTAACCGTTATTGAAGGGGTTGTTGCACCATTGCTCCACAGGTAGGTATACGCCGGGTCGCCACCTGTAGGGCTTGCTGTTAAGGTAACCGGGGTGCCTGAACAAATTAAAGGGTTAGCTGGTGTGATAGTAGCAGCAAGCGGCGCGAAGGTATAGACCCGGATGGTATCACTCCTTATCATGTTACAAATTGTGCTTTCAGTTCCGCTTACTTTGTAGTCAATATAAGCCGGTGAACCGGATAGCGGCGTGACGCTTACAGTGGCAACACCTGTAGTTTGACTTAAATAAGCGTTATAAGCACCGGCAGCTCCGGGATAAATAGATGTCCAGGTTATAGAGGATTGTTGAAAACTATTAACACTCATAGTGCCGGTACACCCCTGTCTTAAATTAAGATTACCAGATGTACTAGTCCCCTTTAATGCGGTAATGGTATAGTTAACCGGATTAGCACCGGGTTTGCAAAAGGATATTTTAATAGAACTTAATCCTGATATACAGGCAGGTGTACCGATGGGGATAAGCGGGCCACAATCTATAGTGTAAAAACTAGCACCTGTAATTTGATCGACATTAAAATTGACCATATCAGTCAATGGATTAGTCTTAATTAAAAAACTAATACAGTTATTATCGCCACAGCAGTTTCCGCTTCTCGCAGCGGATATAACCGTAGAAGTATCTGCCTTCCCAGAAAAATCAATAATAATCGGTACAGCACATGACTGCGCGTAACACAGTTGTCCTGATATTACACATAAAAAAAGCAGTATACAAGTTTTCACGCCCCTATTAAGCATTTAGCTTTTTACGATATTTGATTATTAAAGTTTCAAAGAGTAATCTCACAGCGTTTAACAATTTCTCTTATTTATTTCCGATAGTATGATTAGAACTAACTTCAAGGATATTTGCGCGACCTTGGATAGGTTGGCAGTTAATACCTGGGTCAGAATCAAACTGTTAAATTAATCTATATATTGGGATAAAGATAATCCATATCTTTAAATTACCGGCATCACCTTTAAAACAAAAAGAGACCACTCTTTTGGAGCAGTCTCTTTTTTTTTAAAGGTAGTAAGGGTCTACGGCAGTGTGTCAGAAATAGCTATGCTGCTTGCATTTCCGTTACTCTGGGCGGTTTGATTATCATCAATGAAGATCTTGCCACCCACATTACTGGCATCAACACTTACTGCAGTCAATTTAAGTAACAATCCATGATTCGTTGAAGTGAAACTAGTGGTCCAGTTGGCATCTGCATTGGTGACCGTTTGGATGTTACCATTTTGATCGGTATAAGTCACCGTTGATTTGGCCGTACCCTGGATAGTGTATTTTACAACGTGTGAGTTGCTGTCCTTTTTGCATGAAAAAGTAAAAAAAGTGATGGGGACCGCTAAGCAAAAAATAATGGCAAATAATAGAATGTGGTTTTTCATAGCAATAGTTAATTAATTGTTTTATGCTATATGCAACACAAAAGTTACAGAATTGTTTTTGATGAACGTTTTAACTAAATAACTTTAATATACTGAAATCGATAGGCGTTTACTGCTTGCATCAACAAAAAACCCGATCAAATTGACCGGGTTAATGTAGTGCGGAAGAAGGGACTCGAACCCCCACGCCGTGAAGCGCCAGATCCTAAGTCTGGTGCGGCTACCAATTACGCCACTTCCGCAGTTAGGATTTTTAAGAGTGGCAAAGATAGATTAAATTGACAGAATATGAAATTGTAATTTAACTTTTTTGCTAAATCCTTTATTGCTTAGCAGTTATAGTTTCAATTAACTGTTTAAAGTATACCGGGGCCTGCAATAACCTGTTGCCATACCATGAAAACATTTCGCCATCTACCAATATTACCTTTGCATCCGGCAATAATAACCGAAACTCTTCTATATATTTTTGAGTAAATGGATATGGTTCTGATGAAAGTAATACCACATCAGGGTTAACTACCAACAGCATTTCTTCGCTTATTTCGGGATACCTGTTATTCTCAAAAGCATTACTTAAACCACATTTTTGTAATAAGCCATCAATATAGGTTTGTTTACCGGCAGCCATATACGGTTTACGCCATATAAAGTACGCTACACGTAAGTTTAGTATCGGGGTGGTAAATTGGGCAAACAGTTGGGTGATATCCTTAACAAGGCGCTTTGCCCTGTCTTTACGATCAACCAACACTCCTACTTTGGCTATCATATCCAACGCTTCATCCAAATTACTGATGTCGCTTATCCAAACCGGG
>DHIR01000269.1:8622-8874 GCA_002403905.1 Mucilaginibacter sp. UBA4741
GTCGCTTATCCAAACCGGGCAAATGTCCATCAAGGCTTCTATTTGCGATTGTTCGTTTTCTTCTTTATTGGCGATGATTAGGTCGGGTCTAAGTTCTTTTATCTGCTGGATGTTTAGCTGCTTGGTACCGCCGACTTTGGTGGTCGATCTGAATTTATCTGCCGGGTGTATACAGAATTTGGTTATGCCGATAACCACGGAATCCAAACCTAAATAAAATAATAATTCGGTTTGTGATGGTACTACAGATAT
>DHIR01000269.1:9142-10703 GCA_002403905.1 Mucilaginibacter sp. UBA4741
GTTTGTGATGGTACTACAGATATTATTCGTTTGGGGATGGATGGCAGATCTATCCGTCTATTTAGCTGGTCGTAAAAAACAGCCATAGCAATTTACTGGGTATATATTTGGTAAACACCTATGATCTTACGCTTTTTGCCTACTAATACGTTGGTTATTTTCTTTTCCATCATCAGCACCTCTACACGGCTTACAAACTCATCGCCATCAATAATAATGGGGTTCGCGGTCATCATATCTGTAACAGATAGTTTTGATATGTCCTGGTTGCGCAACAAGGCCCGGCGTAAGTCGCCATCAGTAATAATGCCTTGAATATGATCTTTGTTTCCAACCATTACCATACCCAATTTACCTTCGGACATATTTAACAACACATCGGTAAACGAAGCATCCATTTGTATAAACGGCAGGTTATCAGTCCGCATCAGATCCTTAATGCGGGTTAATAATTTACGCCCTAAACTGCCTCCGGGATGGAAACGTGCAAAATCTTCTTCCTGGAACTTGCGCGACTCCATTAACGCTATTGCCAAAGCATCGCCCATAACTAAAGCCGCAGTGGTTGACGATGTTGGCGCCAAGGCCAGCGGACAAGCCTCGCGGGTTATATTAATGCTTAAATGATGGTCGCTATTTTTAGCTATGGTTGAATTTGGATTACCTGTTATGCTGATGATCAGGCTTTTATTCCATTTTAAAAATGGGATAACCTTTAAAACCTCATCAGTTTCGCCCGAGTAAGATATTAGTATAATGGCATCATTCGGGCTTATAATTCCCAGATCGCCATGAAAAGCATCACCGGGGTGTAGAAACAAACTTGGAGTACCGGTACTTGAAAAAGTAGCCGCTATTTTTTTACCAATAAGGCCCGATTTGCCTACACCTATCACAATAATTTTGCCGGTATTATTTAATATAGCGTTTACAACCGTTGTAAATGAATCGTCAATAAGCCCCGCAACGTGTTGCAGCGATTCTATTTCAACTTCAAAAACTCTTTTGGCAATATCTTTCATATGTGTTATACGTTCTACGTAATACGTTAGACGTTTGTCTCATTATTATTTTACGTATAACGTACAACGCCATACGTACAACCCTACCCTATTAACGGTTTTATCACTTCTTCCAGTTCATGCAATTTAACCATGTTCGGGCCATCGCTTAATGCGTTGTCCGGGTCGGGGTGCGCTTCCATAAAATAACCATCGGCACCAAATGCTTTAGCTGCCAGGGCCATCATGGGTACAAAGGTACGGTCGCCACCAGTTTTGCCACCTGCACCACCAGGGCGTTGTACAGAGTGTGTACAATCCATGCAGATGGGATAGCCAAAGGCTTTCATATCGTAAATATTCCTAAAATCGACAGCCAAGTTATTGTACCCGTACATGTTGCCACGTTCAGTTAGTATCACCTTGTTATTACCGGCCTCTACAACTTTTTGAGCTGGATAAAACATATCCTGTCCCGATAGAAACTGTGCTTTTTTAACATTGACTATTTTACCGGTAACAGCAGCGGCAACCAACAGATCGGTTTGGCGGCATAAAAA
>DHIR01000269.1:10921-11111 GCA_002403905.1 Mucilaginibacter sp. UBA4741
ATCGGTTTGGCGGCATAAAAACGCCGGGATTTGTAATATATCAACCACCTCGGCAGCAATAGCGGCCTGGTAGGGTTCATGTATATCGGTAGTAACAGGCAGGTTGAATTTTTCTTTGATCTTTTGCAGCATTTCCATACCTTTTTCAATACCCGGCCCACGATATGAGTGTATAGAGGTACGGTTAGCC
>DHIR01000207.1:0-11087 GCA_002403905.1 Mucilaginibacter sp. UBA4741
TGGCAATAGGTGTATTATATGTTGATGATGAGATCAATAACCTGAATAGTTTTAAAGCAGCTTTCAGACGAGATTTTGAAATATTTACAGCAATTTCGGCAAAAGAAGGGCGCAAAATATTAGATAGCCAGGAGATTGGAGTTATTATAACAGACCAACGTATGCCGGGCATGACGGGGATTGAGTTTTTAGAATCAATTTTGTCTGTCTACCCGGATACCATACGGATATTATTGACCGGGTTTTCTGATATAAATGCGGTTATGGACGCTATTAACCGTGGCCAGGTTTATAAATACCTGGTTAAGCCCTGGCAAAATGATGAATTGAAAATGTATATTGAAAACGCGCTTGAAATATACAATCTGAGGAAAGAAAATAAGGAACCTGCAAACAAGCTTCAGAATGCGTATGCCGCGCTTGACGCTATGGGGAAATCGCGTACTTGATTTATTAACAACCCTTTTGTTAAAAGCAGCGTATATTAGTATACCAATTTGGTAACAGCAGCGTTACTGATTAGAAATTAACAATAACTTGAAGAAAATATTTTGTACGGTAGTAATCCCCCTGTTACTAATGGTAAGCTGTATAAAAGCTTATTCGCAAAGTAATAAAGGGACAGAGTTCTGGACTGCCTTCATGTCGCACAACAACGGCACCACCGGGACATCGGGTGCCAGTATGATTCTATACATAACATCTGATATATCAACCACCGGTAGTGTTGAAATAGGGGGCACCTTACTGAAAAACTTCACGGTAACGGCAAACGCGGTAACTTTTATAAATATACCATCAAGCGCTTATTTAAATGGTTTTGGTAAATTTACTAACAGCGGTATACATGTAACATCCGCAAAGCCAATTGCGGTTTATGCGCATATTTATGCCAGTAATGTATCGGGTGCTACGTTAGTGCTGCCCGTTAATGCCATGGGTAAAGATTATATATCACTTAATTATACCCAAATTTCAAATGCCCCGGCTACTAATCCTGCATTTTCTACATTCAATATTATCGCGACAGAAGATAATACAACTGTATCTATCACTCCATCAGTCGATTTATTAGATGGCACGCCGGCAGGCGTGGCTTATACCATAACCTTAAATAAAGGACAGGTTTACCAGGGACTGGCATCAACGGATCTTACGGGTACAAAAATTCAATCTATAAGTACAAACACTGGTACTTGCAAGAAAATTGCTGTATTTTCTGGCAGCAGCCGTATCGCCATAGGCTGTGGTGTTGGTTCAGGCTCTAGTTCTGATAACTTATTTCAACAAGTATATCCAACCTCTACCTGGGGCAAAAACTATATTGCCGCGCCATTAGCTTCAAGACCTTTTGATGTTTACCGGATAGTTTTAAGCACACCAAACACAACAGTAACCCTAAACGGTACGCAAATCCCGGCGTCACTTTTTGTTAATAACCTATATTTTGAGTTTAATTCTCAAACGCCCAATATTATCTCTGCAGATCAGCCAATACAGGTGGTACAATATTCGCCAACACAAGGCCAAACACTATCTTGTACGTTTAATAGAAACAACGGCGATGTTGGCGACCCCGAAATGATCTATCTAAGCCCAATAGAGCAGGGGTTAAACCACGTTACACTATACTCAACCGGATATTATGCAATAGCGCAGAGTTATGTAAATGTCGTTATTCCCACTACTGCGGTTAACTCATTTACCCTTGATGGATTACAATATAAAAGCAGTTTTAAACCAATTGCTAATTCCATCTATTCTTACGCGCAAATTGCGGTAAGCTCAGGACCGCAGGCTAATAATAATTCATCATCCGTAACATCGGGTACACATACTATTGATGCCGCGTTGCCATTTAACGCTATAGCGTATGGTTTTGGTAATGTCGAGTCGTACGGCTATGCTGCCGGTACCAATTTGCAGGATTTGAACGAATATGTGGCATTACAAGACCTGGCAGATACTACAGCCATATTAACAACCGGCTGTAGTAATATCACTTATAAGTTAGAAGTTACTATACCTTTTCAAACCACCAATATAGCCTGGAAAATTGATGGCACGCCAACACTTGTAGATACTAATCCTATCGTAAAATCAATAACAGTAAAAGATAATAAAACGTTATATACCTATCTGTATGCTAACCCTGTTAATTTTGCATCAGGTACGCACATTGCGGTAGCAACCGTATTTAACCCGATTGCGGATGTATGCGGCACAAACCAGGATGTAGAAAATGGTTTTACAATTACAGACCCACCCGCAAGCGATTTTAGTGTAGCCGCCAGTACTTGTTTGAGCGATTCTGTATCGTTTACAGATAAGACTATATTGACTACCGGAAGCACGGTTAAATCATGGCTTTGGGATTTTGGCGATAACACAACATCAACACTACAAAATCCAAAACATAAGTACGCGGTAGCTAATAATTATGTTGTGCATTTAACTACTACAGATTATAATGGCTGTACAAATGTTTCGGCTGCAAAAACTGTGCATCTTATACCAAACCCGGTAGCAGCATTTACAATATCTACTCCAGATTGCCCGGGGCAAACCATTACGTTTAATAGTTCAGCATCATATGCTGCCGAAGGGACTATTACTAACTGGGCCTGGGATTTTGGGGACAGTACAAAAACAGCCCTGGATAGCGGCTTGCCGGTTACGCATAGCTATGCCAAGCCCGGCGCTTATACAGTTACATTAACAGTTACTACAGATGGCGGGTGTGTTAGTGATGTATTTACTAAGGTTTTAACAATTAATCCATTGCCTGTGGCAGATTTTACGCTGCCTGATATATGTTTGCATGATCCGTACGCTCAGTTTACCTCAATAAGTACCATTGCAGACAGTACGGAATCAGCGTTTGTTTATTTATGGGATTTTGGTGATGCTGCTACTGGTAGCCTAAATACATCTACGCAACAAAATCCGCGACATGTTTATCATATTCAAGGAAATTATACAGCTAAACTTACCGTAACATCAAAATATGGGTGTGTAAATTCTGTATCCAAATCATTTGCAGTAACCGGCTTTAACCCAATGGCCAGCTTTAGTACCCAAAATGGAAATAATTTATGCAGTAGTGACAGTGTTACTTTTGTTGATGCATCAACGGTTGATTTTGGTGATGTAAGTAAGCTGGTGTTTTTTTATGATTTTGATAACCATCCTACGGATAGTGTTATATATGATAGAACTGTAATGCGGAGTGATAAAAAATACACCCATTTTTATGGCGTAAATAATACAACCATAGCGCAAAATTATCATGTAGTGTTGCATGCCTATTCGGGGCAAACGTGTTGGAGCCCATATCAACAAACAATTACAATAAACCCAAGTCCGGTAGTTTCATTATTGTTAAATGACACTACACTCTCTAAAAACCCGGTAATATTATGCCAGGGGGACTCTCCTGTACGTTTCTCCGGTAAATCTAATTTGCCTGGTAAAGATAAATTTACAGGAACCGGTATAACTTCGGATGGCTTATTTGACCCTACTACCGCCAGCCCCGGCACTTTTACTATTAATTACTTATTTACAGCCAATAATTCGGGATGTACTTACGCAGCCAGTTTCCAAATTGTTGTTAACCCAAGGCCTACCGTATCTTTACCTACAGAATATACTGTGCTGGAAGGCGGGCAGGTTGCATTAAGCGCCATCGCAAAAATAAATAGTGGTGGGCTTGCTTATAAATGGACCCCGTCTACAGGTTTAGACCATGATGATATTAAAAACCCGGTTGCCAGCGTAACAACCGATACAAAATATACTTTAACCGTTACCCCAGATAACGCTTGTGCCACTATTGTACAAACTATGGTAAAAGTTTTAAAAATACCCGTTGTACCTAACACATTTACACCTAATGGCGATGGTATAAATGATACCTGGGAAATTAAATATTTAAGTTCGTACCCTAATGTTATGGTAGAGATATTTAACAGGTATGGTAGTAAAGTGTTTCGCTCTAACGGTTACACAACGCCCTGGGATGGGCGATTTAATGGTGGTGATTTGCCTGTGGGTACATATTATTACATTATAAGCCCAAATAGCGGGCGTAAACCAATTACGGGCTACTTAACAATTATAAGGTAGTGTTGTAATACCTGTTTTATAAATATTTGCTTTTTATTTAGTTAATAGTCAGCCGAATTACCTAATTTAGATTAACCATTTATTACCTTGAATCTATCAGCTATACACGGCAGAGCAAAATATGTAATAAGCCATTTGCTTTTTACAGCTGGTTTATTGTGCCTTCTTTTTTCGAGTGTTAAGGTAAAAGCGCAAAGTGATATAACAGTAAAAAATGGCGATGTTGTAAATGTTGCACCTTTCCCTACTACAAGTTGTATATATCAATGGGTAAACAACAATCCGGCAATTGGCTTGGCTGCAAACGGCTCTGGCAATATCCCCAGTTTTACAGCTGTTAATAACGGTTATCAACCTATTAAGGCCACTATAACAGGTACGCCAGCGCCTGCCCCGCCGTTTATTTATCAGTATGGGGGGGCTAACCATGTTAATGTTTTAGACCCAACAACCTTCCAGCAGGTAGCTACTATACCCATACCTAATGGCTATTTTAAAGGCACCGGCCTTAATGGAGACTTATATTTTATTAATCTACATGAAGCAGGCCCAATCCCAAAAACATTGTATATAGCCAATACTGTTGATAATACTGTAATAGGCACTGTTACTATACCGGCAGGGATTGGCGCTATCACATCAAGTCCTGATGGAAAGAAAATTTATATTGCAGCAAGCACGCAGGGGCCAAACAGTCCGGGGGCGGTAATTACAGTAGTCAATGCTATAACAAGGGTGGTAGAAGGTACTATAACCTTAAATTCGGGTTATTCAAGTTTACCTATAATAAGCGCCGACAGTAAAAAGATATACATGTTAAACCAAACTGGAAATTATATTTCGGTAATCGATGCAACCTCAAATACCATCACATCTACCATAAATGTCCAAACACCTAAGCAGATGATATTTACTGCTGACGGTAGCAGGGCCTATATAACCAGCGCATCGTCTGATGTACTGTCTATATTAAATACATCAACAGGGACAATATCAACGGTTTCGTTAGGCGTAATTCCTTCCCAGATCCTTTTGGGGTACGGCGAGAAAAACTTATATGCAACATCCACTAGTGTGACTGATGATAGAATAACAATACTAGATACTCAAACATTGCATGTATCAACAGTTGCAGCTGGGTTTGTGGGTACAATGTATATAAACCCGGCCAGGGATATTGTTTATGTATTTGGCGGATCATCTCAAATAGCGGTAATAGATGGAACTGCTGATAAATTAATAACCACTATTACTACCTATCACCTTTCTGCTAATGACGGCTATCATAGCACTGGCACAGGTTTCGCCGTTAGCGCTAGTGGCGATCAAATTTATGTTACTCACACTACTCAAAACTATTACTTTAACTATGATAATAAATATATGTCGGTTATAAATACCGGCAACAATTTAGTAGTAGATTCAATCCCCAATGGTACTCTTCCGCCGCAACCCAAAACTAGCATGTGTAGCGGCGCTACTATAACATTTACCATAACTGTAAACCCACCACCCCCCGCAATTTTTCCTACAGGTGCTTTATCAGCAAAAAATACCATCTATGGTACGCCTTCAACTTCAACCGGTTTTAGTGTATCGGGTACCTATATATCGTCAGGCATATTGGTAACGCCACCCGATGGTTTTGAGGTGAGTACAGATGATATAACTTTTAGTAACACAGTTACGGTGGGCACAGATGGAACTGTGCCGGTCACGCAGGTATATGTGCGGTTAAAGGCATCTGCAAGTGTGGGCGGTCATTCAGGTGATATTGTTTTAACCAGTGGGGTTACTACTGCAACAATTGCTACAGTTTTAAGTGAAGTAACACCAGTGCCGTTAACTATAACTGCCGGTATTATAACCAAAGCCTATGGCTCTGACAACAGGGCCGGGTTCAACAATTTTCACATCGATAGGATTGAAAAACAATGAAACCATTGGCAGTGTGACAGCAGCCTATGGCAACGGATCAGCCGCGGCAGCCACTTTAGGTACTTATCCCGGTTCGGTCACACTATCAGCAGCCACAGGCGGCACATTTACAGCAAGTAATTATACCATTACGTATATAACAGGCGATATAGAAGTAACAAAAGCGCCATTAACCATAACTGCCGAGAATAAGATAAGATACTTTGGCGATGCTAATCCCCCCTTTACTGTAAAATACAGTGGGTTTGTAAATAATGAAGATGCTTCAGAATTAACCACACTGCCTGTAGTGACAACTACTGCGGTTAAATCATCATTAGTTGGGCAATACCCAATTACAGTAAGCGGTGCAGCAGCCGCTAATTATAATATGATATATATGCCCGGCATACTTACCATTGAAGAGCAAAAAGTTATTATTGCCAATGCTTTTACACCCAATGGAGATGGTATAAATGATACCTGGGATATCCAAAATATAGGCCAGTATCCTAACTGTATTGTGGAAATATTTAGCCGGTATGGCGATAAAGTGTTTTACTCTTCTGGTTACAATACTGCCTGGAACGGAAAACACAACGGTGCAAATTTACCGGTAGGTACTTATTATTATATTATCAAACTTAACAGTAGTATTAAACCGGTTACAGGCAGTTTGTCTATTATACGATAAGTAAGACGGTACAAAACGTTAAATAAATGCAATAGAGAATAAATATTATGGCTAACTATATATCAGATAATTTAGAAAAGCTATATTCGTTAAATCAAATACCTGGTTTAACATAATAATTAAGTTATAAACCTGTTTTATCTATCTTATCACAAGCATAGTTACAACCAATAAAATATGTGGCGTAAATTTTTAATGAAGAGAAATATATATTTATTGGTGTTTTTTGCTTTTACCATTAGCACGGTTAATGCACAACAACTGCCGCAGTACACCCAATATGTATTTAATAATTATTTACTAAATCCGGCGGTAAGTGGTATTGAAAACTATACCGATGCCAAACTGGGCTATCGCAGCCAATGGACGGGTTTAAACGGCGCGCCGGTAACCAGCTTCTTAACTGTAAACGCACCAATTGGAAATAATTTTATAAATGGCGATGCTACTGCTTTCCCCGGTGGTGGCGAAACCAACCCAAGCAGTAGACTTTATACTCAAAACTACCAGGCTTCAGAGCCCCATCATGGTATTGGTTTTACACTGGTAACAGATAAGGCCGGCCCCATAACACAAACCAATGTTGCAGCTACTTATGCTTATCATATTGGTTTGGCACCGCGTTTAAATTTAGCTGTTGGGGTAGCTGCGGGTTTTAACCGTATCAGTTTAAATACATCCGAAATTACATTAGCAACTGCATTTGATCCGGCAATTGCAAACGGTAATAATACCCAGTGGAAACCCGACCTTGGAGTAGGCGCATGGCTATATTCAGGCGATTATTATGTAGGGGTGTCTGTACAACAATTATTAAAACAAAATCTTTATTTCAGTACAACAACTACAACTGTAGATGTGAGCCAAACCGTGCCGCATTATTTCTTTACAGCAGGTACTAAGTTATATGTATCAGATGATATTACGCTTTTGCCTTCTTTTCTGGTTAAAGTTATACAGCCGGTACCTATGACCTATGATATTAACCTTAAAGCATCATTCCAGGATAAATTTTGGTTAGGCGGCTCATATCGTCATAATGACTCCTTTGGAATATTAGCGGGATTTAATCTGAGCTCTTTTATAAATGTAGGTTACTCTTATGATATCACTACATCATCATTAAACACCGTAAGTAACGGTACACATGAAATTGTGATTGGCTTATTACTTAATAACCGTTATAAGGTTACCTGCCCGCAACACGGATTTTAAGATACAGACAAGAATCAAGAGTCAAGAAACAAGATCTTTTTATTGTAAAATGAAAAGCCCTTTAGTATCGAAACTAAAAGGCTTTTTTATATCTTGACTCTTGGTTCTTGTCTCTTAACTCTGAATTACAACTCTTTCCTCAACCTTGCTACAGGTATATTCATTTGCTCACGGTATTTGGCTACGGTGCGGCGTGCTATGTTGTAGCCGGCATCTTTTAGTATATCGGTAAGCTTTTCGTCGGCCAATGGGTGGCGTTTGTCTTCTTTGCCAATGTGTTCTTCCAGTATTTTTTTAACCTCTTTATTGGATACCTCTTCGCCAGTTTCGGTTTGGATAGCCTCTGAGAAGAATGATTTTAGCAGGAAGGTACCATGCTCAGTTTGTACGTATTTTGAATTAGCCACACGCGATACAGTTGAAATATCCATCCCTATCTTGTCGGCAATATCTTTCAATATCATCGGTTTAAGGTTCTTGTCATCGCCGGTTAAAAAAAAGTCGTACTGATAATGCATTATAGCATTCATGGTTTTAAGCAAGGTTTGCTGGCGCTGTTTAATAGCATCAATAAACCATTTTGCCGAATCGAGCTTTTGTTTTACAAACTGTACAGCCTCTTTTAAT
Source organism: Mucilaginibacter sp. UBA4741 (assembly GCA_002403905.1). Lineage (GTDB taxonomy): Bacteria > Bacteroidota > Bacteroidia > Sphingobacteriales > Sphingobacteriaceae > Mucilaginibacter. Next base: position 8,582 of record DHIR01000207.1, read on the forward strand.
TTTTTATCTTTTTGCGATGCCTTATCATAATGCTGAAACATCTCCTGGTAAGAGCGGCTCACACGTAATTCGGGCGCATTTTTGGAGTTTAGGGTAAGTATCAGCACACCATCACTATTCTTGATATGAAAATCAGGAATAACCTGCATTTGCTTGGTGTTTACCTCGTTCGAGTCGCCGGGTTTTGGGTTAAGCTTTAATATCTCATTTATCACACCACGCAATTCAATTGATGTCATGTTTAATGATTTCTCCAGCTTGTCATAATGCTTACGGGTAAACTCATCCAAATGATGCTCAACAACCAATATCGCTTTAATTATTATTGGATCATTTTGATCTTTTCTGCGTAACTGGATTAATAAACATTCCTGCAAGCTGCGTGCGCCAACGCCAGGAGGGTCAAAACTTTGTATCACCTTTAACATATCCTCAACTTCTTCATCCTCGGCCATTACATTTTGCGAGAAGGCAAGGTCATCAGTAAGCGAAGTTATGGGCCTGCGCAGGTAACCGTCATCATCTAAACTACCTATTATCTGGTTGGCTACCTTAAAGTCTTTGTCAGACATTGGCAACATATCCAGTTGTGCCTGTAACGCCTCAAAAAACGAGCTTTGCACAGCAAACGGTATTTCTTTACGGTCCTCTTCATCATCACCATTTTGGTCATAGCGCGATCCGTATTCGTTTACATTATCTTCCTGAAGGTAATCGTCAATATTAAATTCGTCCGCCTCGCCACGCTCTTCATCGCCATTAAAAGTATCTTCGTCAGGGTCGCGGTCGGGGTATTGCTCTTCGGGCTCGTTAAGGTTGGTTAAACTTAGATCTTCGAGCGCGGGGTTTTCTTCTAACTCCTCTTTTATACGGGTGTCTAACGACACAGTAGGTACCTGCAACAGTTTAATAAACTGTATTTGCTGTGGCGACAGCTTCTGTAATAGTTTCTGTTGGAGGTTTTGTTTTAGCATAAATCAGATAAGGGCAAATCTACATCAATTACCTATAACTTTAAAACTTAGTTAAAGGAAAACGTTTTATGAGTAAATGCCTGAAGGCAGGCATTTGTTTGGATAGAATAATAATTTTATAATATATTTATAAATATTAAAACTTTAAAAGTATGGCTATTGTAAAAGAATTTAAAGAATTTGCCATGCGTGGCAACGTTGTTGACCTTGCAGTAGGTGTTATTATTGGTGCCGCTTTTGGCAAAATTGTGACTTCATTGGTAACTGATGTTGTTATGCCACCAATTGGGTATCTTACAGGTGGTATTGATTTTAAGGATTTAAAAGTACTTATAAAGCACGGCGACCCCACCAAAAAGATAGCGGATGTCACAATTAATTATGGGAATTTTATTAATACAGCAATAGAATTTGTAATAGTGGCTTTTTGTATTTTTATGGTTGTTAAAGCAATAAACTCGCTTAAAAAACCAGAAGTGGCCGCCCCTGAAGCAGCACCTGTAGTAACAAAAGAAGAAACTTTACTTACAGAGATACGCGATTTGCTGGCAAAGAAATAGTAATAGTCCATAGATCATGGATGATAGTTCACAGAAGCCGGACATTCACAATGAACCATCATCCATGATTGATGAACTTTTTTCAAATGTATATTTGAAAAAACAAATAATTACACTACATTTGCGCTCTTGTTTTTAAAAACAAAATAGAATAAAAAAGTCATGAAAAGAACGTTTCAGCCTTCTCAAAGAAAAAGAAGAAATAAACACGGATTCCGTGAGCGCATGTCTACTGCTAACGGTAGAAGAATTTTAGCAGCCAGAAGAGCTAAAGGCAGAAAAAAATTATCTGTATCTAGCGAAGGTCGTCATAAAGCATAAATCTTGGTTACTTTCTCTGTTACAGGGGATTTGAACCGCTTGTATTAAATTTCGGTTCAATTATATAGTAACTATGTACACTTTTAAGAAAGAAGAACGGTTATGTAATAAAAAGCTTATTGATGAGCTTTTTCATAACGGTTCTTCTTTTTTATGTTATCCTTTTAAAGCTTCGTGGTTGTTGGTTAGTGAGGTACAACCGGTGCCCGCGCAAATTTTGTTTTCGGTATCAAAAAAACGTTATAAACGTGCTGTTGACCGTAACTTAATAAAAAGGCGTATGCGCGAAGCCTACAGACTAAGTAAAGAACAGCAACTATATGAGCAGCTTAAAGCCGCTGATAAAAAGATAGTGCTGTCGGTAGGATACATAGGTAAGGAAATTGCTCCTTATGAGTTGATAGAGAAAAAAATGCTTAAACTTTTAGTGCAGCTTAGTGCTGAGCTTGTAAAATGAGAGCCATTGTAGCCATATTTAAAGCGCTTATAGGCGCTTTTTTTGTATTGCTGATAAGAATATACCAGTACTTTATATCGCCGCTTACAGGCGCATCATGCCGCTATACGCCAACTTGCTCGCAATATGGGGTAGAGGCTATAAAAAAACACGGTGCTTTTAAAGGCGGATGGTTAACTTTAAAACGTATTGCC
>DHIR01000207.1:11328-11719 GCA_002403905.1 Mucilaginibacter sp. UBA4741
AACTTTAAAACGTATTGCCAGCTGCAACCCCTGGGGTGGGCACGGGCATGACCCGGTACCTTAAAATAGTTACCAGTAGTGAGTGTTGAGTTATGAGTATTATATAGTTTAACTCACCAATCAAAACGTACTGCTCAAAACTTAAAAATGACCTATATACTGCAAATAGAAACTGCTACCACTGTATGCTCTGTTGCTTTAGCAAAGGATGGAGAGGTTATTGACTTTAAGCAATTGGATGAGCGTAATATCCACGCAGAAATAATTACTTTATTTATTGACGAACTAATTACAGGCGCAGACTTGCAATATAAAGATATTGATGCGGTAGCGGTAAGCAGCGGACCGGGATCATATACCGGATTACGTATAGGTGTATCAACAGCAAAAG
>DHIR01000053.1 GCA_002403905.1 Mucilaginibacter sp. UBA4741
TATTAGCTATTTAAGAAAGAAAATCATTTTCTTAATATCTGTAGATCGCGCCATCAACTTACCGTCAACAAAACACATCAGGCCCTTCCCTTTTTTATACCTGTTTCCAAACTTGTCATAAAGTATGGTTAATGTTTTACCATGATAGGTAATATTATCCAGGCAAAACCAATCCCACCTGTTTTTTGGGATCAGCGGATTAATTACAACCCTATCATTACTTTGCGGGCGCAAACCAATCAATCCGGAAATAATCAGATCACAATAAGTGGAGTGGTTATAATCCTTCCCTCTCTCCCTGCCGCCCAAAGCCGAAGGGGAGTTTAAGCCCTGCAATATACTGCGCGATATCCAATCACCGGTATAAGGGTTTAATACTTCATCTATCCAGGGTACTAGCTTCCCATTTTTGCCCTTACGTCGTTGTGATTTGGCGTAAATACTTAGCTGATCATAGTAGTCTGAGGTTGTTAGTGTTGTTTGATGATAGTTATTCAAAACATTGGCCATGGCGGTAAGGGTAACCGATGTTGAAAATGGCCAGCTGGGGCCGTTCCACTGACATTCATGGCCGGTATAAGCCAATTTAAAACCGGGATCATCCTGTTCGGCACTTGTTAAGCCATATGGAGCAAAAAAAACTTTCTCTGATCTTATATATTTCCAGGCCGCGTCATAACCTTTATCATCCGGAGGTATATTAAAATACCAGGGAGTGTAACCCACAATCTCTTTTACAGCCACCAGCTTGTTTTTTCCATAAGGTAATACTTTAAAAAAAGAATCATTGTTATCCCAAAGCTTAGCCAGCATAAGTATCTTTAACGAATCTGCTTTTTGAGTAAATTCTTTTTCTGTCCCTATATCACCTTTCAAGTTCGCGATTTTCGCTATCGCTATTGCATCGCCATACATATAAGCATTAATGGTAGGTCTTTCTCCGCTCCCACCTATAGACATTTCCATGCCATCACGGTCATCTATACTGCTGAATAAGCCATCCGGGTTTTTATCCATAAATTGATTATGGTAGTTTTTGCCTGTTTGCCATTTTTTATAATTTTCAATTAAGTCCGGCAACAATGCTTTGATGTAGGTAGTATCAGGATCAACTTCATAATTTGCCCAAATCGCATCAGAAAGCCAATTACTATAACTGCGCAGATCGCCTCCTTTTTTGAGCCAAAAAAGGATATTATCTTTCAGGTATATTTTATTTTTAAGCCAGCGTCCTTCGTAAATCTGGTGCCCTAAAGCGCAACTTATCGTATTATATTTGCCAGACCATGGCACCTGCGGTAAAAACTCCGTGATCACATAGCCATCTGCTGTAAGTTTAATATGTTTACGGTAGGCCCACCAGCGAAAATAGTAGGTAAGTTCAATATCTTTATCCGGGCAATCAAGCAGCGGTATGTTTTGACTTAAAAAAGCCCAGGCAGAATCATTAGGGAAGTGTTCTTTATAGATTTCATCATCATCGAGGTTAAAGCGGTCAACGTAGAATTTATAGTTACTTGTTTTAAGTACGAAATTTGCCTGTGCATGTAGTTTAATCGTATAAAAACATAGCAAAATTAAAGAGGCTACAATCTTCATGGTATGAGGTTTGTTAAATCTACTTCCTTGAATTGAATTAAACAAATGACTGTGCGGGTTAGTCAGGCTAACGCTATTCAAAAATCCCATTCTTTACTTCCAGTCCACAATCAACAACCCAGCTATTTGTAAATTTGCCCGACTTTTAAATCCGGTATTTATCGGGGTTATTTATCACAACGTCTGCCATATTACAAATGCTTAAAGAAAAAAATCAACGTATATCTACCGTCTTAGCATTCGCCTTGCTGCCGCTTTCGGGGTTCGCTACCGATATTTATATTCCATCGTTACCAAGCATGGGTGCCGATATGCATATCAGCAGTATACAGGTGCAGCTTACGCTTACTTTGTTTTTAATAAGCTATGGCACATCGCAGCTTTTCCTGGGGAGTATTTTAGATGCTTACGGCCGTTACCGTTTTAGTATTGGCGCGTTACTGGTGTTTATTGTGGCGAGCATTGTTATAGCCATCACTCATAATATTTATATTTTTCATGGATTGGATATAGTGGTTTACCTGTAACCCTATCCAGTATAAATAAAAAAACCATGTTTGGTAGGTTGTGCAACGGCATCAATCAATTTACCTTTTCTTTTTATGGTGACTAATGCCGGCGCAGTAGGCAGATCTTTATCCCACATATCATGATGAATTACCTGGTAATGCCATTTTAGTTTACCCGTGGCAGCATCAAGCGCCAATAAGCTATTGGCAAACAAGCCAGAGCCATTTCTTTTTCCACCGTAAAAATCGAATCATGCCGAGCCGGTTGGCGCGTATAGTATGCCGCGTTTTTCATCCATACTAAAACCTGCCCAGCAGTTAGCGCCGCCTATATGTTTCCAGGCCTCTTTATCTTCCCAGGTGTCATAGCCAAATTCGCCGGGATGTGGGATGGTATGGAATATCCAACGCAGCTTACCGGTACGCACATCAAACGCGCGTATGCTACCAGGGGCGGCATTGCGCTCTCGTTTACACGGCTGCCCAATATATACAGGTCTTTATAAATTATACCCGGCGTTGTACCAGCCACATACCAGTTTTTATTAGTCAGCTCCAGATTATCATGCAGATCAATAGCGCCATCTTTGCCAAAGTCTTTTATCAGCTCTCCTGTTAGCGCATTAACCTCGTACAAATTTGAGCCGGCACAATAGAGAATGCGTTTATCGTTTCCGTTTTTCCAATAAGTAACACCGCGATTGTTATTTACGCCCAAATTGGTTTTTTTAGGCAGATGTTCTTCGGCATTAAACATCCATTTCTTTTCGCCTGTTGCGGCATCAAGGGCTATCAGGCTTAAATGTGGTGTGGTACCATATAATACACCATCAACAATAATGGGGTTACATTGCATTTGCGAAAATCCTCTTTCACCGGCATCCCCCGTATTATACCCATGCAACTTGTAGCTGGTTAACATTGGCAGTATTTATTTGCTTGAGCGATGAGTAACGTATAGATTTTTTAGATCCACCATAAACTTCCCAACCGGTGTTTTTATAGTCTTGCGCCTTTAATTCCGTCGAATTTAAAAGCATAGCAAAAACAGGCAAACAGGCAAAAGCCCTTTGGATAAAACGCATTGAAGTATAGATTATATATATATTGGTTTATATTATCTCAAAATATCTTTTTAGCTCCCAATCTGTCACGCTTTTGGCAAATTGTTTGCATTCCCATAAACGGGTTTGTGTAAAATGCTCAACAAAATCGGCACCCAGTATTTCTTTTGCTATCGCCGATTTTTGCATATCGATGGTCGCCTCGTAAAGATTAGGCTGTATTTTACCGTTGGCAGCGTTTTGATAGCCATTACCAACAGTTTGCGGCACATCTAAACTCAATTTATGTTTAATACCATATAAGCCCGATGCTAACGCTGCGGCAATAGCCAAATATGGATTGGTATCGGCACCGGGTATACGGGTTTCTAAACGGGTATAACCTTCTGTCGAGTTTAGCACTCTGAACGCTGTTGTCCTGTTTTCAACCGCCCAAGTAATAGTGGTTGGTGCCCAAGCACCTTCAATTAAACGTTTATAACTATTTATTGTAGGCGCATACATAGGCAATATATGTGGCAGGCAATATAGCTGACCGGCTAAATATTGCTTATGTAATTCGCTCATTTTATTAACATCGCTGCCATCATAAAACAGGTTTTTGGTTTGATCTTTACTCCATAAGCTTTGATGGATATGGCCACCGCAACCGGGCAAATTTTCGTTCCATTTAGCCATA
>DHIR01000241.1 GCA_002403905.1 Mucilaginibacter sp. UBA4741
GCCATGGCTCTTGTAATTTACCATCCTCATAAGTTTCTATTTTTCGCAAACCTGCTAAAAAGGCCGAATCAGTAACCAACTCGCAAGCACGGCCATGATCAGGGTGGCGGTCATGGTAAGCGTTAGTTATTATTATTTCAGGCTGATATTTGCGTATAGCTGCAATAACCTTTAATTGATATTCTTTAGTATTTTCAAAAAAGCCATCCGGTATAGCCAGATTCTCTCTTGCAGCCAAGCCCAATATTTTACCGGCCTCGGCAGCTTCCTTATCACGGATCTCGGCAGAGCCGCGCGTACCTAACTCGCCGCGGGTAAGGTCAACAATACCCACCTTTTTGCCTAATGCAATATGTTTTAATATAGTACCGGCGCAACCCAATTCGGCATCGTCAGGGTGTACAGATAAAACTAATATATCTAATTTAAGCATATTTGTTTTGTTGTGATTAGTGAGCGACAGCTAATAACTTATTGATCTTCTTTTTAATTTTTGATGATGTAGGATTGGTAAAAGGATAGTAAAAATCGGTAACCTCGCCTTCACGATTGATCAAAAATTTATGAAAGTTCCATCTTGGTACAGAACTTAACTTTCCATTCTGTTTTTTATCAGCAAAGAATTTATATAACGGATTGGCATACGGGCCTCTTACTATTATCTTATCAAATATGGGGAAATTAGCACCATAGTTTTCGCAAAAGGTGGCAATAGCATCACCCTCTAACGGTTCCTGGCCGCCAAAATCATTTGATGGAAAGCTTAGTATCTCAAAATCCTGCTCGCTAAACTCATTCTTTAAAGCAACAAGATCTTTCAGTTGGGGAGTAAAGCTACATTCGGATGCGGTGTTTACAACTAAGAGCACCTTGTTTTTATAATCTGCTAAATTGATGTCCTGCCCTGATATTTTTTGAACATTGAACTGGTAGATGCTGTTAGTACTCATTACTGGCTTTTGTATGAGTCGTAACCATATTCTTGTAATATTGTTTCAATATCGCGTTGTTCATTCCTATCATAAGTTTCTTTTAAGTTATGTCCAACCACCCTTGCTATCGTTTGAAATATCAGGGCACTGCCCCAACCTTTTAACTCTTTAACCATATTATAAGTAGTCATATCCGTTTCGCGATTAACCAACCTGATGAGTATATCACCCTGCGAAATTGTCAGATCTTCGATCTTCGTTTTAAACATTGTTTTTATTTCTTCATTACAAGCTTTAATCAGGGCTTTTTGCTTGTCTATATCGCCGGTTAAAGCCAGGTCGCGTTGTAACTTTCTGTACCGGTCTCCGGCAAAATGAGCATAAGGTATAACCTTGCTTACATTGTATCTTAATAAATTAAAGGCTCTTCTATCCGCTTCGGTTTTAAATATTCGGCTTGCAATTATGTTAACATCGGGGACAACTACCCAGGGCACCATTACCCCATCTAAAAGCGTTACATAGGTTTTAATGGTATCATTTTTGCCTGTTATAGGTAATGCAGGGCGTTGCTCCTGGGCCCTAACTGTACCCATTAAGCAGCAAAACACTATCAAAAGCCCAAATAATTTCATAAATTTACCTAATGCAAAATTAATGCAATTTTTTTTGGTATTTTATAATAACCTGCAATTTTAATGTTTATTGCGTGTTAATGATAAATACTGATACTGCCTTATTATGAAAGAATTAGTGATCGATCTGGAAGTTGAGAAGACGGAGATATTAAAAAGGTATCGGGCTTTGTTGCGTGCAAGTAAATCTACACTGCAAAAGGGCGACAAGCGCATGATCCGTAAGGCATTTGATATGGCTTTAGAGAGCCATAAAGATATGCGCCGTAAATCCGGCGAACCCTATATATATCACCCCATAGCCGTTGCACAAATAGCTGCGGAAGAGATTGGGTTGGGCACCACCTCCATAGTATGTGCATTATTGCATGATGTTGTTGAAGATACCGATGTTACGCTGGACGATATTGAACAGGAGTTTGGTAAAAAAGTAGCCAAGATCATTGATGGGTTGACCAAAATATCAGGCGTTTTTGATACCAATAGTTCATTGCAGGCCGAGAATTTCAGGAAAATGCTGCTTACCCTGGCTGATGATGTTAGGGTGATATTAATAAAACTGGCCGACCGCCTGCACAATATGCGGACAATGGAGTTTATGCCGCGCGATAAGCAGCTTAAACTATCATCAGAAACGGTTTACTTATATGCCCCCCTTGCGCACCGTTTGGGTTTATATGCTATAAAGTCAGAGCTGGAAGATCTTTCTATGAAATACATGGAGAGAGAAACTTACCAGTTCATCAAAAATAAACTTAACGAGAAAAAAGCCGAGCGCGAGAAATTTATTCGTGATTTTATTGAACCGGTAAAAAAAGTATTAAATGGCCAGGGGCTGGATGCCGATCTGTTTGGGCGGCCAAAATCTATCCACTCTATCTGGAACAAGATGAAGAAAAAGTCTATTCCGTTTGAGGAAGTTTATGATCTTTTTGCCATACGGGTTATATTGGATAGCACGCCCGAAAATGAAAAAGCAGATTGCTGGAAAGCATATTCTATAGTAACTGATCTTTATCGCCCAAACCCGGATAGGCTGCGTGATTGGATATCGTCGCCCAAGGCAAATGGTTACGAATCATTACACACAACTGTAATGGGGCCACGCGGGCAATGGGTTGAGGTGCAGATACGCACCAAACGTATGAATGAAATTGCCGAGAAAGGTTTCGCGGCGCACTGGAAATACAAAGAATCATCGACAGATAGCGGATTAGATCAATGGGTACAAAAAGTTAGGGATATGTTAAAGAACCCCGACTCGAACGCGCTCGAGTTCCTGGATGATTTCAAGATGAACTTATTCTCTGACGAGATATTTATATTCACACCGAAAGGCGCGCTGATACAGTTGCCATTAAATGCTACCGCGCTTGATTTTGCTTTCGAGATACACACCGATGTAGGCGCAAGTTGTATCGGCGCTAAGGTTAATCATAAACTGGTACCGTTAAGCTACAAACTGCAAAATGGCGATCAGGTAGAAGTTATCACGTCAAGCAAACAGGCCCCTAAAGAAGATTGGCTAAATTTTGTCGTAACTGCCAAAGCCAAAGCCAAAATAAAATCGGCATTAAAAGAGGAGAAACGTAAGGTTGCCGAGGATGGCAAAGAGATACTGGAACGTAAGCTAAAATCACTAAAGATCACTTATAACTCAGAGAATATCCATAAACTGAGCTACTATTTTAAACTGGCATCAACGCAGGACCTGTTCTTCAATATAGCTAAGGGACTTATTGACATGAAGGACCTGAAGGATTACCAGCAATCTGAAAAAGTTGTTGAGAATAAACCTCAGGACAGAATAGAGAACGAGCAGCTACAAGGCCTGTTACGCAACATTAAAGCTAAAGACAGCGACATGCTGTTAATTGGTGAGGATATGCAAAAAATTGACTACAAGCTGGCCAATTGCTGTAATCCGATACCCGGCGATGATGTATTTGGTTTTGTTACCGTTAGCGATGGTATAAAAATACACCGCACCAATTGCCCTAACGCGGCTAAGTTAATGGCCAACTATGGTTATCGTATTGTTAAGGCCCGCTGGACCAATCAGCAGGAACTGGCATTTTTAACCGGCCTGCGCATTACCGGTATTGACGATGTAGGTTTAATTAACAAGTTAACTACTGTAATATCAAACGATTTTAAAGTAAACATGCGCTCTATTACGGTTGATAGCGATAACGGCATTTTTGAAGGATCAATAATGGTATATGTAAACGATACTCAACATTTAGATAACCTGATAAAAAGGCTAAAAACGGTTAATGGCGTTACTGCTGTAACCCGGTTTGATGCTGTTGAAAAAGCATCGTGATAGATAGAATCAAGAAGTAAGAGTTAAGAACCAAGAGCAAATTTTAATAACATCAAGGTATAATATTAGATAATTGAAGAACCATTGTCTTGTTTCTTGGCTCTTGATTCTTGCCTCTAATATGCTACCTTTGAACATTAATAAACAACTATGCCCCAACAGGAAACTATAGTAATGGTTAAAAAAATTTTCGAGGCTTACCTTGAAAATAAAAGCCTGCGTAAAACCCCCGAACGCTTTGCCATACTAGAAGAGATCTACTCGCGCAGCGACCATTTTGATGTGGAATCATTATATATACACATGAAAAATAAAAAATACAGGGTTAGTCGTGCTACGGTTTATAACACGCTGGAGTTACTGGTATCATGCGATTTGGTTACCAAGCACCAGTTTGGTAAAAACATGGCTCAGTTCGAAAAATCATACGGCTACAAACAGCACGACCATATTATTTGCCTGGATTGCGGCAAGGTGGTTGAGTTTTGCGACCCACGCATACAACAGATACAAAGCATGATGGGCGGCCTGCTAAAATTCGAGATAAAGCACCACTCTTTAAATCTTTATGGTAATTGTGAAAAACTTAAAGCAGGCTTTTGCGATAGAAAAGTATAACTAATGGACAAACCGATTTTAAGCAAACAAGCATTTTGGGATGTTGATATGGATAAGATCGACTATAACAAGAATGCTGTACATGTTGTTGAAAAGGTTATAGAAAGAGGAAAAGCAGATGACTTTAACAACCTCCTAAAGTTTTACGGCTTTGATAAAGTAAAAGAATTGGCTTTACAAGCGCTATGGTTATCTGATATCAGCATAAATTTTTGCTGTACATTATTTAAAGTTAAACCAACCGATTTTAAATGCTACGAGAAGAAACAGTTGAACCGGCAACACTGGGACTTCTAAAAAAGATGGTTTCATTACCTGAATTGAAATCATTCAGGCTTGTTGGTGGCACCGCACTTTCATTGTTACTGGGACATAGAAAATCAATTGACTTAGATTTCTTCACAGATCAACCCCTTGATAAAGACATTTTAATTCCTGCACTTGAAGATAGTTTTGGCGGGATCATTACAATTAATGACCGAAGTAGATCAATTTATCAATGCATTATTCAAAACATAAAAGTTGATTTTGTTTCAGTCAGAGATCCATTTTTAAATCCAATACAAATAATTGATAATATTCCATTTGCTGATATTAAAGATTTAATAGCTTTGAAGCTTAATGCTGTTAAAGGTAGAGGCGTAAAAAAGGACTTTTGGGATATTGCAAGATTACTACAGATCTATTCCTTTAACGAACTTTTTCAATTTTATCATGATAGATATAATTATGATGATACCTTTGCGGTTATTAGATCGGTTGTTTACTTTATCGATGCTGAAAATACAATTACGCCAGAGTCTTTAGATGATATGACTTGGGATAAGGTAAAACAAATCATCACAAAAGCATTTGACGATTATTATAAAAACATAAAAAATTAATGGCTGTTGACGTATTATTAGGCCTCCAGTGGGGCGATGAAGGCAAAGGAAAAATTGTTGATGTATTAAGTGCAGGTTATGACCTGATTGCCCGTTTCCAGGGAGGGCCAAATGCAGGCCATACGTTGGAGTTCGATGGTAAAAAGTTTGTATTAAATACCATCCCTTCGGGTATATTTTTTGATAACACACTTAATCTTATAGGCAACGGTGTTGTTATTGACCCTATCACTCTAAAAAGAGAGATTGATAAATTAAAGGATGCCGGGCATGATCTTTTAGCTAAAAAGAATTTATTGATAGCTAAAAAGGCACACCTGATATTACCTACTCACCAATTATTAGATGCCGCTTCTGAAAAGAAAATGGGCGAAGGCAAAATTGGATCGACCTTAAAAGGTATCGGCCCAACTTATATGGATAAAACCGGGCGTAATGGTTTACGTATTGGTGATATTACCCTGCCCGATTTTAAAGAGCGCTATAAAAAACTGGTTGATAAGCATACGTCTATGCTGCAAGCATTATATGGCGAGGTTGCTGATTTTAGCGAACGCGAAGCAGCTTTCTTTGAGGCTATTGAGCTGATCAAGAAATTCCAGCTGGTTGACTCTGAACATTTTGTTAACGACTACCTTAAAAAAGGTAAAAAAATATTAGCCGAAGGCGCACAAGGCACTATGCTGGATATTGACTTTGGTTCGTATCCGTTTGTAACTTCATCAAACACCACCAGTGCAGGTGCTTGTACAGGTTTGGGTATTGCCCCAAATACTATTGGCGATGTTATTGGTATTTTTAAAGCTTATTGTACCCGTGTTGGTGGCGGCCCCTTCCCTACCGAATTGGATAACGAAGTTGGCGAAGAGCTACGTAAAGTGGGCCATGAGTTTGGCGCTACCACCGGCAGGCCACGCCGCACCGGCTGGATTGACCTACCTGCTTTAAAATACGCTATTATGTTGAATGGTGTTACCCAAATGGTAATGACCAAGGCTGATGTATTAAGCGGCTTTGATAAGATCTATGCCTGCACTCACTATACCTATTTAGGTGAGAAAATAGATTATATGCCGTATGATATTTGCTCGGTAGATGCTGTGCCTGTTTTAAAGGAGATTGATGGTTGGAACGAGGATTTGACCGGCATAACCGAATTATCAGAGATACCAGCCAAACTGCAAATCTATATTGATTACCTGGAGAAAGAATTAGGTGTACCAATTAAATGGTTATCAGTAGGCCCTGATAGAAAACAAACTTTAGTTTTACACTAAACCTACTAAAACAAATATTAAAAAGGCTCCGTTATGCAGGGCCTTTTGTTTTAACTTTGTATGGTGATTAAACAGGTAACCGATCTCCATTTATTTAAGCAAAAAGCGCTGCAATGGGCAGCAACATTTGATTCTGCTTGTTACCTTGACTCCAATAATTTTAATGACCCATATTCTAAATTCGATACCTTAATTGCAGCAGGTGTTAAGAGTAGCGTGACCGAAAACACCGGATCGGCTTTTGATGAACTGGTCAGGTTTCGCATGGATAACCCGGGTTGGCTAACGGGTTTTCTTAGCTATGACCTGAAGAATGAGATAGAGCGTTTATCATCTGCAAATCCTGATCATCTTAACTTTCCAGACCTTTATTTCTTTGCCCCGCAGCATTTAATATTAATTAATGGCAATAAGGTAGAGGTTATCTCTGATGATGCTGATGGCATTTTTAAAACGATTGAACAGCAGTCAACCCCTGCTTATAACGCTAACGCGATCAACCTGCAATCTAGGTTTAGCAAAGAGGATTATATAACTACAGTTAACAAAATAAAGGACCACATAACCCGTGGTGATATCTATGTAACCAACTTTTGCCAGGAGTTTTTTGCTGACAACTCGGAGATTAACCCGGTAGCTACCTTTTTGCAGCTTAACCGCGTATCGCCTACACCGTTTGGCACATTTTATAAATGGAAAGATAACTATATCCTATGCGCATCACCCGAACGATTTTTGGCTAAGCGTGATAACAAACTTATATCGCAACCAATAAAAGGCACTGCTAAGCGCGGCAATACGGAGCAGGAAGACGAGGCTATTAAACAACAACTACGCAACCATACCAAAGAGTTACAGGAAAATGTAATGATCGTCGACCTGGTACGTAACGATCTAACCCATTCGGCCAAACAAGGCACTGTTAAAACCGAAGAGCTATTTGGCATTTATACCTTTAACCAGGTACATCAAATGATATCGACTGTTGTATGCGAGTTGCAGGACGGTATTTCGCCTGTAGAAGCTATACGCAACACTTTCCCTATGGGCAGCATGACCGGCGCACCCAAGATAAGTGCAATGCGCCTGATGGAGCTATACGAGCGCAGCAGGCGAGGCATATACTCGGGCGCTATAGGCTACTTTAGTCCCGATAATGATTTTGATTTTAATGTGGTGATAAGAACCTTGCTGTATAACTCGGTTGAAAGGTATTTATCATTTCACGTAGGCAGCGCCATAACCTATTATGCCGATGCGGAACAGGAATATGATGAGTGTTTACTTAAAGCAAAAGCTATATTAGAGGTTTTGGGGCAGTCGTTATCCTAAATTGGCCTGGTCAGTTTTTTTCCTCTTGAACAGATTGACCTTAGATTCGGTACCCTTTAGCAAACGTTCAATATTTTTTTGGTGAGTAACTAATATCAACAGACACATGCACATACCATAAATTACTACCGAGCGGTTGCTGGGAAAAACAAACGCAACCCCTAAAAGGTAAGTAAATCCGGCCAGGATAGAACCTAGTGATACATATCTAAACACTAATAAAACTATAATAAATACTATAACACAAAGCAATGCCGCATGAAAGTGGATAGCCAGTATCATCCCGAATAAGGTGGCTATACCCTTACCACCCCTAAAGCCCGCAAAGACAGGAAACAGGTGGCCCATTACTGCAGCAATACCAAGCGCCAGTTCGTAATTAGTATAAGGGATAGAGTTTACCCCCCCGGTTGTAGTAACCCCAATAAAAAAAGCAAGATTAGTGGCTGTAAACCCTTTTAAAATATCAAGCAACATTACGGGTATACCGGCTTTTTTGCCCAGTACCCTAAAGGTATTGGTTGCACCTGCATTACCGCTGCCATACTCTCTTACATCTACCCCGTAAAACGCCATTCCTATCCAAACCGCAGTAGGGATAGAACCACACAAATAAGCAAGTATAAGCGCTGAAATTGAATAAGGGGTGATCATATCAACGCAATATTATAAATTGAAAACTGTACTAACAAGTTTAATCATATTTAAATGCAATTGGCAATTTCCTATAAAATTAATACAATGTAAATTATTTAACCGCTTTCAGGCTCAGGTCCAGGCAGGTAACCGAATGCGTTAACGCACCTATTGATACATAATCAACCCCGCAATTAGCATACTCGCGTACGTTGTCGACAGTTATACCGCCTGACGCTTCTGTTATGTAACGGCCCTCAATAATATTAACAGCTTGTTTCAGATCGGCGAAATTAAAGTTATCCAGCAATATGCGGTCTACACCGCCGGTTTGTATAACTTCATCCAACTCTTCCTGGTTACGTACTTCAATTTCGATAGCCAGTTTTTTATTGTTGGCAGAAATATATTGATGCGCGTTCTCTATAGCGCGTGCTATACCGCCCGAATAATCAACATGATTATCCTTGATCAAAATCATATCATACAAACCAAAACGATGGTTAACACCGCCGCCTATACGTACGGCCCATTTCTCCAGGTAACGCATACCGGGTGTGGTTTTACGTGTGTCTAACACCTGGGTATTAGTACCTTTTAACAAGTCGACAATATGATCTGTAGCCGTAGCAATGCCAGACATTCGCTGCATGCAGTTCAGCACCAAACGTTCGGCAGTTAGTATACTTATAACGTTGCCTTCAACCTCAAATACAATTTCTTTAGGTCTTACTTCGGTACCGTCATTGATGAATACATTTAGCTTTAGGCCCTTATCAACGCGATGGAAGATATATTCGGCCAGCTCAACACCGGCTATGATGCCGGTTTCTTTAACTAACAGCTTTGCCTTGCCGGTTGTACCCGCGGGTATGGTGGCTAATGATGTATGGTCGCCATCACCTACATCTTCTTTAAGGGCATTATCTATAAAATGGCGTACAAGTTCTTTATCCAAATCAGTTACTATTTTAGAAGCTCCAAAAGTAATAACATTTTTTGGATGTGATAGTTTGAGGATGTGTAAATGTGCAGATATGTGGATGTGCAGATGGGGTGTTACATTTTGAAAGTGGAACACTTTGGAACACCATAGTAGCTTTTTATGCTGTAAAATTAAATCTGGTTTAGTCTCTTATGATTTTACTTTTGAGACAGCCTCTTGTCCAAAGGACTCCTATGAAGGGGGTGAGGCTATTGCAACACCTCCACCATCGCCTTCCTTGCGTCACCATTACCAAAATTGCCGGCGAGGTGCCCGGCATCACTGTCGATCATTACCAGTTTCGCATTTACCAGTTTCGCAAAATCAATAGCCGGTTTGGGGTTAACAATATGATCCTGTAAAGATGTTATGATGAGCATTTTTGCTTTAACATGTGCCGCTACTTCTTTTAACGAACTGTTATAATCTTTAGCAATATCAAATTGCTCTAAAGCGGCTGATTGGTAATAAGTATCGTTCCAATCGCTATGTTGCTGGGCCTCGGTATCGGCTAACCATTTGGGGAACGCATCATGCGGCTTTGACCTTACTTTTTCTGTAGGGGTGGTTAACAAAAGCTCCCAAAGCATATTTACCATACTGATCTTTGGATTAACCTTATAATTACCGTGGTTATATTCAGGGTCGTTCTCAATGATCTTACGGTACAGCGCTCCACGCATATTATCATAACTGGTAAACTGTGGTGTGCCAACTATGGGTATTAAAATATCTGCAAAGTCAGGATAAGTTATGGCCCATTGAAAAGTTTGTATACCACCCATCGATATACCGGTTATGGCATGGACATGGGTAATACCAAATTTTTGAGCGAGCAGGCGGTGCTGGCTCTCTATCATATCAACCGCAGAAAAAGCCGGAAACTTCATCCCATTTTGTTTAACACTGTTTGATGGCGATGACGAAATACCATCGCCCAGCGCGTCAACTATCATTACAAAATACCGGGTAGTATCAATGGCCCGCCAGGTATCGGGCCCTTCCAGGTTTTTTGATACACCACCAAACCAGGTAAGCATTAGCACGCCGTTAGATTTATCCGCATTTAACTTACCATAAGTACGATAGCCAATCTTGCAATCAGCGATGGTACCGCCTGCTACTTTAAGATCGCCTATAGTGGCTACTTGTTGTCTGTCGGCTTTTTTGTTTTGGGCATGAGATGATGCAGTTGCAAGGAATATTAATATTATTGGGATAAGTTTTTTCATTTGAGGGATAATTGATTGGATAAAGCTATTGAAAAGAATGTGGGAATGCAATGCATCATATTACAGTAGATACACCAGGGCAGACGCATTAAAATAA
>DHIR01000094.1:0-3774 GCA_002403905.1 Mucilaginibacter sp. UBA4741
TAATGCCATCTCTGAGTTAGGGTTCGAAAACCCTACACCAATCCAGGAACAGTCAATTCCGGTATTGTTAACAGGCAGCAACGATTTTGTCGGATTAGCCCAAACCGGGACCGGTAAGACTGCTGCCTTTGGCCTACCATTATTAGAACTGTTGGATTTCGAAGAAAATCATCCGCAGGCACTTGTTTTATGCCCAACACGCGAACTTTGTTTGCAAATTACTAATGACATTAAGAACTACTCCAAAAAAATGGGCAACGTTAACGTTGTTGCTGTTTATGGCGGGGCTAGTATTTCTGACCAATTACGCCAGATAAGACGCGGCGTACAAATTGTCGTTGCCACACCTGGCCGTATGCTTGATATTATCAACCGTAAGGCAATTGACTTTACAAAGGTGAAATTTGTAGTATTGGATGAAGCTGATGAAATGCTCAACATGGGCTTTCAGGAAGATATTGACAGTATCCTATCTACCACACCAGACACTAAGAAAACATGGTTGTTTTCTGCAACTATGCCGGCCGAAGTACGCCGCATAGCTAAAAAGTACATGAATGAGCCATTTGAGCTTACCATGGGTACTAAAAACACCGGCAACGCCAACATAGAGCATGAGTACTATATTGTACGTGCCCGTGATAAGTATGCCGCATTTAAACGTATAGTTGATTTTAACCCTGACATTTTTGGTATTGTATTTTGCCGTACTAAAATTGAGACCCAGGATATTGCCGAATCATTAATGAAAGATGGCTATAATGCCGATTCATTACACGGTGACTTATCACAACAACAACGCGATAAAGTAATGAAACGTTACCGCGAGCGTAACCTGCAATTATTAATTGCTACCGATGTTGCCGCACGTGGTATTGACGTTAATGATGTAACACACGTTATTAACTATTCATTGCCTGACGAGGTTGAAAATTATACCCACCGTAGCGGTCGTACAGCCCGTGCCGGTAAAACAGGTATATCAATCTCTATCATTAACGCTAAAGAGTTAGGTAAAATACGCCAGATTGAGCGTGGCTTAGGCAAAAAATTTGTTAAGGTTGAGATACCTACAGGTTTTGATGTTTGCGAAAAACAATTATTCTCTATCGTTCATAAAATACATGGCGTAGAGGTTAATGAGCAGCAAATTGAACAATATCTTCCACGTATTATGGAAGAGTTTAAGGACCTGACCAAAGAAGATTTTATTAAACGTTTTGCATCTATCGAGTTTAACCGCTTTTTAGATTATTACAAAAACGCCCCTGATTTGAACGCCCCTGTTGAAGAAGGCCGTTTTGACCGTGAACGTGGCGAAAGAGGTGAGCGCGGAGAACGTGGTGAACGTGCTCCACGTGGCGAAGGTGGTAAATCAGAATACACCCGTTTATTTATAAACTTAGGTTCTGTTGATGAGTTTAACCGTGGCGATTTGCTGGGTTACATTTGCACCAATGGCAAAATAAGTGGCCGCACTGTTGGCAAAATAGATGTTAAGGGTGTTTACTCTTTCTTTGAAGTACCAAATGCTGAATCAGAAGCCGTTATCAACAACTTTAAAGGCGTTGAGTTTAAGGGCCGCGAAGTACGTATAGAGGTATCAGGCGAAGGCACAAGCACTACCCGCAGTGGTGGTAGCGAACGCCGCGAAGGTGGCTACAACCGTAGTGGTGGTGGCGAACGCCGTGAAGGTGGTGGTGGCTACAACCGTAGTGGTGGTGGCGAACGCCGCGAAGGCGGACACCGTGGAAGCGGCGCACCAAGCAACGCGGGTTTCCGTGATTTTTCAGGCAAACGCAAGGAAGATCGCCCGGAACGTAAACGCAGGTTTTAGTGATTGGTTAATTAGTGATTAGAGATTAGGTTTGCCTAACTTCTAATTAACTAATCTCTGATCACTCCAAAAAATAGTTTTTAGTTTTAGTTTAGTTAACAGGGCCTTTTCAATTGATTGAAAGGGCTTTTGTTTTTTTGGGAGATGGCGTTAATTAGCAAATCACTAATCTCTAATTAACTAATCTCTAATCACTAAACTTTAGTTAACAAAGCCTTTTCGATTGATCGGAGGGGCTTTTGTTTTTTAGAGAAGATTAAAGATTGGGCTTGCAAATTCCTAATCTCTAATTAACTAATCACCAATCTCTAAACTTTAGTTTTTGTTTTTTATGGTGAATGCAAAAAAGTTAGAGATTAATCAGTTACTCAACTAATCTCTAACCTCTAATTAACTAAATCTCTAAATCACGACATGCTTGCTAATAATATAGCAGATATTACATGAACGGCTATTAATGCAAATGTTTTCATAGAAACAGATGGTGTGTACCCGTATAACCTTTTAGTGTTTGTAAGGCTTATTTCTTAATTGCGCTTTTTTTAGATATTGATAGTGACCACGTTTATCTACATAAAAATAACGCGAGTGTTTATCAATATATACGTTCTCGCCGGTTGGTGCCCAATGGCCATCATACCTTTTATCAGCTACGGCAACAACGCCTTTAACAGCAACTTCTGATGTTTTGTGGCCAACGGCCGTTGCAGCTGTTGATGTTGCATGACCTACATCTTCGGCAGCATGGCCTACTTTTTTAGTAACCGGTTCGTGGTGTTCCTGGGCAAAGCTTTGGCTTGCGGCAAATAATCCGGCTGATAGCAAAGCAATTTTGAATGTATTTTTCATAGTTCGTTGTGTGTTTATATAATTGTTTATGCAATTTTGCTGCCAAGATTTATAATATAAATATGGAACATCAATTGAGTTTAATAATTGGTGAAACCCCTATTGTCAATAAGCTTGTTTAGCGGTATATTTATTGATGCGTTTTTCTCAAAGAATGGGTCTTAGGCCAGTCAAAGCAGTTTTGCAAGTGGATTCAATCGATGAACTATTGATGAATCGTCTTTGGAACACTTTTATTGAAAATTTTTATAATTCTATTTCTGATCACGCTTTCGACGGGGATTCAGATAGAGGTTTTATCTGCAAGTTAATTTGGACGGAATTTTTTGGAAAAAGGATTGATCTTATTCCATCTATGGGAAGTGGACGGGTATTCGCAGACGGGGTTTTAGACCATATCGAGGATTGGTTTTTCAACCAGGCCATATGGTATGAAATTTACGATTTCATTGAAGAGATATCGAAAATTGAAGTACATAGCAATAGTAACTGTGGCTTTACGGAAAAATGTAATAGGGCTTTTAAAAAAGAATTATCAGGTTATAGAATAATTAATGGGACAGTCGCACAAATAACGACCGAAGAAGAAATAATTTCTATAGAAGAAGCTTTGGATTCATCAGACGAGTTCAAAACAACAAAAACACATTTGACTACTGCTTTAAAACTTTTGTCAGATAAGCAATCTCCTGATTATCGAAACTCTATTAAAGAATCCATATCGGCGGTTGAAGCATTTTGCAGGATTATAGCTAAAGATGATAAAGCGTCGTTTGCCACAGCACTTGCCATTATCGAAAAAAAACACCAGCTACATAGTTCTCTGAAACAGGCTTACATAAAAATATATGGTTATACCAGCGATGCGAATGGAATCCGACATCCATTGTTAGATGATGGACTTACATTAGAATTTGAAGATGCAAAATTTATGTTGGTATCTTGTTCTTCATTTATCAATTACTTGAAAACGAAATTAAAATTATAAAACTATGGGTCTTATTAGAGCCTGTTTAAATTTTGTTCAATAATAATTTTATAGCAGCGAGTTTGACCATATTTTCGGAAGATTCAAGCAGGAGTTCATA
>DHIR01000094.1:3965-4833 GCA_002403905.1 Mucilaginibacter sp. UBA4741
CACCCATCTTTTAGGGGTTGGTTTAAACCCGGTTTTCTTATCATCAGAACGCATAACCACTTGAATCAGATAACCGAAACTCTTCTTTACCTGTTCTGCAATCTCGCCCCGATACCCGCCATCAGCAATAATTACTTTAATGCCACATAACACTTCTTTCAATACCCGCATCAGCAGCATTACTGCTTTACTGTCATGGATATGAGCTACTGTTACCATCACAGCAATTAAAAACCCGTTTTTATCTACTATTACATGGCGTTTGATCCCTTTTACTTTCTTGTTGCCATCATAACTGTTCAGCGACCGGTTGTTCCCCCATCTTACGCTTTGGCTGTCCAGTATCCCTAAACTCGCCTCGGCGTTTTGTCCCTTTTTTATCCTCACACGTTCCCTGAGTTTGGATAACAACAGGTCAAACTGTTCTAAATCAGGCCATTTCTTATAATAGTAATAAACCAATTGCCATTTGGCAAAGTTTAACGGAAGCATCCGCCACTGGCATCCTGTTTTCACCAGGTAATGGATAGCATTCCAAATACTCCGCAAATTATGTTTTCGCTTGCGTTCACCTAACTGTAAGGTCTTTTTTATAAATTGCCACTGGTTATCGCTTAAATCGGTTGAATAAGTTGTCATACTAATTGAGTTTGTTGTTATTCACAATTAGTACTTATTTGGTCGATCTGCGATGGCCTTTTTACTCACTTTTCAACACATAGCTTTTTTATTCATCCATTTTTAAACAGGCTCTTACTCTTCATTAAATAAGTGTTAATTAGAATAGTGCGGATACTAAAATTTCAAATGATAATAATTTCACCTTTTAAAATTAATACTGTTGATAGAATAAGGCGTTTAATAACAT